>CAZIGZ010000303.1:0-2502 GCA_964538835.1 uncultured Chitinophaga sp. | reverse complement strand
CAGTGATGAGATGTTTGATCGCTATGGTGTTCCGCGGATTTGGTAAAGAGCACCGTTCGGCGAGCGTCAGCAGTTCAGGATGGGCCGAGTCGTAGTGGAACTCGCCAGAGTTCCCGTCACCAGCCAGAGTTTTCGGATCTCTGGCGAGATCCACTACAGATCTTCGCAGCGTTTCATGGTAGGCTTCGCGATGCGGCGAGTAAGCGATTGAGGACAATCGCTTTACACAGTGTAGAACGGCTGTCCTCAGCCGTTTGCGATTCCTCCTGCGATTTCCTGTCTGTATGTGATTTGTGTGACGGAGCAGTTGAGGACAACTGCTCTACACTGTGTAGAACGGCTGTCCTCAGCCGTTTTGCGATTCCTCCTGCGATTCGCTGTCTGCATGTGATTTGTGATCACGAAGCGATTGAGGACAATCGCTCTACAATTGGACGCAAAGCAGCAGGACTGAAAAGAGGGCATCATGTCGGTGGCGGAGTCAGGGCTTTCGGTGATTCGTGGTGCGTGTGGGCATGATTGTCCGGATACCTGTACCTGGATGGTGGATGTTCGGCAGGGCAGGGCGGAGAAACTCTACGGCGATCCCGATCATCCGTTTACTCGCGGATCATTGTGCGGCAAGGTGAATCACTACCTCGAACGAGTCTACCATCCGGATCGAGTCCTGCATCCTTTGAAGCGAACCGGCAAGAAGGGGGAAGCGAAGTTCGTGCGAGTCTCCTGGGAGGAAGCACTCAGCGACATCGCGGCTCGATGGAAGGCCATCATTCAGGAATCCGGTGCGGAGGCCATTCTTCCGTTCAGCACAGCGGGCAATCAAAGTCTTCTGGCCAGCTCATCGCTCGACTTCCGCCTGTTCGGAGTTCTCGGGGCCAGCCAGATTGATCGCAGCATCTGTGGCGTCGTGGCTCACAACGGCATCTGTGCGACACAGGGAGCCGGCACGGGCGTGAATCCGGAAGACCTCGTGCACAGCCGTCTGATTATTCTTTGGGGCACGAACACGATCGTGACCAACATGCATCTCTGGCCTGTCATTCTGGAAGCAAGACAGCGAGGTGCAAAGATCGTCGTCATTGATCCCGTCAGAACTCGCACGGCCGAAGCTGCCGACTGGCACATCGCGCCTCGTCCCGGCAGTGACGCCGCGCTGGCTCTGGGGATGATGCATGTGATCATTCGCGATGGTTACGTCGATCATGACTATGTGGAGAAATACTCCACTGGCTACGCTCAGCTGGCTGAACGAGTTCAGCAGTATCCTCCGTCACGCGTCGCGGAAATCACCGGCCTGTCCGTCGATGTGATTGAACAGCTGGCAAAGGACTATGCAACAACGACACCGTCTTTGCTGCGTCCTCTGATCGGTCTTGAACATCATCACAACGGAGCCATGACGTTCCGTACGATCGCCTGCTTACCTGTTCTGATCGGAGCATGGCGACATCGAGGCGGCGGTCTGTCGCGGTCCACTCATGCTCTGCAGTATTCGACGTTGAACATGAAAGGGCTGCTGATGCCCGAACATCATGTTCCGGGAACTCGCACGCTGAACATGCGGGATCTGGGACATGATCTGTGCTCCTCAACACTGTCGCCACCCGTGCGTTCCGTACTGGTTTACAATGCTAATCCTGCGGCGACACTGCCAAATCAGCCGCAGGTCCTGCGAGGACTCGAGCGGGAAGACCTGCTGACGATCGTGCATGATCTGTTTATCACCGACACGGCTCGCTATGCCGACTACGTGCTGCCGGCGACCAGTCAGATTGAGCACCTGGATCTGGTGCCCGCATGGGGCCATCACTATCTGTCTTTGAATCGCCCCGCGATTGATCCTCTGGGCGAATCCGTCTGCAACACGGAGCTGTTCCGTCGGCTGGCGAAGGCCCTGGGCAGGACGGAATCGTGGCTGTTTGACTCCGATGAAGATCTTCTGCGGACAGCCTTGAACAGTGACCATCCGATGCTGAAGGGCGTGACTCTTGAGCGACTGATGGAAGAAGGTTACCTGCATCTGAATCATGACGAAGACTGGCGCCCGTTTGCGAACGGAGGATTCCCGACTCCTTCCGGCAAAGCTCGTTTGTATTCCGAAGACCTTGAGCGGATGGGCATCGATCCTCTGCCGTCACCGGGGGCCATCCGAGTTGCTACGGACTCGAACTATCCCCTGCAGCTGATCACCGGCAAGGCGCTGTTCTTCCTGAACTCCAGCTACAGTCACATCGACTGGCATTGTCGTCGCGCGGGGATTCTGGAAGTGTGGATTCATCCCGAAGACGCTGGGCGCCGCGGGCTGGTGGAGGATCAGCAGGTGTCCGTCTGCAACGCACAGGGAAGTGTTCAGGCCGTGTGTCGAATCACCGACAAGGTCAACGTGGGCGTCACATGGATGCCCTTCGGAGGATTGACCGATGCGACTCAGGCTGGCGGCAATATCAACGTGCTGACACCGGAAGAACCCACCGACTGGGCCGGCGGCAGCGGCTTCTACGA
>CAZIGZ010000302.1:0-2591 GCA_964538835.1 uncultured Chitinophaga sp. | reverse complement strand
TCGAGCCCCAGCGTCTGAGCACCAACTCCCGAGCCATGCTGACGTGGCGGAAAATCCTTCAGACTTTTGAGGTGCTGAAGAACCGGAGTAGCAAGCTCCGGGGCCACCCACGTCTTTTCTTTCATCCAGGTGAAGTGTCCGTGTGTATCGGGACTTCTTTCGAATGGATCGAGTTTGATATCGATCAATAATCCTGCGGGAACCTTTTCGGCGACTTTGAGCCAGTCGTTCTTGATGGCAAGATGGACTTTCCAGTGCCCAACGCGAATTGCGTTGAGTTCTGTTTCACCATAAAAGAAGAATTCGCTCCGCTTTGACGGGCCCTTCCCGGTCAACATGTCGAGTTGGTTATATCCATCAAGGTGAACTCGATAGTTCTTTTCATTGATCGACATTCCTTCCAGCAGCTTTTCGCGAACATTCGTCTGCCCCGCCGCAGCCAGCAGCGTCGGCATCCAGTCTTCTGAGGTCATCAGTTCGCCAGTCCATCCGCCGGCTTCAATTTTTCCCGGCCATCGAATCAGAGCAGGAACTCGAAAACCGCCGTCCCACGTCGTACCTTTCTCTCCGCGAAATGGCCCAGTGCCGGCACTTGGCCAATGGGAAAGGTTCATTCCATTGTCGGATGTGAAAACGACAATCGTGTTCTCCCTGATCCCATGAGCATCAATTGCGTCCAGGAGTTTTCCGACCACCGTGTCAAGATGCATCAGCGCATCGGCGTATGCACCATGGCCGCTTTTTCCCGCCCAGTCTCCGCTCACGTGAATCTGCTGATGCATTCTTGAAGGGTTGAACCACAGGAAGAATGGTTTATCTGCAGTGACCTGATTTTCCATCCACGTTACTGATCGCTGAAGAACTTCGTCATCAAAAGATGCTTGGCGCTGGGCACCGAGTGGTCCTTCGTCATTGATCTTCTGACTGCCGACGAGTCCCCAGCGAGGATCGTTGGTCATATCTGATGTTGCAGTTGCGACGGCATGAATCACATTACGAGGTCGGCCAGGGAAGTTCGGATTCTTCGGGAACTCAGGTTGTTCTGGCATCTCCATCATGTTGAGGTGATAAAGGAAGCCATAGAACTCATCAAAGCCGTGGACGGTCGGAAGAAATTCGTTGCGATCTCCGACATGGCTTTTGCCAAACTGGCCGGTCGAATAGCCAAGTGACTTCAGCATGGTCGCAATCGTGACATCGTCCTGATGCAAGCCCACGGGAGAACCTGGCTGGCCAACGGATGTCAGTCCCGTTCGGATCGGATACTGACCTGTAAGAAACGCAGCTCTTCCGGCAGTGCAGCTTGGCTGAGCATAGTAGTCTGAAATCATCAGACCTTCTCGCGCAATGCGATCAATGTTCTTCGTGGTCACCGCACCAAGTCCCCGATGGTAGGCAGAGATATCGTACGGCGACATGTCGTCAGTCATGATGACGACTATGTTTGGCTTATCGCCCGCCCGGGTTTCCGTTCCCGAACACAATACAGTTGCGAGGCAGATGAAGACGGCAGAGAAAGTATGAACCGGATTCAGCACGGTTGTCCCCTGAAGATTTGAACTCTGGAATTAACGGGGAGTGGCAAGCCCAAGGTTTTTTCGAGGGTATTTGGCATACGTCGCAACATGAGCTTCCAGCATCGGCTTTACAGCGGCGAGGCCCCATTCAAAATATCGATGGCCGGTACTTCGCTGCTCCTTTGGATCCATATAGAGATTGTAGACCCAGGGCCAGTCACCGGTACTGGTCAGCACCGATTCGTCCAGATTCTTCATGGGTCCCTGAGTCAGATACACGCTCGTGTGAACTTTGTATTCATTCCATCGCAGCGCGATTGGTGCGTTACCACCGTACATGAAGACGGTTTGTCTTGAGGATTCCCCGTTGTCTGCGAGAAGGAAACCGATCTGATCAATTCCGTCGATGTAACGCTTGTCGGAAATGCGGGCAGATTCACCGGCGATGGAAAGTGCGGTTGGAAACAAGTCCATCAGATCGAACAGTCCATCGCTCGCGGCACGCGGCTGAATTGTGCCTGGCCAGCATGCAATGCCGGGAACTCGTACACCGCCTTCCCACGTCGTTCCTTTTCCCCCACGCCATGGACTGAAGCCGCCATCAGGCCAGACATCTTCATTGGCACCGTTGTCGGAAGTGAAGAAGACAAGTGTGTTCTCGTGCTGTTCGCACTCTTTGAGCACCTTCATCAGACGACCGACAATGTCATCCACTTCAACAATGGCATCCTTATACGGAAAACCGGCCGGACTTTTTCCGGCATATCCGGGTGCGGGATAGTTGTCGTTGTGAACTCGGGAAAACGCGTGCACCAGATAGAAGGGCTGATTCTTCTGAACACTTCGCTGGATGAACTCCTCAGAGTACTGCGCAAACATCTGATCAATAGTGGCCATTTCTTCCGGCGAGTGGATCTCTCTGACAGTTCGCACAGCACCACCTTTTTCGGCTGTCGTGACTTCCGGTATCGCGAGCTTCTGCAGTGCCGACAATCGTTCAGGACGAAGGACAAGATCAGGGTAGATCCGCGAGTCGATGGCCTGGGTCATTTCCGACGCAACGCCAAGAATTCC
>CAZIGZ010000301.1:0-2635 GCA_964538835.1 uncultured Chitinophaga sp. | reverse complement strand
CCGGCAGGCGTGACCTACCGTAGGTGCCGCTTGCCGAGCGGCACTTCGCGGCCCCGCCGCGACCAGCGCCCCTTTAACGTACCACAGTCTCCAAGGCCAACGTGGAAGAAAGCAACCGCGGAGTTCTGCGTTCTGAGTGGGTGGGTTTCTTTGATGTGTGGGCCAGAACGAGGTTCGCCTGACGGCGAAAGGCCTTTCCGGCAGAAAGGCCCTACAGTAGGTGCCGCTTTCCCAATCACAGCCTGCTGTGACAACGGTCCTCGAGTGGATCAGCCATTCGTATTCCGTTCTCCTTCCATTTTGCTGAAACTCTCTCGAAGGTCTCAGAATCCAAATTGGGCGTTTGCGTTCCTCTCAGTATCATCCCGGCGAATTTGGGTGAACTGACTCTGAGGATTTCCATGCTGCAGACCGTTTTGCTTCTGTTTATTGTCCTCGACCCATTCGGCAACCTGGTCATGATCAATTCGCTGCTGAAGGACTACACGCCCTCGCAGCGGCGCAGGATCATGATTCGTGAGAGTGTCGTCGCGCTGCTGATTCTTCAACTCGCCGTGTTTGCCGGCGGGCCGGTCATGAACGCTCTGGGCCTGAAGTCGTATTCGCTGGGAATTGCTGGCGGGATCGTTCTTTTCATGATCTCCATGGGCATGATCTTCCCGGGCAAAAAGCTGATGGATGAAGAAGACAATGCGGATCCCGTGATCGTCCCCATTGCCATTCCGCTGATCGCCGGCCCCAGCACGATCTCATTGATCCTGCTGCTGGCTCAAAAGTACGACCGAAGCTTGGTCGCGACGTCCGTCATGATCGCCTGCGGACTATCCACCCTGATCCTGGCACTGTCTCCCGGCATCTACGCCTTCCTCGGCGCCCGCGGCGCGCGAGCCATGGAGAGACTCATGGGCATGCTGCTTGTCATGATGGCCGTCCAAATGGTCCTCGACGGCATCAAAGCCTACCTCCAGCCGTAAAAAGTCTTAATCCTAATCTTGATCTTAATCCTAATCCCATCAATCCCCCACCATCCCAACCGGAAGCGTCAGCGAGGGATCTACGAGGCCGCAGAATCAAACAACTGCATGAATCTGCATTTTTCATTCTCCAATAATCATCAACCATTGTCCTCGAATCACCGGGCCGCCCAGCCAGCCGCGTGAATCCGCGGTTCCGCCCATCGCCTGGTTGCCCTCGCCTCAGCCCCCCCCGTCATTCCCGCGCAGGCGGGAACCCAGCCCTTCGCCCACTTTGCAATTTTCAATCTCCAATAATCATTAACCATTGCACAAGCCACCGGGCCGCATAGTGCCCACAAGTCACCGGGGCGCACAGCCAGCAACCGCGGCCCCTCGGTTGCTGAATCCCTCCCTGCGATTATTCGCGTCGATTCGCGTAAATTCGCCGCCCTTCGCCCCCCGAACCAAGAACAGCTCCAATCTGCACTTTTCAATCTCCAATAACCATTAACCATTTCCCCTCAGGCCACCCGACCGCTCAACCAGCGATCGCGGCCCCTCGTTGGCTCGCCCCTACTTCCCTCGCAGCCGTTCCGTGCCGAAATCGCGCAGAAAGTCCTGGTACGCCGCGGCCACGCCGTCGGCGAGCGAGATCCTGGGTTGCCAGCCGGTTGCCTGGATGCGGCTGATGTCGCACAGCTTTCGAGGCGTTCCATCGGGCTTGGAGGGATCGGTCTCGATCGAACCGGAAAAGCCCACCGTGCGAGCCACCAGCTTGGCCAGTTCCAAAATGGAAATCTCTGAGCCACTGCCGAGGTTCACGAGGTCCGGAGGATTCTCGAGTCCCAGCAGATGCACAATGGCGGCTGCCAGGTCATCGACATGCAGGAATTCTCGCAGAGGACTTCCGGTGCCCCAGATCGTCACGGACGAATCTCCTCGGACCTTCGCTTCATGAAATCGCCGAATGAGTGCCGGCAGGACGTGGCTGTTTTCCGGATGGTAATTGTCCCCCGGACCGTAGAGATTCGTCGGCATCGCGGAATGGTACGTCACCCCGTACTGCCGCCGATAGAACTCACACATTTTGAGGCCAGCGATCTTCGCAATCGCGTACGCTTCGTTGGTGGGCTCCAGAGGAGAACTCAACAGGCTGTCTTCGGGAATGGGCTGAGGAGCCAAGCGAGGATAGATGCAGGTGCTGCCGAGAAACAGGAAGCGTTCCGTTCCGTTTCGCCACGCCGAATGAACCGCATTCGTCGCCATCGCCAGGTTTTCAAACAGGAACTCCGCCGGGTAAGTCTGGTTCGCCAGAATCCCGCCGACCCGAGCCGCCGCGAAGACAACGACCTCCGGCCGCTCTGTCTGGAAGAAATCGTCTACGGCGTTTTGCGACGTCAGATCCAGCTCCGAGCGAGTCCGCAGCAGCAGATTCTGGTAGCCCAGTTCCTTCAACCGCCGAACCACCGCCCCGCCAACCATCCCGCGATGACCAGCCACATAGATCTTCGAATCCAACCGCATCAGATGAAACCCGTAAAGTAAACGACCAACAATGACCAGCAACGTAGTGGACTTCGCCAGAAGTCCTCCCCACTCGCACGAAGTGCGGGAGCGGTCGAGCGAGCGTCAGCAAGCTCGAGGGCGGGCCCGCAGTGTAATGCGATTGTCCTCAATCG
>CAZIGZ010000300.1:0-2648 GCA_964538835.1 uncultured Chitinophaga sp. | reverse complement strand
TCTGCTGGGTGCGGCGTTTTTTGTGTTTCGCAGCCGGCTGAGCGGTCACTGAGCCAACATGCTGGCCTGCGTCTGTGCATCCCGGGTTTTGAAAACGAAGAAAGCCCGCAGCCGAAATTCGACTGCGGGCTTTCTTACGAGGTCGACGGGACTCGAACCCGCGGCCTCCAGCGTGACAGGCTGGCGCTCTAACCGACTGAGCTACGACCCCAAGTACCGTCTCGCCGAAGCGAGAGAGCGGAGGCTATCGCCTTCCGCCGGGGATTTCAAGAATCCACGGCGAGTATTTCGGCAGGTGAGACGGAGAGGTTGAGTCGATGACACGAAAATCCGCCCCTGGTTCGTCCCGATGGCGTTCTTTGAGCCTGTTCCTTGTTTCTGGAATCGCAGGAAAGGCTGAAGACCGGCTCGCCAGTTCGCGTAGAACAGCATGCAACGGTGATCTTGTTTCGAGAAAGTTTGCTCGGTCCCGTTCTGCAAACAGACGGAAAGCGATTTGCCGGACGGCTGATTTCCGTCAGTTCCGTGATTCGAGCAGCGTCCGGCCAACTGTTCTGTTCTTCCGATTTGCCCTGGCTTAACCCTCAAAATCGGCAATCTTTCTGCAGGTCTGAGAATCCTTCGGACAACGAAACGTCGCTCTGGTGGCCGATATAGGGGAAAGGCAGAATGGCACTCGGAGGGCTACTGTCATGAGTACACCAGAGAATTTGACCGCACCTGGTGAATCTTCAACGCACGAACCGCGCGAACGAGAGTGGGGAACAAAACTGTTCCTGGGCTTTCTGTTCGTGGTGGCGACGTTCTACGCAGTAGTGCTGATTTACCATTCCGCCAATCCTCCCGAAACCGTGACGGACGCCGGGATCCTGGAACAGTGTCGCCAGATCTGCCTGAAGTATGGCCTTATTTCGACGGGCAATGTCCGAAAAGACGCGGAAGCGTATCTTCAGGTGGCCCAGTCGACGAAGCTCACAAGCGGGCTGTCCGAGATTCTGAGCGGCGCAATGACACCGGTCGCTTCGCAGCAGCACATTCTTCTTCAGCAAAACGCTCCTGACTTTGCACTCCCGGACGACACGAAACTCGTCCAGAAACTCTCGGAACTGGGTCACAACCGCCCGCTGGTGGTGGTGTTTTATCTTGGGTACGGCTGTAGTCACTGCGTGGCCCAGCTCGTGGCTCTCGACAAAGACCTGCATTACTTCCGGGAACTCGATGCGGACATCGTCGCGATCAGCTCCGATTCTCCGGAACACACAGCGGAACGATTCGCGGAGTACGGTCGGTTTGGATTCCCGGTCGTCGCAGATGTTGATCAGGCCGTTTCCGAACAGTGGGGTGTGCTGCATCGAGGCTCTGAAGAAGGTGACGACATCGTCGATCATGGAACTTTCGTCGTCGATCGCAACGGTAAGGTCGTCTGGGCCTTTCAGGGCAAAGAGCCGTTTCTGGACAATCGCACTTTGCTGCACGTCATCGCAAAATCTCAGGGGCTGCTCCCCGAAAACGTCGCCAGCAACAACTAACGCATTTTCGCTGACAAAATGCAGGCCAGTTTGGCATTTTCAATCTGGGCGCGATTCATCATGATTCCGCTATGTCATGGATGAACATACGCCACAGACTGGAATTCGCCGTTTTTCACCTGCTGCTTTTTGCGGTGAAGAGCCTGCCAGTTCGCGCGTCGATTGCGATGGCCAACGGTCTGGCATGGTTTGTTGTGAACGTCCTTCCCAGAAAGGCCAGTCGGTACCCGGTTGCGGCGGAGAACATTCGAACCGCGTTTGGTCCTGACATTTCCGATGAGCGAGTCCACGAGATCATTCTCGGTATGTGGTCGCACCTGTTTCGTATGGTCTGCGAAATGGTCCAGCTGCCCAGGCATTTTCGTCTGGCGTCATGTGGCGATGTTCTGATGTTCGAACAGCGGAATGAATGTGTTCAGGCGATGTGCTCCGGACGGCCAGTGATTTTCTTGAGCGGCCACTTCGGAAACTGGGAAATCAGCGTCAACACGTTCGGTCACTTTGGATTTCCGATGGGCGTCGTCGCCCGATTCATGGACAATCCTCTGCTGCAGGACTGGTTCCGTGAATACCGTGAATCCACAGGCAACTGGATCATCTCAAAGACCGGTGCCGGCGCTGAACTTTCTGCCATCATGAATCGCAATGGAATGGCGTCGCTTCTGTGTGATCAGGATGCGGGACGCAATGGCCTCTTCGTAGACTTCTTTGGCAAACCTGCGTCAACGGTCAAGTCCATCGCCCTGCTGGCTCTGCAATACAATGCACTGGTTGTTGTGGGTGGGGCATGGCGACTGCCACCGGAAAAGCAACGGAATCCTCGCTGGGTGCAGTTCTGCCTTACAACCCAGGACATCATTGATGCCGCTGAGTTTCAGGATGTCACCGGCATCGAGCGAATGACGCAGCGCTTCACATCGTCCCTGGAAGCTCTGATTCGCAAAGCCCCGGAACAGTATTTTTGGGTTCACCGACGCTGGAAAACGCCCCCCGAAGCAAAACGCAAACGCCGAGCGGCCTAGACGCAAAGCCACTACCACATCGATTCTACAGCACCGAATGCAGGGAAAAAAGTTCGAGTCATGGAATGACTCGACTACGTAGCTCGGTCATTCCATG
>CAZIGZ010000299.1:0-2780 GCA_964538835.1 uncultured Chitinophaga sp. | reverse complement strand
AGGTGATCGTGGAAAAGCAGCGTCGGCTCAGGCATGTTGCCTTGAAGCAGGTGGCTTAGGCATGTTGCGGATGCGAGAACGGGTTCGCCTGACGGCGAAAGTCCTGCTCGGCAAGCAGGGCCTACAAGTTAGCGCTTCCGTTCGTTACCATTCTCCTTCTCTGTCCGAAGGAGGAATCGCATGGTGCCGACGAACACGAATGCATGGCGACGACGTCGCTTTCTGATGGCAGGCTGTTCTGCGGCCCTGATCGCTGCAGGCGGACGACTGAGAGGACAGCAGAATCCTGCACCAGCCGATGGAGATCTGATCGGCTGGGTCACACAGACGGCGGGCCAGTTCGACCAGACTCTGTACTGCCAGATGCTGGGTGCAGCGAATGAGTTCAAGGAAGGCGATGCGATCGTCGGCGTTGCTGCGAAGGATGATGCCCAGCGCACACTTTCCAGAGAACTGCTTTCGCGCACAACGCTGGCGCAGATCGATCAGCATCCGCCGTACCGTGATGAGCTGTTGGAGTTTCTGGCTACCGGGATCGATGCCGACCAGCAGTCGGCACTGTCGACACTGACGCTCGGCGAACTCAAGTCGTTGCTTCTGACGCGGCCGGAGTCGGAGCTGCATGAGATTCGACGCGGACTCAGCAGCGATGTGATTGCCTGCGTTGTTCGTCTGATGAGCAATGACGAACTGATCCAGCTGGGTTCTCGACTGTTCAATCCACTTCCGGGAAGTCAGATCGGCGCGAAGGGCTACCTTGGTGCTCGCGTCCAGCCCAATTCACCGACCGACAATGTCGACGATATCCGCTGGCAGGTCTTTGATGCGTTTGCTTATGCCGTCGGCGATGTGCTGCTGGGCACGAATCCTGTTTCGAGCGATCCGGAGTCCGTGGCATCTGTCGAGAAGACTCTTCAGGACGTTCTGCAGACGTTTGGTCTGACCGACGTGATGCCTCACTGCGTGCTGGCCCATATTGATGTGCAGGCCGAAGTGGAGAAGCTCTACCCGGGATCAACGGCGTTCTGGTTTCAGAGTATCGCGGGGAACGACGGAGCTAACAGGACGTTTGACATCTCCGTGCAGAAGATGAAAGACCACGCGTCGACTCGCCAGGCGAAGTTTGGCCTGTACTTTGAAACCGGCCAGGGCGCAGACTTTACGAATGGGCATGGCTACGGCACGGACATGGTCGTGTTCGAATCACGCAAGTACGGATTCGCCCGAGCCCTGACGGCGGTTGTGGCGTCCGCGCTGAAAAAGGAGAACAAGCCCTGGAGTCCGTGGGTTCATCTGAATGATGTGGCGGGCTTCATCGGTCCTGAAGTGTTTCGAACCAGAGATCAGCTCGTTCGCTGCTGTCTCGAAGATATCGCCATGGGCAAGCTTCATGGCCTGACGATCGGTCTCGATGTCTGCTCAACGCTGCACATGGATGTGTCTCTCGATGATCTGGGCTGGTGCATTGACCAGATCATGCCGGCGAATCCGGCGTACCTGATGGCCTTGCCAACTCGCATTGATCCCATGCTGGGGTATCTGACAACTGGTTACCAGGATCATGTGCATATCCGGGAGAAGTTCGGATATCGAGTCAGCAACAGCATGTGGCAGTTCTTTCAGACACTCGGTGTGATTGATGCCAAGGGCAAACCAACGGAGTACTTTGGCGATCCGATCTGGGTGTATCAGCAGTATTGCCGGCGCAAGGGTGATGTCCGAACGGAGGAGCAGATTCGCAGCGAAGGGCAACAGCGACTGGCAGAGATTCGCTCACGGGGCGTCTTCATTGCCGAAGGGTATGGTCAGAAGCCTTCGGAACTGAACCCACAGCTGTCCAAAGAGATTCATCGGATCTACGACGATGCCAGAGAATGCATCTGGAAGGAACTGAATCCGCAGTTTGCAGCAACGATCCCCGGCAGTGTGCTTCTGAAGTCTCGCTCAAGCGACCGCACCGATTATATTCTGCATCCGGTGAGCGGCGAACATCTTTCGGATGAATCGCAACAGACCGTGAGGCACCTGCGTAAGGAGTCGCAGGAGCAGTTCGACACGCAGATCGTGATTTCCGATGGACTGAATGCGACCGCAGTGACTGAAGGCGATCAGCTCACAACACTGCTGACGTCGCTTCGTGCCAGGCTGGAAGCTGCGGGATGTCGAGTCAGCCCGAGCGTGTTGATGGTTCACGGAGGTCGCGTGAGGGCCGGTTATCGCATTGGCGAGCAGCTCTTCGGTGGCCGCGAAGGAGAATTCAGTTTGCTGCATGTGATCGGAGAACGCCCTGGAAGCGGCCATCATACGTTGTCGATTTACATGACGGTCGCCAATGGAACCGTGTGGGGCAAAGCTGACCAGGTCGACCACAACATCACGAAGGTCGTCTCCGGGATCGCGTCCACAGCGCTGTTGCCCGAACTGGCCGCTAATGACGCCGTTCGGATTCTGAATGAGATGCGAGCCAGCATTTGAGTTTCGCAGTAGGTGCCGCTTGCCGAGCGGCACTTCGCGGCCCCGCCGCGATCAGCGACCAGGCGAGTCTCCATTGGATAGCAGGTGATCGTGGAAAAGCAGCGTCGGCTCAGGCATGTTGCCTTGAAGCAGGTGGCATAGGCATGTTGCGGATGCAAGAACGGGTTCGCCTGACGGCGAAAGTCCTGCTCGGCAAGCAGGACCTACAAACGAAAAAAGACTCATCTCGGGGGGCGGCGAATGGCCGGAGCCCCCGTGAGTCTTGTGTAGAACGATTGTCCTCAATCGTTCCCAATCCTTCTTTA
>CAZIGZ010000298.1:0-2879 GCA_964538835.1 uncultured Chitinophaga sp. | reverse complement strand
TCGAATCGGCGCCTTCGAGCATTCGAGGCATGATCTGAGGACTATTCGTGCCTTTGATTTCGTCCTCAGAAATTCGACCATCGCGATTTCGATCCAGGATTGCCGCCAGCTGCGGATACCGTGCCTGCTCGTCGCGTTCGATTCGACCGTTGCCGTTGGCATCAATGCGTCGAACAAGAGCTGCGATGCGGGAATCCTGGTCATCTGAATCCATGGACATCATCGATTCGCCATTGTTACCGCCAGCACTTCTGTTTTCTGATTTGCCTTCGGACTTCCCGTCGGGCTTGCTGTCCTGAGGCCGTTCTCCGCGCAGATATGACTGAAGCTGATCAACGGCGATACTGTCTTTGCCGATTCGATCAAGAGCCGTCTGGAATCTTTCCTTGAGTGGTGCCGGGACTTCCTCTGCCGTGATCATACCATCGCTGTTGCGGTCGAGCATCTTTGGGTCAAAGTTCGCCATCCGATCGTTCATATTGGTGCCAGGGAGTTCCACTGGCCTGGCATCGGTTGTCGCAGCTGTCAGTTCCGCCTGATTCAGTGCACCGTCTTCATTTCGGTCTGCCACTCGAAGTGCCCGACGGAAAAACGTCTGCTGTGTCGAAGACACTTCGTCCGACGTGACCTGACCATCCTTGTTCTTGTCCAGCTGAGCAAACAGGCCGGTGTCTTCCGTGGCAACTGCGGTCGCGGTTGTGATCAACAGGGTGGCGACAAACATGGAATGTCTCCCGAATGCTGGCGTAGA
The DNA here is from genome assembly GCA_964538835.1 of uncultured Chitinophaga sp. Taxonomy (GTDB): domain Bacteria; phylum Planctomycetota; class Planctomycetia; order Planctomycetales; family Planctomycetaceae; genus SXXK01. The sequence continues at coordinate 2,128 of CAZIGZ010000298.1, read as the reverse complement.
ACGGTCCGGATCTTGTGCTCGCGACAGATTCACAGAAATGTTGAACCCTCTGAAATCCCCAAAGTGCCGCTCCGTTTCGAAATCAGAGTGCTCATGGAGGAAAACGACCGGGCGTCGCCATTCTTACACGGAGACAGGAAAATCATTCCTTCTTTGCGGCGGCAGTGACCGTGAGCCATTCAATCTGCTCTGTGGTGGCATTCACAATGCCGATTTTTCCGGGAAAAAGAGTGCCGGAGCGGTCTTCCCAGCCGTCAAACAACAAACGGATTTCGTCCGTTCCGGACGCGTATTCCAGGTCCAGTCCCGCCGGCATGGGGTTCGTGCCGTCGAAGTACCAACGGCATGTGCGAGTCCCTTCGCGCGTCAGCAGGACTCGCCATGTATTGCCCGTGGGCAGGTGCACGGTCGAACCGGCGGCGAGCAGTTCATTGAAGGCCGTCATTGACCCGCTCAGCAGTTTTCTGATCTGACTCATTGCAATCAGCAGTCCAGGAAAGGCTTGCGGTTCTTCCTGAACGCTGGGCTCAGCCGTCTTCTGCAGCCAGACGTCGCCGGTCATTCGAAGCCCGACGGTATCCGGTCCAATTGCGAGTTCGCCCTTCATCGGCAACGTGCCCTGCAGTGCTTCAAACTGGATCTGCCACGCAACTGCAGGATCGCCGAGCGATCCGGTGCGTTGCTTGAGAGCATCCAGGATCTCCGTTTGCCTTTTCTGATTGTAGAAGAAGTTGGCAAAGCCTTCTCGTTCGATGAACAGCGACTGAACTTCTTTGGGCAGGTCATCTTCGCCACCCAGAGTCGACTTTTCCGAATCGTCCTGATCCGGATCCTGATCGGGACGTCGAGGCTGCCGTTCCTCCGGAAGTGGCGGCGCGTTGGTGAAACCATGAAGAGGCGTCAGTCGAATTGTCGCTGAATGAAGACCTTCTTTGTCGCGCCATGTCAGCGGGACTCGCGATCCGTCCGGATAGATTCCCAGGACATTCTGAAAGTCATTCGCGGATGTTGGTATCCGTCCGGCAAAGGACACCAGCTGAGCTCGGGGACGAAGACCTCTTCGCCAGGCTTCGGACACCTCCGAAACCTGACTGACTACGATTTCCCCGTCCGGTGAAGTTTCGACAGTGAAATCTGCCTGACCATGATCGACAATCAGGCCGCACTTCAGATGGTCAACGAATTTGAGAACCTGATTGACGGAGATGGCATAAGCGGCACCCGAATTGACGCGGCCACGCTTTTCGAATGATGCGCGACCATTAATGCCGATCCAGTTGCCATTGATGTCGAACAGCGGCCCGCCCGAATTTCCTGGATTGATCGAGGCATCGATCTGAATGCAGTCGGTGTATTCAAGAAACGTGTTGGCCGGATACTGATAGCGACGCACGCCGCTGACGATGCCGTAAGTGACGGTTGGTGAAAAGTCAGCCGCCAGAAGAAACGGATTCCCAAGCGCCATGACCTCATCGCCGACCTCTACCTGATCACTGTTACCGGCCGTCGCCGGTGTGAAATCGGACCGTCCCTGAAGCTGAATCAGCGCCACGTCACCCGTCGGGTCAATTCCCACAATCACAGCATCATACACCCGGCCATCATTCAGGCCGCATTTCATGAAATCCCCGGACCCGGAAGTGACATGATAATTGCTGATCGCGTAACCATCCGAAGAGATCAGCACACCCGATCCTCCGCCTTCACCACTGGAGGCCATCACGCAGACAACACTCGGCGCGATCCGGTCAATGACCGCCACCCTCGCCGATTCCCGGCTCAGCACAGATTCCTGAGCCTCCAGCGCCTCTGCGTTGCTCAAAACAGCCGCAGCCACCCCTGCGAAGAACAGACATCGGAATCTCGACCAAAAATCCAACCGCCCCATAACACCATTCCTCGAACAATCCGTATCAGCGAAGACGCATAGTCTATCGAGAGAATCCAGAATTGCTCGCGTTCCCGGCGCCTCGTTCGCAGTGATCGGGTCCAGAGGACACCGGACACTCGGACTTAAGGTGCCAGCCACCTTGACAACGGAATTCAGTCTTTTTACTCTTCTTTTCTCACCCTCATCACCACCATCCGGAGCCTTCAGCATGCCACGAGTCAACCGCCGGGAAATCGT
>CAZIGZ010000297.1:0-2882 GCA_964538835.1 uncultured Chitinophaga sp. | reverse complement strand
CGAACGTGAGTCTTCACGACTTCGCGACTGGCTGGCCGCGAGGCAATCACGGAGTTCTCCAGAATTCCTTTCGCCACACCCAGGTGGCGGTCCGAGCGAGAATACGAGGCCGCCAGTGCCGCCAGCGAATCATACGTGACCTTCTGAGGTCCTCGGAGTTGCAGCCCCGCGACGGAGCCTCGTCCAAAATTCACCGCCGCATCTCGGCGCGCTTCAATGGCTGGATCCACGGGCTGATTCAGCAACGCCAGATTATCGCCGACCTGTGGCAAATGAGCTTCTTTGAGCCATTGTTCGAGATCTGCCAGCACTACCTCTTTCTGATTTGTTTCAATCAGCGAACGGAGACGATGCTGCCACGCGGAATTGTTCATCGGACAACGTGCTGTCCAGCGGTCGCAGATTTTCAAGCCCTCGTCGAATTCGCCGCGTCGTCGCAACCAGGCAAGATACGAATCGAACATCGCATCCAGTTCGGCTCGAGTCCACGCCTTCTCCGGAGACAGCTCAGCTTCGTACAGCGCTCGAATATCGGCGGCTCGACGCTGTGCCTGCAGCAGTCGGACCTGCCGTGACAGTTCGTCCTGATTCCACGGCCAGCGAGTTCGAATCTGTTGCTGAAGTTCCATCACCTCGGTCGTTCGGTGATGCGATTCCAGCAGATCGCGCTTTTGCCCGAGAAGTGTCAACAACAACGTGTTTCCGACAGCAGCCGGGTTTGTTGACTCAAAGGTCTGAGTGCTCGCGATGAGTTTCGTCAAAGCCTGTTCCAGCTGCCGTTCGTCCATCGTCGCTGTCGCACGTTCACGAAGAAGGTGCGTCAGCTGCCGGAAGATCGTCCACTGTGAGAACGCCGCCTTGTGAAATTCCATGCTGGATGGCGAACTCACAGATTCCTCGCTGAGCACACTGCTGATTCCGGTCAGCAGCGTGGCTGGTTCCGTTTGTTCAATCTCTTTCCGAAGGACCTCAAATCGTCGAGCTGCCTGCAGCAATGATGATCGCAGGAACCGGCCAGTTTCGGTCTGCTGAGTTTCCTTCAGCGTTGTTTCCAGCAGCGCTAGAGCATCATCCCACTGAGCCTGGTTCGCCAGTTCAAACACACGAACAATCTTCTGCTGAGGTGTTGCTGTTCCGCCGATCACCGCCTGGCGAGATTCCAGAAGACCTGGCAGTGATGCCGGCAGCAGCAGAGTTCGCGAGTTGCCGATGCCACCTGAGGCCGACCAGCCTTCCATTCGCTGTGTCGCCAGCTGCGTCACCAGAGTCTTTGCGTCGTCGCCTGAAACAATCTTGATCGTCAGGCGAGCTTCATTAACCGTCCGAAGGGATTTTGAAAGCTCCTCCCACTGTTCGTCCAGAACTCGAGTCGCACGCCAGCGGCTTCCCACCTGAACGTGGTCAGAGAAGGTCGTCTGACTGCGGACGATTCCATCAAGAAGCGTTTCGTTCTTGAGCAGGCATTTCCGTTCACGATCAATCGTCCAGCGATACTGCACCCACGGCTGATCACGATACGTCAGCAAAATGACGGTCTGAGAATCCGTCGACGAATCCACTTTGGCATCCCATTCGGAGGCCATTCGCAATCCGATCTGATCACGGAAACTCATCGGGATTGCACATCGCTCAACTGCCTGCGGAAGCTTCGCGATCAATCCCGTGCGAGTCGCCGTGCGAATGACACCGCTGTAGTCCCCGACGCTCCAGTGGCGGAAGAGCCCGTGATCGCCAGCGATGTCAAGAACCCATCCCGTTTCCGGATGCCAGAGGACATGAGTCGCCGAAAGCTGAGTACGAGTCCCGCGTGTCGGATGCTGTTCCATCAGTTCCAACGTCAGGTCAACGCCATCGCGAAAGTCCGGATCGTCCTTCTCGAGGTCACGCAGAATCGAACGGACATCTTCCGGCCACTCACAGGTGTCCCAGTACTTCGCATCGGGCGTGTATCGCTTCTGCCGATGGATGGGGTCAGGAAACAGCTCTCGCGTCTTGCCCGGGAAGACGACATCGTTCGAAACGACCTCGGGAATAATCGGCAGGACATCGCTGAGTCCAAACACGGGAGGTTCAACACGAATATCCGGCAACGAAGGCGTCGCAGGATTCACGCCACGGAAGCGATAACCGCGAGTACTGTCATGGAGGCCGTACGAGTCGTAGCTGACGCTGTAGGAAAGGTAGTTTTGGGAGGATTCCTTACTGAGCGACCTGGCACGGACCTGTTCGAGACTTTCCAGTCCGTCCAGCTCATCTGTGGAGCGTGCGTATTCTTCAAATTCAAAACTCATCGCCGGCAAGTCAGAGTCAGAGTAGAAATGTGGCGAAGCGTTTACGTTCAACAACTTCACTTCTTCAAGATTCTTCTCGCGCTCATCACCTCGAATCATCTTGCTGCCGAGCGTCGTCCATCGAGACAACGACTCCGTGCGTGAACGCATTTCTTCCTGTTCGACAATAGAGTCCGAAAAATCAACAAGTTCCTGTAATGCTTCAGACACGTCATGTCTAGTTCCGTACCATTGCGCACCGATTAATCCGTCGCTGTCGTTATCCACATCCAAAGACCAATGCTGTTGACCTTGTCCAGGTTTTGCAAAGTAGTGTTCAACACCTCCCGTCGGGACTCTGCCCGCAAACGATGCAGCGGGCCGGCCACCAGCTGCAAGACCTCGGTTGAACGGCACATAGAACGAGAAGTTCGGAGTGCTCACTTGCTGCGACGCAAGAAACTCCGCACGACCGTACTGATCGATCTGTGCCGAAATCGACCGGAACAGCTGCTGCCTCCACAACTTCGCAAGCTGAAGCTGCTGCTGTCGCAGGGAATATTCCGCTTCCTTTCGACCGTCCGCAAAGAACTGCTCACCGTCCCGCATCTG
>CAZIGZ010000296.1:0-2911 GCA_964538835.1 uncultured Chitinophaga sp. | reverse complement strand
ACGCCCGTGTCCTTCTGGTTCAGAATCGTATCGATGGCAATCGCTGTCTTGCCCGTCTTTCGGTCGCCAATGATCAGTTCTCGCTGACCACGACCAATCGGCGTCATCGCGTCGATCGCCTTGATACCCGTCTGGAGCGGCTCTTTCACTGGCTGACGCTCAGCAACACCCGCTGCCTGCCATTCGACAGGTCGAGCGTCCTTGGTCATAAGCGGACCTTTGCCGTCCAGTGGAGTGCCCAGCGGATCGACCATTCGGCCCAGCAGAGCCTCGCCGACAGGCACCGACAGCAGTTTGCCCGTGGAGCGAACCTCGTCGCCTTCCATGATCTTCAGGTAATCCCCGAGAATCACGACGCCGACGCTGTTCTCTTCCAGGTTGAACGCAAACCCGCGAGTGCCGTTCGAGAATTCAACCATCTCGCCCGACATCGCTGTCGAAAGACCCGTGCAGCGCGCGATGCCGTCACCGACTTCGATCACGCGACCAACTTCCGCAGTCTGAATCTCACCGCGAAAGTCTTCAATCTCCTTCTGGATGACTGAAGCGATCTCGTCCGCTTTGAATTTCATTGAAGGCTTTCTCCACCAAACGACCCTGCAGCTGTTTCAGCCGGGATCGCAGCGATGAATCAAAAACGGTATCCCCGACCTGCAACACCATTCCGCCGAGCAACGTTGCATCGACAGATTCCTGCAGAATCGGCTCGAACCCTAACTTGCTTTTCAGCGACTCTCTGATTTGTCCGCGCGATGCGTCCGAAAGAGCACGAGCTGTGCGAACACGAACTCTCTGCTTTCCCTCCGCCTGCTCCTGCAGCCTCTGGAACACCGTCTGAATCAGCACGATCATGCCAACTCGCCCGTGCCGAACCAGTACCCTCAGAAAGTTCGCGAAGAACTCTGTGCACCGCGGTGCAATAATCCGGTCAATAATCCCGAGCTTGTCATCGCGACTGATGGCATCCGAACTAAGCAAGTCCTGAAACTCAGGAAAGCTTGTCAGAACATCAGTCACAAAGGAATTCAACTCACCCGCCGGGTCAGCAACGCCATTCGACTTGGCAGCTGACATGTAAGACTGTGCGTACAAAGTCGCCACGGCCAGCGTACCTGGATCTTCCAGCACACTGTCAGGACGAGATTTCAATCGCACATCTGCCATGACCAACCTCTATACGCCAAACCGACTGCTCACCGACACGCCGAGTCAATACGCTAAGCCTGATCCGCTCGATCAACGACCAATCTGAGCCAGAGCTTCTCCGACCAGACGATCCTGATCTCCGTCCTGAAGAGCACGTCCAAGAACATGCTCCGTTGCAAGAACCACCTGAGCATTCACCTTCGAAAAGACTTCGGCAAGAGCCGTGTCTTTCGCCTGACGAATCTCGTCTTTGGCTCGCACACGCAGGCTGTCAACTTCCTTCTGAGCTTTCGCAACCAGATCCTGAGACGTACGCTCAGCATCCCGTCGCGCTTCTGCAATCATCTGCTGAACAGTCTGCTCAGCAGACTTCAGCTTCTGCTCGTATTCCGCCAGCAAAGCCTCCGACTTCCTTCGATTGTCCTCAGCATCACTGATCGCCTGACGAATGCCAGCCTCGCGCTTGTCGAGACCCTCAATCATCGGCTTCCAGGCAAACTTGCCAAGAACCAGAAGGAACAAAACAAAGACGATGAATGACCAAAGCGCGAGATCGCCCTTCGGATCCATTGGCACACTGGCGCCGTGTCCGCCTTCTTCCTTCCCTTCCGCAGCAGCTTCAGGGGCAGCCCCGAACGCCGAAGAACTGACACCGCTCATAAAGACGAACAGTGACACAACAAGACAAAGGCTTTTGGCAAACATTTGAAAACGACCGGCGGACATCATTGCAGACACCCCAGAAACAAACCGCAAATACCGACCGACACAATACTACTTGTTTCCGAGAATACAGACGATCAGTCCGATGACCGCAGCACCTTCGATCATCGCCGCAACGATAACCATGCTGCCCTTGATGTCAGCAGAAACTTCCGGCTGACGAGCCATGCTCTCGAATGCAGCAACTGACAGGCGAGAAATGCCAAGACCTGCACCAATCACAACCAGACCTGCACCAAAGGTCGAGGTGAAGTTGATGTAGGATGTGCCAGCGTCCTGAGCCATAGCTGGCACGGACATTGCCACGAATGCACCAACGAGCAACATTGCATACTTCAGGAACTGCGACACAACAAACTCCTCTCAAACGTTAAACCAACCCGGTTAACAATCCTGCAAATTGGAAGCAAACAGAGCCGACCAGAACAGCGAAACAAACTAATGCTTATGAACAGCCCCGGAAATGAAGATCGTTGCAAGGAACGAAAATACATATGCCTGAAGGACTGCCACCAGCAATTCCAATAAGCCAACACCAATTTGTCCCAACACACTTCCCAGAGTGACGATGCCCCAAAGAGCAATATTCCCTTTGGCTGCCTGACCAATGAAGGCCAGAATCACTCCCAGCGCCGTATGGCCGCCCATGATGTTTCCAAACAATCGAAGAGCCAGAATGGCATGCTTGATCAGGAAACCCAGAGCTTCAATCGGAAACATCAGACATGACATCGCAATCGCGCCAATGCCGGTCATTCCTGTGTTCGGAATCAGGTTCGCAAAGAACCCCCCAAACCCCATGGCCTGAACTCCGTATCCGAACGATGCCAGCAGTGCTGTCAGCGCCAATGCTCCTGTGACGTTAATATTTCCTGTGGCAGACCCCAGTGAAGGAACGGCCCCCAGAAGGTTGCACAACAGGACGTAAAAGAAGCAACTCCAGATAAACGGCAAATACTTGTCTGCCGGATGCATCCCAAGCGCCAATTGACCAGCGTGACCGTGAGATGAATGCCCATGATCAACGCCGTGCCCATGACTA
>CAZIGZ010000295.1:0-2985 GCA_964538835.1 uncultured Chitinophaga sp. | reverse complement strand
AAATCTGTGAGGGCATTTCAGCCGGCAATGACGTCGACGTGCTCGAAATCGACGGTGCATCGAACCGCGGGATTGATGACATTCGGTCACTGCGAGCCAACGTTGGCGTTCGCTCGATGAGGACTCAGTTTAAAGTCTACATCATCGACGAAGTTCACATGCTGACCAAGGAAGCTTTCAATGCTCTTTTGAAGACGCTGGAAGAACCGCCGCCGAACGTCAAGTTTGTGTTCTGTACCACGGAACCGAACAAAGTTCCGGATACAATTCTCTCGCGATGTCAGCGATTCGACTTTTCGAGCATTGCTGATCAGTCCATCGCCGATCGTCTTCGTGAGATCGCGAAGATCGAAGGCTTCGAAGTGACTGAAGATGCACTCGAGCTGGTGGCTCGTCGTGCCCGCGGTTCCATGAGAGACAGTCAGTCGCTGTTTGATCAGCTGCTGGCGTTCAGCAGCGGGACTGTCTCTGCCGATGATGTTCATCGCATGCTGGGCACAGCCGGTGATGATCGGCTCATCGACTTGTTCACAGCGATTGTGGAACACCGTCCTGGCGAAGTTCTTTCGATTCTTGATGGAGCCTTTGGGGGCGGTGTTCAGCCCGGCGAACTGATGGATCAGTGCATCGGGTATGTGCGTGACCTGATGGTGATTGTGTCCGGCGGAGAATCGGTCTCCCTTTGCAGCGTAGCCGCACGTTTTCGAGAGACGCTGAAGGAGCAGGGAGTCCGGCTCGGAATGCCGGGGATCATGGCGGCATTTCAGGTGTTGTCGGATGCCAAGGGGCAGATGTTCCGCAGCACTTTTGCCCGCACAGTGCTCGAAATGGCCATGGTACAGGTCAGTCTGCTGGAAAACCTGTCCGCGCTGGCCGATTTGCTGTCCGGACGATTGCCATCGTTACCGGAGCTCCCCGCCGCCGCAGCCAGTGCAACCAGCACTGGCGAAAAAAAAAACTCTGACGTAGCGTCTCGCCCCGCCCCCGTTGTGACGGCTGTTTCGGCTGCAGTCGCTTTGGGCATTCAGCCGCCCATGGCCGACGAAGGTCTGATGGACGACGATTCGTCGTCGGATGATGCAAGCGATGCCGATGATTTCGAAGAGGCTGATTCCAGGCCGGTTGAGTCTTCTGCTTCTTCAGCCATAGCGCGGCAGGAGCCGATCGCTGCGGAACCTGCCACTCCGCCAGCAGCGACAGTGAGTCTCCCCAGCACCTCTGCAACGGAAACTGTCGCAAGTTCAATGCATTCGGCACCGGTGCAATCCACGGGTTCTTCGTCGGCTGTTTCTGCGTCGGCACCATCGTCTCCACCGTTGGTTCCTGCGGAGCAGGACCTGGAGCCTCAGGGGACACCACCGCAGATTGTGTTGACGGAAGAAACCTGCGGGCAGTTGTTTCAGGAACTGATTCGCTGCGTGGGACTCACGATCGCAGCCGGACTGAAGAAGGCGACGGGACTAGTCCTGGCGTCCTCGTCCCGCCTGGAAATACTGGTCGACAGTACGGCGGACTTTGCAAAAAAGGTGCTCGACGTTCCCGACAATCGTGCTCGCATCGAAGCGGAAGTGCAGCGTCTCACCGGGCGCTCGATGGCAATCGGCATGCGACTGGTGACGGTCGATCCCAAAGATCTTCCTGTTCAGCAGACGGGATCTTCAGCGGCATCGCCAAGGTCATCAGCGCCGGCCAAACCGGCTCCGGGGCGTCCGGGACCGGCTGCGAAACCGGCGGACAAGGGGCGAGAACCCGCGGAGCCTCCACAGGCCAATCTTCTGGGAGAAATTGATCCCAGTCGCGACCCATTTGTTCGACGTGTCATGGAAGCCTTTGGAGCCAGTGTGGTTCGAGTTACCATAGCGCCGTCTGTGCGAACGGCGGAAGCCGAACAAAGCGCGGAATAGAATTTGACAGGTGTCTGCACTCACACGGCAGTATTCACAGGATTGAAGCAGGTTACGACGAAGGAATCTCAGGAATGTTTGGTGGACTCAAGAACCTGGCCAACATGGCCAATCTTGCACGCAATGCAGGCGACATTCAGGCCAAAGTCGGTGAAGTCAAGGAACGTATTTCTCGCATGGAGGTTGAAGGCACTGCGGGCGGAGATGCCGTCACTGTTCGCATGACCGGGGACTTTCAGGTACGCACGGTGATGATTCATCCATGGCTGATTGAATCAAAGAACCAGCAGCTGATTCAGCAGTTGTGTGCAGAAGCGATGACAACCGCTATTCAGAAGGCCAAGGAAATGGCCGCCCAGGAGATGGCTCGCCTGGCCGAAGAAATGAACATCCCTGGCATGCAGGAAGCTCTGTCAAAGATGGGACTTGGCTGATATGAGCAAGCAAAAGATGGATCCGCAGGAGCATCCGTACGGACCTGCCGTTGCGAAACTGATTGATGAATTCGGCAAGCTGCCGGGCATTGGGCGAAAGTCCGCCGAGCGTCTGGCGAACTTCGTTTTGTCTTCGTCCAGTGACGAAGCCAACGCGCTGGCCGATGCGATTCGCAACGTGAAGACTTCGGTTCGCCGCTGTTCAATGTGCTTCAACCTGACGGAAGACCCGTTGTGCCGCATCTGCCGGGATCCTCGTCGTGACCAGCATGTCGTGTGCGTTGTCGAACAGCCCAAAGACGTGGTTGCTCTGGAATCTTCAGGAGCCTACAACGGACTGTATCACGTTCTGGGCGGGCGCATCGCGCCGCTGGAAGGCATAGGTCCCGAAGACCTGACGATTCATCAGCTGGTGCACCGCATTCGCAAAGCCGGAATTACAGAGCTGGTGATGGCCACCAATCCTACCCTGGAAGGCGACGGCACAGCCTTGTTCATCACGAACCTGCTGCAGAACGATCCGGTCCGAATTACTCGACTGGCCCGCGGGATCGCATCCGGAAGTGTCCTGGAATTCGCCAATCGAGAAATGCTGGCCGACGCACTTCGAGGCCGTCAGCAGTTCTAAGCAGGGGTGCCGTTTGTTG
>CAZIGZ010000294.1:0-3006 GCA_964538835.1 uncultured Chitinophaga sp. | reverse complement strand
GTCTGGTCGCTGGTCGCGGCGGGGCCGCGAAGTGCCGCTCGGCAAGCGGCACCTAATGCCCGCCCCGAGCTTGCTGGCGCTCGCTCGACCCCTGCCGCACGGGGGTGCGGGTGGGGAGCCTTATGCGGCGATGCATGGCATCGTTTTTGCCGAAGCGAATAACGACTTTGGCTTCGCCTGATCATTATGGTTAGAATGGCGGTCCGCGTTTTGATCCTCGGCTTTGTTCAGGTCCCGCCAATGTCTGCTTCGCACTCTTGCTCTTGCTGGCTGTCAGTTCGACTGATGGTGATTGCTGGCTGCCTGATGGGTTCGGGAGTTCTCAGCGCGGGTGATCCGGCGGAAGCTCCGGTTGCGGTGAATCGACATTCCGCGGCGTATCGGGCTCCCATTGATCTGGTCGCGATGAATGGAAGTGTGTTCGTTGCCAATTCGAAGACAGGATCGGTTTCGACACTGGATCAGAAAAGTCTGAGCGTCACAGGGGAATGGAAAGTCGCTGATTCTCTCGCGGCGATTGAGCGACTGGGAGATTCCCTGCTGGCCCTGGATGATGCTCAGAGTACGCTGAAGCTGCTCTCCGTTGGCAAGAACAACAGCTCGATGACGATTGCCTCAACGGCCGCGACGTCGCCCTACCCTGTGGATCTCGCGGTCAGTCCGGATCAGATGACGATGGCTGTCAGTTGCCTGTGGTCACGACGACTTGATCTGTTCCGATGTGCCGAGCAACAGTTGTCGAAGCAGAAAGAGATCGCCCTGCCCTTTGCTCCTCGACGTCTTTTGTTCCTGACGGAAACACTGCTGGTGGTTGCGGACAGCTTTGGCGGAAAGCTCGCGGTTGTTGACGTGAACGAAGGAACAATCGTGAGTGAGCATTCTGTTTACGGGCACAACATTCGAGGACTCGCGATCAACTCGAAGACGGATTCGCTGATGATCACGTGCCAGACTCTGGACGCCGGGACATTCACGAGTTACGAACGGATCTTCTGGGGAGTCGTGATGCAGAACGGTCTGCATTCGCTTCCGATGACGCAGCTGACTTCGAAATCTTCCGAGGTCACTTCTGACACACCGATTGATGAACCCGAGTACGATGGTTCGTCGTATGCTTCGAACCAGCGGTATCCTCTGGGCACGCCGTCTGTTGGTTCAGGCGACCCAGGCAGCATGGTGGTCACAAAGAACGACACGACGTTGCTGTTGATTTCCGGAACGGGTCAGTTGGCGTTTCGCACGGCCAGCCATCTTCCGTTCGAACGACTCAAGGTTGGAAAGCGACCCGAAGCGATCTGTGTGAACGACGACCAGACTCTGGCCTTTGTCGCCAATCGCTTTGATGATTCCGTTTCGGTCGTGTCGCTGACCGGAGAAGCGCCGACCGTGCAGCAGACATGTTCCCTTGGGGCACAGCGAGAACTCACGCTGGCCGAACAGGGAGAACAGACCTTCTACGATGCCACGGTTTCACTGGATGGCTGGTTCAGCTGTCACTCATGTCATACCGATGGTCATACGAATGGCCTGAGCGCGGATACGTTTGGTGATGAAGATCGAGGTGCTCCGAAGCGAGTCATCTCATTGCTGGGCACGAGTGACACGGGACCATGGGCGTGGGTTGGAAACAAGGCTGAGCTGGAAGAACAGATCAAGACGTCTCTAATCATCTCCATGCAGACTCAGCGTCAGTCCGAAGAGCTGCCGATTGCGTCGCTGGCCGCCTATCTGCGAACATTGAAAGCCGCACCGGGCACACTTCAGCATCCAGAGAAGAGTGAGCAGGCGGAGCTGGTCAAAGCGCGTCAGACGTTTGAAACCGTCGGATGCGCGACGTGTCATGCCGGGCCGGCGCTGACGAGTGATCAGTCGTATGATGTGGGGATGACGGATGAAATGGGTGAGAGTCGCTTTAATCCGCCTTCGCTGCGAGGCGTCAGTCAGAGAGCCCCGTATTTTCACGATGGCCACGCGGCAACGCTTCAGGATGTTCTGAAATCCGGACATCATGGCCAGGATCAGGCGTTGACGGACGAACAGATCCGCCGACTGGAGCTTTTGCTGCGTTCGCTGTGATCCGATGGCCGCCTGAGTGCGTTCCGGCCGATAAGTCAAAGCGTCGAGTGTGTGGGAACAGATCCTGTTCGCGGGTACGACGATGACTGGTATGCTGCGGCTAAGGCTGAGAGAAGTTTTCTCCGGCGAGTCGCGCGAAATGAGTGCTTTATGAAACTGGAAATTAAGAAGAACCTGATTGGTGTTCTGGCCCTGGTCGGACTGATCTGGTTGATTTACCTGATCAATATTCCGCTGGGCGTGACGGCGTGGGACTTCCGAAACTGGGGCCTGCAGCCTCGGACGACATCCGGCCTTGTGGGTGTGTTCACGATGCCGTTTCTGCATCGGGACATGAATCATATACTCAGCAATACCGTTCCGCTGACCGTGCTGTTGTTCATGCTGCGAGCCAGCCGAAGGACTCCGTGGCGCATTTTGTTGTCATTGGCGGTTGGGTCAGGAGTGCTGCTTTGGTGTTTTGGGCGGTCGCAGATTCATGTGGGCGCGAGTGTGCTGATTTATTCTCTGGCGGCCTATCTGATTGCTGCCGGGATTTATGAACGCAAGCCGATTGCCATCATTGTGTCGGTGCTTGTGGCCGTGATGTATGGAGCCTTGTTCTGGGGACTGCTGCCGACGGCCGGTGAATCAGTTTCGTGGGAAGGCCACTTGTTCGGGGCGGTCTTCGGCGGTGTGTTCGCTCACTTTACTTTGCGACGTCGTGATGATGCTAAAGCCGCTGAGGCGAAAGCTGCGGAAGTGAAGATACCAGAAGCGAAGACGCCGGAAGTGGCAGTGAATGGGGATGGGATTTAAGGGGCGTGGTGGTTCGCGATGTAGATCCATTCTGCCGGAATGGATTTTCGCCGACAGGCGAACCTGTTCTTGCATGGACTTAATGCCAGAGCCGCTTGGCTCAAATGAAAAGGCGGGCGCGAGGCTGGTTTT
>CAZIGZ010000293.1:0-3018 GCA_964538835.1 uncultured Chitinophaga sp. | reverse complement strand
TCGAGGTTCCATTCGCGGACTGAACGTTCAGCAAGCTTCCTGGCGGCCGCAGCCGGAAAGGCACAACATCTGGGAGCATGTTCTTCACTGCGCGTACTGGAAGTACACGGTCCGTCGAAGACTGACAGGTGAAAAGCGAGGATCCTTTACTCTCAAGGGCACAAACTGGTTCGAACGTCCCACGGCCACTGATCGCAGCGAATCCTCATGGAAGGAAGCCGTGGACTTATTAGCCGAGAATCACCAACAGCTTCTGGCTTCCATTGAGGAACTGTCTCCTGATCAGTTGAACAAACCTGCAGCAGGCGGTGAGACATCGATTCTGACGTTAATCACGGGCGTCGCAGCTCACGACATCTATCACGCGGGACAAATCCAGCTGCTGAAAAAACTGATGAGCGCGAAGAAATCATAGACGCCTCTCAGAAAGGCCAAAGATCTGGTCCCTGTCTGGAGGAAAGCTGGACCATCGGCATTTTGAAGCGTACTATTGAGCCTGTCGTGAGCCTGTCCGGATGTCTGGCTACCCTGCCTGAATTGCCCGGATTTCCAGTACTTACGGAATGAGGATCCATTAATGACGTCGGCTCGTCGAATTTCGTCGCTTCCGACGGACTCATCGTCCGAAGGCATGGCCACGGTTGAGGTGACTCGGGGACCCGTTCCGATCGTCGATCCGCCTGCGGAATCTCCGATTTCCCCTGCGGAAGAACAGCAGCTGCGTGAAGAAAAGCTGGCCGCCATTCGTCGTGCGATTGACACCGGGGCCTACGATTCTGACGAGATCCTGGAAAAGGCTCTCAGTCGAATGCTGGAAACTCTGGAAGACTAGTTGGGCCTGGGTTTTGCAGAAGATGAGAGCAGCAACGGCTGGGGACAGTCGTTCTACACAGGTTTCCCACCCAAACTCGGAAGAAAACGGCATTCCGGGACGCTGCCTGATGACAAGCCTACAATTGTCCGGCAAACTGTGTGGCTGACTCAGCGATGCCCGAGGCGAGCTGGTAATTCCGGGAAGACGTTGAGTCCTGCGTAGTGAATTCTGCTGGATGGACGACGAGGCGGTTTGTGAGCGATTCTGCAGTCAAAGATCTTGAACGTCATGAAGTGACGGTTTCCCCTGTCGAGAAGTTCCGTGAGTTTCTCGGCACGCGCGGCAAACGACTGACCCAGGAGCGTGAAACCATTGTCCGTGAGATCTTTGCGGAACACGAACACTTCGATTCGGATCAGATCGTCTCACGACTGACGCAGCCTCGTCGCGATGGCGGACGCGTGAGTCGAGCCACGGTGTATCGAACACTCAGTCAACTGGAAGAAGCCGGACTGATTCGCAAGGTCGCTCGTTCAAACGATCGCGAAGTGTACGAGCATGATTATGGCTATCCGCAGCATGATCACTTCATCTGCGAAAAGTGTCAGGAACTGGTCGAGTTCCGCAACGAGGAAATCTCTGCGGTGCTCGAACGAGTTGCTGCGGAACATGGCTTTCGTATGAGCGGACATCGACTGGAAGTCCACGGCATCTGCTCCGCCTGCGCCAAACCACCGACTCGCCGCCATCGCAAGCTGGATATGATTTAAAGTAGGTGCTGCTTGCCGAGCAGCACCTCGCGGCCCTGCCGCGACGAGCGACCTGACGACGAGCCATGGTCTGCATGGTGAACGTGGAAAAGGCGATGGCTGTGTCAGTTCCCGCTGGCGTATGGCAAAGGCACTGCGTGCGATCAAGACCCGAGGTTCGCCTGTCGGCGAAAGTGCCGCTCGGCAAGCGGCACCTACAGCGTCAACCATTACTCGCCGTCTCTTCGAGCAGCTTCGCAATTTCTTCGTACGAGGCATACACGTCGTTGACGTTCCAGTAGTCATCCGGCTTCAGGTACAGTCGACGAACCGGTTCTGTGTGACTCAAATCGGACGACTCATCGGAGTCTGGTTCCACATCGCGGATCACCAGCAGATACGTGGCCGTTCGAAGTGCTCGCCAGCCTGGGCCATTCAGTTCCAGAATCCGTTCCGCGTTTTCTTCGTTCGCAAGTGCCAGAAGCGACGTTGCGGATTCCTGGTCTTCGATGTTCAGAGGAAGCCCTGTGACTTCGGCAAGAGTCGGGGCAAGATCACGGCTGCCGCAAACGACCTGACTTCGACGCGCGGGCAGTGATGGAGAATAGATCCAGAGTGGCACGTGCACGGATGATTGATCCAGAGCAGAATCGAAGGACTCCGGCAGAGCCTTCGTGATACCTCGCGATGCCGTCACGATCAGCGTGATGTCGCGAGAATCTTCGGCAGTGTTTGAACTGGATGTCGTCTGAAGGGAGAGCAATTCGTCGAGAACACAACTCAACAGGGAATCCGCATTGTCTCGTGCGGCCAGCGGATCATCACCGACAGCGTTGTGCAAGCGAACAATGACGATGTCGGCACTGGCCAGATCGGAAACACGTTCTCGCGGCAGCTCGTTCGAATCTCGCAGACTGAGCGTTTGAATGCGACGGCCCGCCAGTTGTGCCTTCTGAGTCAGCTCATCGACCACCGATGCGAAGGGGCCTGTTTCATCGGACGAATCTTCAAAGTCCTGGCGATGAAACTGTTCAAAGACCAGCGAATGAACTTCCAGCCAATCGAAAGGGCGAAAGACGACCGTCCCGTCATTGCTCGGTGAGTTGGCTGCGATCAGGCTATAGCTGAGCTGATCAAAAATCACGAACCACATTTGTGGGTTATTGGAAGTCACTCGTTGAATAGTCCTGTGTGGGGTTTTTGTTGAGCGGAAACAGGAGCATAGCAGATTACCAAGTAGGTCTCGCCTGCCGGGCGAGACTTTCGCCGTCAGGCGAACCGAGGGTCTTGATCGCCCGTGGTGCCTTTGCCATACGGCAGGAAGAACAGACAAGGCGGTCGTCTTTTCCACGTTCACCATTCAGACATTGGTACGTCGTCATGTCGCTGGTCGCGGCGTTGCCGCGAAGTGCTGCTCGGCAAGCAGCACCTACTGTAGGTCTCGCCTGCCGGGCG
>CAZIGZ010000292.1:0-3072 GCA_964538835.1 uncultured Chitinophaga sp. | reverse complement strand
CGCTCCGTAACCGCCCCGAGGTCGCTGTCTGTTTGACGGCGCCGTCTCTGTGGCAGACCCGCCCGCGGAGGTCCCCATGCCACGCTCGCTTTCCACCCCCGTCGCCCGCGCGCTTCGTCTGCCCCGCTGGTCCGCCGCCGACGCCCGCCTCGTCCTCGACGCGCTCGGGTCGTCCGGCCTTCGGGTCCCGGAGTTCTCGCGGCAGCACGGCGTCGACCCGCAGCGCCTCTACGTCTGGCGCCGCCGCCTCGACGCCCGCGCCACCGCCGCCAACGAAGCGCCCCTCACCTTCGTTCAGCTCCAGCCCACGCCGCCCCCGCCGGCCCACGACGCACGCTACGAGATCGTCCTCGCCGGAGGCGACGTGCTCCGCATCGAGGGGAGCGTCGTCGCCAACGACGTCGTCGCACTCCTCGACGCCCTGCGCGGAGCGCGACCGTGCTGAGCTTCCCCACCAACGTCCGCGTCTACGCGGCGACGCGCCCCGTCGACGGGCGCAAGGGCATCGACGGCCTCGCCGCCGTCGTCCGCTTCGCCATGGGGCGCGACCCGCTCAGCGGTGACATCTTCCTGTTCCTCTCGCGCAGCCGCGATCGAGCGCGGCTCCTGTACTTCTCCCACAACGGCTATTGGTTGATCCTCAAGCGCCTGGAGAAGGGGCGCTTTCACCTGCCCTGGGACGACGACGCAGGCGCCACGAGCCGCCCGATCGACAACGCCCAGCTCCTGCTCATCCTCGAAGGGGTCGACCTGCGCGGCGCCCACTACCGCCCGCGTTGGGTACCCGCGCCGGCACCCACCCCCTGACGCACGCCCCTCCGTCGCATCGCTCGGAAATAGCCGGAGTTCTCACCGCGTTGAGGGGGACGGTTCCGCCGTGCGTGCCCCCCGCCTCGACCCCAACCACGTCGACCTCGCCGCCTTCGAGGCGTGGCTGCGGGCGCAGCTCCCGGGGCCCGCCTTCGCGGCGGTGCTCGCGCTGGTGCTCCAGGTCCTCCGCGTCCTGTTCGAGCAGAACACCCTGCTCCGCGCGCGCATCAACGGCCGGCGCCCGAAGCCGCCGAGCGAGAAGCTCGCGGCGCTCGAGAGGCAGCTCCAGTTCTCCTTCGCGATCCCGACCAACGACGTCACCGCGGGCGCGGCGGGCGACGCGCGCGGGGCCGAGGGCGAGGGCGAGGGCGACCAGGGGGCGAAGCAGGAGCCGGAGAAGAAGCCGCGCGCGAAGCCGAAGGCCCGCGCGAAGCTGCCGCCGGGGCTGGGGCGCGTCGACATCTTCAACGACGTCTGCGCCGACGATCGCCACTGCGAGCCCTGCGACCGTCCGATGAAGACCATCCACCGCCGCGTCGTCGAGACCCTCGAGTTGATCCCCGCGAGGATCGTCGTGCACCGTCGCCACGACGAGGTGGTCGCCTGCGACGGATGCGACGCCATCGTCTGCGCGCCCGCGCCGCCGACGCTCCTCGACGGCGGCCTGCTGGGCCCGACGTTGGTGACCGAGGCGGTGTGCGCCAAGGTGCTCGACGGCACGCCCATCGAGCGCCAGGCCCGCAACCACCAGCGCAGCGGTGCGCCCGTCGCCGCGAGCACCCTGGGTCGCGCCGCGAGCAGCCTCCTCGGGCTGATGGTCCCGCTGGCCGAGCGCGTGATGGAGAGGGTCAAGCGCGCCGAGCGGTTGCAGTTCGACGCGACGAGCCTGAAGGTGCTCGACCGGCAGGCGCCGATGGGCATCACGCTCGACACGCTCTGGGTGTTCATCGGCGACGCGAGGTGGGTGGCCTTCACGCCCTTCACGACGGGCGACAGCGACCCGGTCGAGCGCCTGCTGGCCGACGCCGACGCCGACAGCTTCCAGTGCGACGGCACCTCGGTGACCAACTTCATCGAGAAGAAGCTCCGCCGCGTGCGGCCGGGGTGCCACTCGCACGGGCGGCGCCGCCTCGCCGCCGCGTCGCGCGAGGGTGACTTCCGCGCCTTGGAGGGGCTGCGCATCTACGCGAAGCTCTTCGCGGTCGAGAAGGAAGCCGACCGGGCGAAGATGAGCGCCGACGAGCGGCTCGCGCTCCGCCAGAAGAAGAGCGCGCCGGTGATGGACGACCTGCGCGACTGGGTGTGGCGGCTCGCCCCCGGCGCGGAGCCGAAGTCGAAGCTCGGCGAGGCGCTGACCTACCTGCAGCGGCAGTGGATGCGGCTCAGCGTCTTCCTCCTCGACGGCGCGATCGAGCTGACCAACAACCGGAGCGAGCGCGAGCTGCGCCCCGTCTGCCTCGGTCGACACACCTGGCTCTTCGTCGGCGACCAGATCCACGCCACGCGGTGGACGGCGGCCTTCACCCTCGCGCACTCGGCGCTGGCTCAGGGGCTCGACCCGCGCGCGTACCTGCACGCGGTGGCCAAGGCCCTGATCGCCGGGCACCCACACACGCGGCTCGACGAGCTGCTCCCCGACGCGATGCAACGCGCCCACCCCGAGCTGGCCAACCCGCTCCACGCCGCGCGCGACGGCGGGCCCGGAACGGAAGGCGCGCGCGCGGCCGCGTGAGTCTTGTCGCGGGCCGTGGCTCGTGGCAGTGCAGGGACATGGTCGCGACCCCGCCCCGCTCGCCCGTAGCCCCCCACGCGCATCCGGACGGCGGCCACTGCGAGCACTGCGGCGGTGCCGTCGAGGTGGAGCACTCGTACGACGTGAAGGACCGCTTTGCCCGCGCGCTTCTGTCGGCGGTGTGTCAGTCGATGGGCCTGGTGCCCTTCGTGCGTAGCAAGAAGCCGCAGGCGCCGATCTCCGTCCGGGCGCGCGACCGCGCGGCGCTCGACCAGATGTGGGCGCGCTTCACGGAGCTGGTGCCCGCGCTGGATGATCAGCTGCTCGACGTGACGCGCCTCTTCATCAAGGAGCGATGCGGACTCGACACGCCTCCGGCCCGCGGCGCGTGATCGAAGCGGTGCCGCGCCGAGGAGCTTCCACGCCGAACGGGTGCGCCCGTCCCCGCGCATACCTCGCCCTCACGGGCTCGACGCTACCAGCCTCGAAAGAGCGCTGCCTCCGACGGGCCGCCCGGAAATGACAGCGAT
>CAZIGZ010000291.1:0-3115 GCA_964538835.1 uncultured Chitinophaga sp. | reverse complement strand
CAAGAACAAGTTCGCCTCACGGCGAAAGTCTCGCCCGGCAGGCGAGACCTACTGTAGGTGCCGCTTGCCGAGCGGCACTTCGCGGCCTCGCCGCGACCCGCGACCCGACGAGGCACTACAGGATCACTGGCAGACGGGGATTAAAGCCACCGCCTTGTCTATGCGTTTGCGGCGAGTGGCTTTGGCATCACGCGCATGCAAGAACAAGTTCGCCTCACGGCGAAAGTCTCGCCCGGCAGGCGAGACCTACTGTCGACGCTTGCCGAGCGGCACCACGCGATTTTGTCGATTCGATGTCGTGCAAAAGCCGGTAAACCATGGGGATCAACCCGGTGGGGGAAGGACGTACGGTTCTTCTGCGGATTAGAATGACCGATGTCGTTGTTCGCGATCCGCACCAGTCCCGTCAACTCTCCAATCACCATGCTCGAAGAGCGCATTGAAAACCTCAACGATCCCAGGCTTGAGGTTTATCGCAGCCTGAAGACAACCAACACGACTCGCGACGCACGGCTGTTCATTGCCGAAGGTCCGACGGTGGTGGAACGAGTCCTTCGAAGCGGCTTCGATGTTCGCAGCATCCTGATCAGCGACCGGAAGTGGAATTCGTTTGGAGCCAAGCTGCCGGACAATGTTCCCGTGTATCGCCTCAGCCAGCCGCTAGCCGAAGAACTCGTGGGCTTTGCGTTTCACTGCGGAGTCATGGCGTGTGCGAGTCGTCGGCCTGCGAGTCCCATCGGCTCCGCTTTACCCGCTCAAGGCCCTGCTTTGCTGGTCGCCGGAGATCGAATCACCGACCCGGAAAACGTGGGCGCTCTGATCCGGATCGCTTCCGCCTTTGGAGCTAACGGAGTCTTGCTGGGCCCGGGTTCCGCCGATCCGTTTTCGCGACGTGTCCTGCGAGTTTCCATGGGGAACGGTCTTTTCCTGCCCATTGAAGAAACCAACGATCTCGCCGCTCAGCTGATTCAGCTTCGAGACGCACACGGCTGTCACATCGCAGGAACTCTGCTGGACCCCACCGCAACACCACTCGCCGGCTTCACGTTTCCAGAACGCACAGTCATCGTGTTCGGCAATGAGTACGATGGAATCTCCCCGGCGATTCGCAGCTGCCTCCAGACCGCCCTGACGATCCCCATGCACAACGGCACCGATTCACTCAACGTCGCCATCTCCGCCGGGATCTTTCTGAATCAGTACAGGACTCAGAGGGGGTGATGGGGAGGGGGCGGCTTGTTCGTGGTTCTTTGTTCTTGGTTCTTCGCTTTGGGTGTTAGTGCAATTAGCGGAACGGCGCGAGCCGTCCGGTGTCGCACTCACCGGAGGGCTTGCGCCCTTCCGCTATCTTTGTGATGGACCAATGGAGCGTTTCTTATTCGCTCGATCACCTCAAAGATCACGAGCGATGGTACCCAGCTGAGCCAGACGGAGATCTGATACGACAGCTCATCGGGGACGCCAGAGCGGCGAAGGGCGGGGTCGATGAGTCGGAGCAGGACGGCGGAGATCATGACGAGGTAACTGCGAGTCATCCATTTTCGATGCGATTCGAAGCGTCGCAGCAATGCGGTTCGCCAGGCGAGCACAGTGAAGACGGCCACCAGGAGGCTCATCGTGACAAAGCAGATCATCGCAGGCACTCCGCCACGTGACCAGAAGCCCATGATCAATCCACCGGGAGCCGCAGCGAGCAGCACTGACAGTGCGTAGGTCTTCCCCAGAGTACGATGCAGGCGAGGCGACGCGCGAAGGAGCAGCCGGCTGAATTGAGGCAGTCCGGTCAGCAAGGCGATCGGAGCACCGATGATGTGCAGATAGAATCCAACCCCATAAGCCGACCGCCAGAAGTAGGTATCTCGCCCGGCCAGGAATCCTCCGTGAAAGTTCGGCGGAAAGTACCAGCCAAACGTCGACACAATCCGAAGCCCAATCGCCAGAATCACCAGCGCCGCCAGCCCGCTCAACCACGCACGAGCCGCCGCAGAGATCAGCTGAATGTCCTGACGGGAAATCACGGAGGGTTATCCAATCAAAAAAATGCGATGCTCGAAAGTAGCGGCGCGAACCGATTGTAGAACGACTGTCCTCAGTCGTTAACACCCAATCACAAAAGCGAGCAAAGCGATTGAGGACAATCGCTCGACACTGGGTACTACAGGTGAAGCCTGTGACGCGCAGCGGTCGGAGGCTGAGGTGAAGGCACTCACATCCCAGTGCACCCGTCCAGCATGCGTTCACTGAACACTGAAAACCGAAAACTGAAAACTAGAAAGCACACGCCCTCCAGGCGTGCTACCCGTTTGAAACACACAACTGAACACTGAAAACTGAACACTGAAAACTCATCAATAAAAATGTGAAATTCTTGTCAGAAACGTCGGGCGTCGAGTCAATCTCTGAAAACGGCGCGCGAGCTTCGTGGCGGGACTTGCTACGATGCCGTGATCTGTCCATGAAGAAGACTCCGTTGGCAAAGGCGATTTATGAACAGCGCTACCGAAACTTCTGCGAATCCCTATGCCCCTGACAGTTCGGTCGGGCAAGCCCCGGTCGCCGGTCAGCCATCCTTCATTGCGACGAAGCTGAAGAAGCGTCCATGGATCACATGGTTTCTTCCCGTGTCCGCCCTGGCGTTGTGGATGCTGTGCTATCAATATTCCAGCACAGTCATGTTCTGGCTCTACGAAGTGCCCAACATCAAGAACCCTGGCTACGACAGCTTCATGGCCATGGTCACATGGGCCTCAGGTGGTCTTTGGGCGCTCGGCGGTGCTCATCAGGTGTTGATGCTCGCTTTCCGCAAACAGATCCCCGGGGCACTGAAGCATTTGATCCCCGGTCTTTTGCTGTCCGCCACCTGTGCCGGCGGTTTTCTGATGTCGCGAGTCGAGACCACAAAGGTGATCGAAGAGTATCCTCAGATGCGCCGCGGGCCGGTACGAGAGCGATTTGAGCCGCAAACACAGAACAGCCCATCGCCAGGTTCAGCAGTACCGTAGGTGCCGCTTGCCGAGCGGCACCTTGCGGCAACGTCGCAACCAGCGACCGGACGATTGTCCACAGGATCAATGGCCGACGGGGATTAAAGGCACCGCTTTGTCTGTCCACTTGC
>CAZIGZ010000290.1:441-3143 GCA_964538835.1 uncultured Chitinophaga sp. | reverse complement strand
CCTCAGCAACGACGGGTGGCTTGTCGGCATCGGGTTTTGCCATTTCAGCATCGCCCGGCTTGGCAGCATTGTCTGCAGCTTTGTCACCTTCAGCCACAGCGACGTCCGACTTCTCGGACGGGGCCGGCCGCTTAGCCTCTGTGGATGTCGTCGTTGAGTTCTCTTGTGGCGAGGGAACTGTCGTTTCCCCCGGAACAGCTTTGTCCGGGGTAACAACGGCGACTGCTTCTTCGCTCTTTCCGTTCAGCTTTGATTCGCCCGGCTGATCCGGATCCGTTACCTCAGGTGGCTTGCCCGCATCTTTGTCCGCCAGCAGTTCTCCGGCGGGAGGATTGTTCTGTTCGGATTCTCCAGATGGTGTCTTGTCTGCAGCATTCGGAACCGTCGACGTTGTTTCCTGTCCCTGGAACAGATTGGAGTCCGTGGAAAGTGCGATCAGCCAGATGAATCCAAGGGCACCGGCAACGACGGCTGGCCATTTCCTGGAAGGAGAATACGAATCCATCGGTTTCCAGGTCGTCGCGGCATTTCCGGCTGACTTCAGAGAACCGCCAGACTCCGCCGGAACAGCACCCTCCGCTGGACCGTTTGGATCCAGCGCGTAAAGCCGATCTCGAAGTCTTGCGTCGAGTGGCACTGGGTCGCGAAGCATTCCAAGGATCTCATGGGCTGAAGCCACTTCGGCCAGCATCGCATCAGAAGACAATACCTGCTGCTCGACGCGAGCCACCAGCTCCGGCGTCAACTGGTCGTCCAGATACTCGGCCACCAGGTTGGCATCAACCATTGGGCGCGATGCATCGGCAGAAGCAAGCCGCCGGCGACGCTTCACTTCCTTAATGCGTTCCACAAGCTCCGTTGCGAACGCACTATTGGCAATCTTCTGCCCAATCTCACGAGCATTCGTGGGAGCCAGACGGTCGTCGAGATACGCAAGAAGAGTTCGCAGCGTGAGTCGCATCGCAGTGCCCTTTCCAGACTTTGTCCCGGCAAATTGCCGAGCCTCAGGAATAGTGCGGTGCGGGTGCAAGCTTCGTACAGAATTTCTCCGGAACTCCGAAAATTTCCGGATGACGGGGTTCAAGGCTCCGTTTTGCCGCCGGTTTTACCGTCAATGCGATCCATCAGAACACCTTGGAGGGCTGGGGGCTACTCCGCGTCACGCGCTCTGGCGGAATGGACTGAGCAGAGTCCTGAATTCGTGAATCAAGACCATGCTCTAATCCTGATTCATGATCGAGACCTCAGTCGAAGTTGCTCGGGCCTGATCTTCCATGTCTTTCAGAATCTCCTGCATGGAAACCGATTCCACGCCTTCAAACGAAGGACGTACGGGCAACGCGGCAATCTGATGAACCTTGGTGTTGCGGTACACGTCATCGGATGCCTGGAACCGCCAGAGGATTGTCAGCACACCAAGTGTCAGTATTCCCGCAAACCAGCCAAGCCATGGGTCGAGATCATCAGCCCGAGTCGAAACGACCCGAGGCGGAAGGATGCGAATCCGATCAGAAATCAGCAGCGGAGCCAAAGCAAGGTCGCCGTCTCCCGAACGCCCTCGTGCTGCATACCCTTCACGCTTGAAGAAGTAACCAGCAAGTTCGATCTCGACGCTGTTCTCCGTGTTGAATTCGCCGAGTCGAAGACCAGGGTCCGCAGCGAGGGCGTTGACATGAATCAGCGACGACCCGGAGTCCTTTGTCGAGATCCAGGCTTCGTAAGCCGACTTCACTCCAAACGTTTCGGCAGCTTTGGGCAACGGAGCTTTCAGCAGCCTTCTCAGACGTCCGCGAATCACAAAGGGCTTACCCCGACACGCCGCAGGAGAATCCATGAACAGCGTGTACTGACCTTCCGGAAATTTCTCCAGACCGTACGGCAGCACCTTCTCGGCAAGGACCAGTGTTCCAAACCAGGCCTCTG
Organism: uncultured Chitinophaga sp.; assembly: GCA_964538835.1. Classification (GTDB taxonomy): domain Bacteria; phylum Planctomycetota; class Planctomycetia; order Planctomycetales; family Planctomycetaceae; genus SXXK01. The sequence continues at coordinate 1,220 of CAZIGZ010000290.1, read as the reverse complement.
CTTCGCTTCCCTGTACACCAATCACATCATCACGAATCTGGCGAGTGAGCTTCTCCGGAACTTCATCAGCATTGACTGTCGTCCTGGGCTCCTTCTCCATCGACGCGGCCCCGGCGCGATCAATCATCTTCGCATAGTCAGACGGAGAAGATGAATCGCTCGATGGCACCACCTGAAACTCATCCGGCGCCAGCCCGGAATCTCCAAGCAGCGATGATGGCACAACAGGAGGTTTCTGCCTGGCAACAGGTGCTGGCTGCGACCAGAGTCCCCCAGTCGTTGCGATTCGATAGACAATCAACAACACGGCGACCGCGGCCAAACCAAGCGTGATACGCCGTTGAACGCGTGTAAACTGCTTGTCGCGAGGTTGTCCCTTTGAACGAAATCGCACGCCAATCCGCCTTTGCGAAGACTTCCCAACCCGATACGTCAGTGAGGGATCCCAACCGCGAATTCCCAACCCGAGACGTCAGCGGGCTGCGAGTCATTCCACACACTGTTGGAACCCACCCGCAGATTCCCTCTCCGACCAGAACCCGCGTTTGCCTAGTCTACGCAATACTCGCCTTTCTCCACAAGCCCATCCCGGCGAGCGGCAGGACATCAGCCCTTCGTGCCCCCAACCGGCTCCCAAACTCTTCATCCTAATTTTGACCTTAATCTTGATCCCAGCCCCGCGCGCCGTTGTCTGAGAGAAGATGTGTGACAAAAAATGTCAGCCGCAACCAATCCCCCAAGGCCAGCCGCCCCGGGGATCGAAGCCTCCCCCCAATCTG
>CAZIGZ010000290.1:0-431 GCA_964538835.1 uncultured Chitinophaga sp. | reverse complement strand
CCCCCCGCCCGTGTCCCTTAATCCTAATCTTAACCTTAATCCTAATCCCCACCCACACGCGCCATCGTCCGACAAAAAATGTGTGACAAAAACAGGGCCACCGCAACCACGGCGAGCGGCCCCGGTGTCAACCGGCCGGTACTTCACAACGTTGGAGCAACGCCAAATCGCATACCGGGAACCTCACGCATCCCGCCTACCAACCACCAACCACCAACCAAGAACCAAGAACCAAGAACGAGGAATCAAGCCCCCCCCCCAACCCGTCCCCGTCCGGCTTCACGCCGGCGGAACGCAGGTTTGACAACTACCAAGCGACCATAAAATCCAGCTCCCCGGCCCCAACCCGGCTTCACGCCGGTTGAGCCCAGGTTTGACAACTACACCCCACGCGCGAGCGCCATCGTCCGACAAAAAATGTGTGACAAAAA
>CAZIGZ010000289.1:0-3146 GCA_964538835.1 uncultured Chitinophaga sp. | reverse complement strand
AAAAGGGCACAGAGGAGTCCTCTGTGCCCTTGCTGGCTGATAGGCCGATCAGGCAGAGCGATTAGAATTCGCCGACTGGCTGATTGTCGTTACGAACCGCAATGCGGTAGCGAACGTTGTGGTCGATGTTCTCGGAGACGAATCGAGTTGAGCCGTCGGCAAGAACGACCTGAATGCCACCAGTGTGCTGGCTGCTTGGTGCTTCGCAACGCAGGTCGTTGGCTCCCTGCATCCAGGCTGGGTTTCGATTATTGATCGGATTTCGCATGTTGTGGACGGCAGCCAGAGGAGTTACCCATGCAGAGTACTGGCTAGCGCTGAAATTGAACTGAGCCCCGTTTCCGCCACGGTAATGCATGTTTTCGAAGACAGCGACAGTGTTTGATGTACCGTCAACGATGTCACGGATTCCCCATGAACCACTCTGACGGAACACTCCGTTGTAATTGACCTGTTCGCCAGCTTCTTCTCCGTTGACCCATGGAGTACCTGGGTTTGAGCCCTTCACGAACTGTGCTCCTGGGAAGTCAGGTACCGCACCGCAGTCCTTCCAGCCAGCCCAGACGTGTCCAAGGTTACCAACGTAGTCGGTGCCAGCTGCTTCAGAAGTGCCATTCCATCGGTAACCACCATTGATCTGACCTGGTCGGATTGATGGCATTGGATTCGATGGGCACAGGAACCCCGGAATCACGGTACGACGTAGAGCAGCATTTGCTCCCAGCCCGTTGTGATTTCGGTCCGGTGTGCCAAGGGCTGCAGGAGAGACAACGAATGCGTTGTACAGGTTGGACTGCTCAAGGTAAGGCAGTGCCATGTACAGCCAGGACATCTCTGCAAAATTGTAGTTGACGTTTGGAACCTGATTCAACTTGCCATGGTTGTGAGGGAACGTGTTGAACACGTCGTGATAGTTGTGCATGGCCAACCCAAGCTGCTTCAGGTTGTTCTTGCACTGTGTTCGTCGAGCTGCTTCGCGAGCCTGCTGGACGGCAGGCAGCAGAAGCGCTACGAGAATGGCGATGATCGCGATCACCACCAGCAGTTCGATGAGGGTAAACCCTCGCCAATTACGCCGTTTGGTCATTTGAAGTACTCCCCAAGGATGTGAATTTTGAAAATCAGCAAAAATTCGCTGAAATGACACTTTTCTTTTTATCGAAACAAGATGCCCATAGAAAGAGTTCCCCACGTACAAATCCGCGAAACTGCATAAAAAACCTGCATTCTATTGCAGATTAGGCGGCACTTGAGTGAGGATGTGTGAACAGGCGTGCTGTTCTTGGGCGATTCGTTCAGTCTAGCTCACGAATGTCGACGGTAGGAAAAAATCAACACGCCTGGTGAACCATTTTTCATCGAACTCATTGACCGTAGCGAAATCGAAGGGCTTCTGCGACTTCGGTCGCGCCGCACCCACCTGCGTAGGCCATGATTTGCACCAGGAGTTCGTCCGGAGCCTGACTGGCATCCGGAAGTGTGAGGCAGGCTTTTCGGAGTTCCTTGCCAATCACTGCAATTTTTGCCGCGTTTTCTGCTTCATCCAGACGCTTAAGATTTCGCAGGACATCGGCCAGTTCGTGCCAGGAACGCCAGTCCAGAGGCATCACTTTGATGGATGCTCGATAGTATTTTTCAGCCTCCGCGAAATCTTCCGTCATCAGGCCGTACCAGCCTCGAAAACGGAGCATCAAACTGTCATCAGAATCGTCGGAAGAACCTTTCAGTAACTCGCTTACCAACTCAATATTTTGATCCTGAACAGCCCGTTCCAGTTCCATCACGAGGATTGCTCGGTTCCTGGGATACTTTTGTCGAAGGGTGACGAGTTGTTCCTGAACCGATTTCTTTTGCTGCTCCGTGTCGTCATCCTGCTTCTCAAGCCGCTGAAGTGTGTCGGACAACTGGACCAGTCTTGCGACTTCAAAAATCTCGCAGTCTGGTGCGGCAGCCAGCCACTGTGTGTTGAGCTGAAAGCCATTGGTGAAGCTGAGATGATCTGACAGCATCAGGTAGACGTAGGCCTCTTTGGGTTCTGCACGGTACTGAAACGAGTCATAAATCTCGCGAATCATCTTTTGACGCTGAAGAGTGATCGCATACAGAGAGATCAGCTGCTTCCGAACGATCTCCGCATCCGGGTCAAGCTTCCTAAGTTTCTCCAGAGTTTCGATCCCTTCCACCGGCTGCCTTGCTTCCCGCATCTGCATTTCGGAGGCAAGCAGATAAGCCGGGCGCACTTTCCGGCTGTCCGTTGGGACGTTCAAAAGAGCTTTGACGCATTCCTGAGGTTCGCCAAGGTTCTGGAATGCATCGGCCAGATTCAGCCAGGCGTCGGCTTCGGCCGGCTCAAGTTGAGTCCATCGTTCTGAAACCGCCTTAAGCTGCGTCCAGTCTTCGTTTCGAACAAGGTCAACGCAGGATTCCTTGATGTTCTTCAGTTCCTGAACACGCTGTTGCTCGGAATACCAACGGCTGGCGGGAATCAGAATCGCTGCCAGGAGTGCAACTGCCGCCAATGCGTAGATGAGACGCGTTCTGCCGCTGCGACTCATTGGAACCTCATCGTGTCTGTTCTTCGTGACTGGATACCAGCAATTTAGGGGACTATACTGACTTTTGAAGTTTCAAATACCGTCTCCTGACCCGGCGGTCTTATGTTTTGATTTTTGGCGGTATTCTTCCCTCGGGCTTTTTTGGGACTGGAAGGTTTTATCGTGTCTCGACTTCTTTCACAGTTGTTCGTGGTGGCATTTCTGGTGACTGTTGCTGGCTGCGGTGGTGGTGAATCAACCGGCCATACAACGGATAAGACTCCTGGTGGGCAGGCGTCTCCAGCGATTTCTGAGGAGATGGATGCTACGAAGATGGATGAGGCGATGAAGCAGTCTGCTGATTCCGCCAAGAAGACCGGCAAGTAACATTCCGGCATTCGCTGCAACTGAGTGCTGAATACCATAAAGAAGGCCGACGTGTTCCGTCGGCCTTTTTTGATGAACTGTCATTGTGGGCCGCAAAGTCAAGTCTTCAATTGTTGGCTGGCATCACCGTCACACAAACCACCAATGCGTGGTTCGGCTGATCGACCGGTTTCAGCCCAATCTTCTGTGAGACCTTGCGAATCGGTGATTCAGCGGGTTCCGTGG
>CAZIGZ010000288.1:0-3159 GCA_964538835.1 uncultured Chitinophaga sp. | reverse complement strand
GGGCGACATCAACCTCACCGCCGCGCAGCTGCGCAACGCCGGCAGTGGCCTGACCCAGATCAGCGCCGACGGCGACGTGAACCTCAAGACGGTGGACGTGGGCAGCAGCCAGAACATCACCTGGAGCGCCAACAACTATCTGCGCCAGAGCAGCAGCACCGAGGTGGGCACGCAGGTCAGCGGTGGCGGCGCGGTGAACATCGAGGCGGACAACAACGTGGCCATGCGCGCCGCAGACGTCAACGCAAAAGGCGCGCTTAACGTCAACGCCGGCGGCAACGTGCTGATCGAAGCTGGAGAGAACAGCGAGAGCCTGGCCGAAGGCCGGCAGAGCACCAGCAAGGGCTTCCTCAGCAGCAAAACCACCACCACCCGCAGCAGCAGCGAGTCCACCACCGCGCAAGCCAGCGAACTCGGCGGTCAAAGCGTAAGCGTGACCGGGCAAAACGTGGTGAGCGTGGGCACCCGCTTTGAGAGCACCGACGGCGCGCTGCACATTGAAGGCGCCGACAAAACCCTGCTCTACGCCACCCAAGACAGCCAAAAGAGCGAGAGCAGCAGCGAGACCAAGCGCAGCTTCTTGGGCGTGACCACCGGCAAGAGCGAGAGCACCAGCAGCAGCGAACGCAGCACCGCTGTGCGCACCGAACTCATCTCGGACGAGGCGGTGCGCATTGGCGTGGGCGAACGCACCGAGCTGGTGGGCGCGCGTGTGCAAGCCCCGCAGATCGACTTTGTGCGCAGCCAAAACGCTGCGCCCGACGCCGCTGGCGAGCTGCACCTGGGCGCGGCCACCGAGACCGACAAGGCCAGCCACAAGAGCACCACCACCACCCTGGGGGTGTGGCAAAAGCAAGAAGGCAGCGGGCACGAACGCCACACCGCGCAGATGACCGAACTGCTGGGCGCGGTGCAGATCGCTCCCGACATTGCGCTGAGCGTGCAGCTGCCGCGCGAAGTCAACACCCACAACCCCAGTCCGGCCCCCAGCCTGCAAACACAGGTGCAGCAACTCGCCAGCGCCAACCCCGGGCTGGCCTATCTGGCGCAGCTGCAAGCCAACCCGGCGGTGAAGTGGAGCGAACTGGAGCTGGCCCAGCGCGAATGGAGCTACAGCCAACAAGGCCTGACGGGTGCCGGCGCGGCGCTGGTGGCGCTGGCCGTGGCCTGGGCCACCGGTGGCATGGGGGTGGAGCTGCTGGGTACCACAACCACAACCACAGCAGCCACTGCCACCACAGCAGCGGCGACCACCACCACGCTGGGTGGCGTGACACTGGCCACCAGCGCGGGCGGGTTGACCGCCGCCGGCGCGGCCCTCAACGCCGGCTTTGCCGGGCTGGCCTCGACTGCCAGCGTGAGCCTGATCAACAACGGCGGCGACATTGGCAAAACCCTGCGCGAGCTGGGCAGCAAAGACAGCTTGAAGAGCCTGCTGCTGAGCATGGCCACCGCCGGGGCCTTGAACGGCCTGTCCAACAGCTTGACGATCAACGGGCAGACGCTGGCGAGCATCACACCACAGACGGCGGACTTTGGCGCCAACCTGGCCAAAGCCGCCATCAACAACGTGGCCAGCGCCGCCATCAACAGCGCGCTGACCGGCGCGAGCCTGGAGGACAGCATCCAGACCGCGCTGGTGGGGGCGCTGGCCAGTACCGCTGGGGCGTTTGGCGCCCAAGCCATTGGCAGCATGACGGTGCCCAATGCGCAAGGCCAAAGCGTGCTTAACCCCGCTGGCCAACTGCTGGCGCACGCGCTGGTGGGCTGCTTGGCCGGCGCAGCGGGCGGTGGGTCTCAAGGCTGCCACAGCGGCGCCATTGGTGCGACGGTGGGTGAACTGGCGGCACAGTGGTTCGACCCCAACGGCACCAAAACAGAGGCCGAGGTGTTGGAGTTTGCCAAGCTCATGGGCGCCACCGCTGGCGCGCTCACGGGAGACGGCAGCGCAGAGAGCGTGAACACGGCGGCCAACACAGCTGCCAATGCGGTGCAGAACAATTACCTGGAGACGCGCGACCTGAAGAACGCCATCGCGCAGTTGGAGAACTGCAAGGTGGGCTGCGACAGCCTGCGCCGCGTGGTGCTGCAGCAACGCGCGGTGGGCGGTCTGGTGGACCGATGCATAGCCAACCCGCAAGCGTGCAGCACGCGGGTGCAAGACATGGCCCAGGCGCTGCAAGACTTGCAAAGCCCCGAGGTGCGCGCGGTGTTGGGTGGCGCGACGGCGGACCGGCTGATCCAGCGCCAGGTCAATGATCTGGGGCAAGCGCTCAACGCGCTGAAGTGGGGTGTGGATCACATGCAAAGCAGCACCGCCATCATGAGAGGTGCGCTGATGGTGGGGGCCACAGCGGCGGGGGCTGGGGTGTTGGTCCCTCTGGGGCGCGCCTTGGTGGCTGCCTGCAGCAGCGGCATAGGCACACCGGCGTGCAACGCCTTGGTGACCGAGCTCGGTATTGGGGTGGCGGAAGCCGCCAGCGGTGCGCCTACACTGGGGGTGAGCGCGCCGGTGGTGGGGGCAGCAGCGGCGCGCTTGGCCAATGCGGCCAAGTCGGCAGATCCTGCAACAGTGGCCAGGGAAGTGCAGGCGGTGTTGGCCCAAGCCAGGGCCGCACAGACACCGCCCGTCAGCGATGTGAGGGAATTGTTCGGCAAGACCTTTGAGGTGATCCCGCTGTCGCACACAGCGGGGCGACAGGATGGGGTGCTGGGCGAACAACTGGCCTTGCAGCTTTTGAATGAGAAGACCAACCTGAACTTCAAGCCGCTGCAAAACGCCAGCAACTGGGGCTGTGACGGGTGTGCGGTGGCGATCAATGGCGATACGATCACCGTGGTGGTGATGGATGCGAAGTCGTCGCAACGCGGGGTGGACAATGCGGCCAGCGCGGCGGGTGATCCAAGAACTCGGTTGGAAGGTTGGTTGCTCAACGAAACGATAACAAGGTCAGATCCGGCGTTGGCTGCGGCCCTACGTGAAGCAATTCGCGATGGCGTCAAAGTCCAAGGCGTGACAGTCAAAGTCGGCCTACCAGCCCCCGGAACCACAGGTGTCGCAGAATTCAAGGTGCAAGCATGGCCCAGCAAATGAACCAGTGTGAACGCATGGGTGTGAACCCAAGGTGGCCTTCCTACAAAAGTGTGTTGGGGCGCATT
>CAZIGZ010000287.1:0-3226 GCA_964538835.1 uncultured Chitinophaga sp. | reverse complement strand
TACGAGTAAGGCTGCAGGCGGAGACACAGTCCACTGCGGAACATCGGCCGGACCTGAAATCCCAGAATGTTGAGTCTGCTCCGGTTCCTTCTGCCACAGATTCCAGTGGCCGGGACTGACCGCCGTTTGAGCCACCTGGTTATCGATTCGACGTGCCGCCGGATATCATCACTGCCTCGGAAGCAGAATCACATGACAGCTCTGGAGGCGTCTTGTGTCGTGCTCAAAATGTATCGTGCTCAAACTTCTTTGTGGTCAAGGAACACATGTCGGGCAGGACCAGGCCTGTTGCATACGTCGTCACCGAGCAATCTGCCGGAGCCGTTCTCGCTGCGCTAAGAAAACATGAGACGGAACTGACGTGGAAGGAAGCGAGGAGGCTTCTGGAAGCTCGACAGATTGGCATCAACGGCATTCTCTGCATCGATGAAGGACGGCGAGTTCATGCCGGTGATTCCATCGAAGTGCGGACTCGCCCTTTCCCGCCACCTCCTACCGACGAAGACGTCGCCATCCTGTTTGCCGACCCGCACATTGTGGTTGTGAATAAGCCGTCGGGGATGTTGTCGCTTCGTCATCCTGGGGATGTTGCCTGGAATCAGGCTCGCAAGGACCGTCAGCCGTCGCTTGAAGAAGTGCTGATTCGCCGACTCGCCAAACGAGAACGCCGAAGTCCGTCGGACATCACCCTGCTGGCCGTTCACCGAATTGATCGGGAAACCAGCGGCGTCCTGATGATGGCTCGCACCGAACCCGCGCAGCAGGGCCTGATCGAACAGTTTGCGGCCCACAAGACTCATCGTCGCTACGTGTGCGTCATCCCCGGGTCACTGCCGGCACAGCGACTGGAATCGCGCATGATTCGGGATCGTGGTGACGGCCTGAGAGGACTCACGTCGGACGACGATGAATCCGGCCTGCGCATGGTGACGCATATTCGGCCGCTGAGGACCTGGAAAGAGTATTCGGAGTTAGAATGCCGGCTGGAAACGGGCCGTACCAATCAGATTCGCATTCAGCTGGCCGAACTGGGACATCCACTGTGCGGCGACGTCAAGTATCGAGGCCCCTTTGGAGCAGAACCGATCGCGGATCGCAGCAACGCACCTCGACTTGCATTGCATGCCGCCGAGCTGGGATTTGTCCATCCGATCACCGGACAGGTGCAGCGGTTTCAGGTTCCCTGGCCGGCGGACATGCTCAAATGGCTCGCGGGGATTCGCAAGTAGACCTCCGCTGCCTCAGCAGGCCACAAAACGCGAATCGGGGAAACAAGCCCCGACTGCCTTCGAAAAACGATAAACCAAAAGGTTTACAATTGAAAGCGATCGATTATACTAAACCAAATGGTTAAAGAACGAATCGCCACACTTGACCGCGTCTTTCACGCACTGGCTCACCCAGCGCGACGATCCATGCTACGCAGTCTTGCGGATGGCGAACGGAGCCTCACTGAACTGGCGGCTCCTTTGCAGATGTCGTTTCCGGCGGCATCCAAACACGTCAGGGTTCTTGAACACGCGAGACTTGTTCGCCGACGGACGGTTGGGCGAACACACATGTGCCGTCTCGAAGCCAGGCCTTTGGCTCAGGTTTCGGAATGGCTGGAAAACTACCGTCGGATCTGGGAGTCGAACTTTCAGCGGCTGGATGACTTGCTGGACGAACTGAAAGTTCAGGAAGCATCACGGGATTCAGGCCGCAGGAACAGCAAAGCAAAAGATCAGTCATGAAACGAACGCTGTCCGTCATCACGCCGTCCGATCGGGAGATTGTCATGGTCAGAGAGTTCGATGCACCGCGTCGACTTGTCTGGGATGCGATGACAAAGCCGGAGTTGATCAGTCGCTGGATCTATGCGCCAAATGGATGGCAAATGACGACTTGCGAAGGGGGACTGAATGTCGGTGATCCCTTTCGTTGGGCATGGCATGATGCAGACGGCAAGCCGGCAATGACGATCTGGGGAGTGAATTTGGAAGTTGTTCCTCAACAACGCGTCGTTCACACGGAGAACATGGAGTTCGGCGACGGCATTTCGCTTGGCCAACTCGTGGCGACGATCGAACTCACGGGAGATGGCGCAACAACAACTCTCCGCATGACCCTGCTCTTCCCGTCCAGGGAGGCTCGCGACGGAGCTATGGCTTCAGGTATGGAGCGAGGTGTTGCCGCTGGCTACGAAAACCTGGACAAGGTTTTGCGATCGCAGCAATGAAGTCACCAATTGTTCCAATGCCTGTTACTTGCTGGAGTTTTGGATGTCTGCTGCTCGAATTTCCTTGGCTGCAAATGTCGTGTTTGTGGTCCTGCTGGCGAGCCTGCATGTGATCAGATCCGATGTCGAGCCATCGTGGCACTTTATCAGCGAGTACGGCATTGGCCGATATGGCTGGGTCATGCAGTTGGCATTTGTCAGTCTTGCGGTGACCAATCTCGCAACACTTGTGTCGATTCGCTCAAGTCTTCGAACGACGCTGGCGGTGATCGGTGCGGGATTATTCGTGATTGGCACCGTCGGTCTGCTCCTTGCAGCAGTCTTTGTCTGTGACCCGATGAACACGCCGGCCGAGTCGCAAACGACCAGTGGAAAGCTGCACAACGTGGGAGGTGGGCTGGGCCTGCTGGGATTCGTTGGCACAGTCATTCTGAGCGTGCGACTGCTTCGCGATGCCGAATGGAGTTCGGCTCGACGGATTGTGCTGATGGCCACAGCCACGATCATTCTGGGGTTCCTGATCTCATTCCTTTCGATTGGTGCTATGGCGGCCAGGCATAACGGCGCATTTGGTCCGAATACTCCGATCGGCTGGCCGAATCGCGTGGGCATTCTTTCCGGGTGCATCTGGCTCGCAATGATCTCAAGTCAGACCATGCGGTTTGCGCGGCAATCAAAGGCTTCCTGATCACTGCTCCACTTCGCTGCTGCCACGCACGGCAGACTTGAACTTCAATTCGGACCGCCGTATCCCGTATCGATCTGCCTATTGAGATTCTTCATCTTCCCGGATGGGGATTGCTGTCCACGTTGCTGGTCGTGTCTAAGATCTGCCCACATTGAGGTACCGACTGCCGGTGCTGTTGCTCGCTGCTCCTGACATCCTGAGTGCATTCGATGGACATCAACTTTTTGATCGCTCTGCTTTCTCGCTGGACTCATATTGGAACAGCGATCGTGCTGACAGGCGGACTCACGGCTCTGCGATTTGTGGTGTTCCCGGTACTG
>CAZIGZ010000286.1:2966-3239 GCA_964538835.1 uncultured Chitinophaga sp. | reverse complement strand
TGGTTCGCGGCGGAGTGGGTGCGCGATCTGCTCAAGACGAGCGCCAACCTGAACGGTGTTCCGCTCAAGGTGTGGCACGGCGGGACGTATCCCAACTTCACGCTCCCTCGGCACGCCAGCCGTCCGATGCGCTGCTACGCGAACATCCCCGTCGCCAAGGCCAAGGTGAACGGACCCAACGGCGGCGCCTCGTGCGTGTACCTTTACCGCTTCGGCAAGGACAAGACGACTGAGGACATCCGCCCCGCATACTTCGGCGGCGCGGCGGTGGAT
>CAZIGZ010000286.1:0-2956 GCA_964538835.1 uncultured Chitinophaga sp. | reverse complement strand
CATCGTGACCGTGCGGGTGTACCTGCGATTCTGCGTGCAGGTCGGCCCTGACCGGCACTTCGTTGACGACAGCGGCGCATCTCAGGACCTCATCGACAGTTTCCTCCCGCTGCTCCGCTCGGCGGTTGAGAGCGACTTCAACAAGAAGTGGATCGCGACAGGGAATTTCACCACGGCGGAGAACGAGACGATCAACTTCACCCGCTGCATGGTGCACTTTCGAGCCCGTCTCCTCGTCGCCAACTACGGCGACCCCGTCACCGTCGAGGGGCTCACCGGGAAGAAGACCTCCGGCGACTACGCGAACCACGTCGCCGCGGTGCGCAACACCATCGCTGAGCACCACACTCTTGAGATACTTCCGAAGTTCGAAGCGGGGCAGGTGACGACCTTCACGGGCGGCGGAACCAATGACCTCTTCTTCGCCGACGCGAGCGAGGATGAGATGCGCGCCGACTTCTCGACTTTCTTCCGAAAGTCCATGGGCTTCACCGTGTCGCCGGTGCCGCTCGGTGAGCTCCAGACGCTCGTTCGGAGCGTCTTCCCCAACGCGGTCGTTGCCCTGAAGTGAGCCCCCGCTCGCCGCAAGGAGTCCCATGAGCCCCCCGTACGTAGCGTCTTCGGTTCATACCGGCTCGACCTCGCTGGCGCCTGCGCGGGTGCGCGCGCTCTCTCGGGTCGATCATCTGCCCGCGGAGCCGCCGACGGCCCCGCCGCCGACCGTCAGCGGCTTCGACCTGCACGCCAGCAGGGCCCGCAACGGCCGCCAGTGCGGAGCTTCGCCCACGGAGCCACTCGCGCTGCGTTGGCGCGCGCCGCTCGACCCGCGCGTCGCGCCGGAGGGGATCTTCGTGTCGGGTGGCTTCCTCTCCGTGGTGGGCGAGGTCGCGTCCTACCTCTTCTCCTCCACCGGTGACCCCATCGGGAAGCTCGCTCGCCTCGAACGGCTCATCGCCTGCGTTCGGGCCGGGATCACCTACGGAGCTCAACGGACTACGCGGCCAACTCATGGGCCTCGACCTTGTCGTGATACCTCCGGGCAAAGTAGTGCCAGAACGCCTCGAATCGTAGACTTTCGTGAATGCCTCGTAGGGTGAGCACGCCACGCAGGCCCTCTACGCTCCAGTGCTCGGCGTTGCGCTTCACCCGCAAGTTCAACACGGTGTTGCATCCGCTTTCGGTCGGCCCGCTCCCCACCGGCAGGCCCGCCGCGCGGAGCGCCACGTACCGCATCCGATCCTTGTGGTTCGAGAGGTACACCCGATGCTCGTGCAGCGCGTCGGCGCCCGCGGCGTCCAGACGCGGGCCAGCCGCCGCGATCTCCCGTTCGATCTCGGCCGCCGCGTCCAGCCGTGTGTCGAGCAGGTCGTTCCAACGCGTCTGACGCGCCCGCCGCGCCGCGGGGTCCTTCTCCATCAACGCCATCGCCTTCCCCAGCCGTTCGCTCAGGTGGTAGCGGTCCACCGCCTCCTCGTACGAGACCACCGCGGGCACCGTCGCCAGCGCGGCGCGCGCCGTGCTCCACAGCTCGTGGGCCCCGTCCTGCACCACCGCCACGCGCAGCGCCGGCCGCTCGCGCAGCGCCGCCGCCACGTCCGCCATCGCGCGCTTCACGATCTCCTCGAAGCCGTCCGCCGCGGTCGCCGCGTACTTCCGCGTCACCAGCGCGTTGCCCTCCGCGTCCGTGATGCTCACCGTCGCCACCGGCGCCATCCGCCAGTTCACGTCGATCGGCGCGGGCATCGCACGCACGTAGGGCTCTCGCCGCGTGCGGCGCGGCGTGGCGGGCGGCTGACCCGGCGCGCGCTCCTCGGCCATCGGTACCGAGCCGCGGTCGAGCCCGATCACCACGCCGTGCGCCCCGTCGGGCAGCCGCTCCTGGAGCCGCACGGCCCGCTCGACGACTCGGACCTGTGCGTGGGCCTCGGCCGCCATCGCCCGCGCCATGCGCTCCATCGTCGCCCGCGAGGGCGGCGCGCGGTGGGCGGCGTCGAGATCCTCGCCGACACCGCGCAGCTCATGCTTCGCGTAGCCGAGCGCGACGGCCTTCGCCAGCGCCGGGGTGGCGCGCTCGGCGAGGCCCGCCGCCAGGTCGAGGGCGACCACGGTGGGTCCGTTGCGCACGCCGGTCAGGCGCCAGGTGGCGCGCTCGACCTCAAGCGGTCCGCACAGCGAGTGGTAGCGGATGCGCCCACGCTCGTGCCGCGCGTAGCCCTTGCCGCCGACAGCGACCGCGTCGCCGAAGGAGTCCTCCATCTCCTGGAGCTGGTCCTGGAGCGTCATCCTGTCGCTCAGGCGCGAGATAGACAGGACGAAGGCCTCGACCTCCTCGAAGGGTTCCCCCTCGCCAGCCAGCTCGCGCGCGAAGGCGCGGGAGATCTTCGAGATGGCGCAGAGGAGGTGATGGCCTCGTCGTCGAACCAGTTCGTCGCGTTCGTGAGTGTTCACGCGCGCACGGAGCTCCTGAAGCGACCCGCCGTCAACGGCGGCGTGACTTCGCGCGCGCCGCGCGGGGCAGGTCGGTGGTCGCCCGCGCCGCGCGCTCCTCGCGAAGCGCGCGTGCGACGACCTCCCTGCGGATCGAGCTGATGAAGAGCTCGACCTCCTCGACCGAGGCGCCGGGACCCGCGAGTTCAACCGCGAGCTTCCTCATCTGGCGAACGATCTCGACCATGCGAGCGTCGGAGGCGGGCACTACGCGGGGGGCCATGGGCGCCAAACGTCATATCAAACAAGCGCTCCGTGGGCGATCCCGGCCCTCCGCACCAGCGACGTGCTCAACCACTTCAAGGGCGTGCTGGTGTCGCAGCTCAAGGCGAGCATCGCGAACGCCATCGTGAAGCGGCAGATCCCGGTGCTGCAGATCGAGACCGAGCTGGTGACGCTGTCCGAGGCGATCCAGCAGGAGATCGCGCCGCACTACACGCGCTTCGGCCTCGAGGTGCAGCTCTTTCGC
>CAZIGZ010000285.1:0-3282 GCA_964538835.1 uncultured Chitinophaga sp. | reverse complement strand
GCAAACGGCCCGGATGGCTGTCTCCAGATCATGGATATGTATCGCGAGGTCATTGAACATCCCGCCAGCCTGCCTCCGGAAATCAAACGCCACCTGGACCTGACAAGTGGTCGTGATCGAGGACGCCTTTACCGCCTGGCTCCTTCCGGATGGAAGTTCCGCGCGTCGCCAGCCATGTCCAAAATGAACTCGAAGGACCTCGTGCCGTTTCTCGAACATCCAAATTCGTGGCATCGTGAAACAGCTCGCCGGCTGCTGTACGAACGGCAGGATAAGACCGTTGTTCCGCTCGTTCGACAACTGCTGAAAAATTCAACGCTGGGACAGGGGCGCTTCGAATGTCTCTGCTGCCTGGAAGGTCTTTCATCTCTGACTGACAACGACATTGCCACGGCCTTGCATGACAAAGAACCGGGAGTTCGCGAACGAGCGATCGTGGCTGCAGAAAAGTTCTCAACCAGCAGCAAATTGGCCGAATCACTCCTGACGCTGGTGAATGATGATAACGCTCGAGTCCTGATGCAGCTTGCTTTCAGTCTTGGCGAGTTTCCCGTGACGCCAAGGCGACAGGAGGCTCTGAAGATGATCCTGCTGAAATCAGGTCAGGACCGATGGATTCGAACAGCTGTCCTGTCATCACTCGGCCCAGGAACCGCCGAAGTGATGAAGCAGATCGCCGCCGACACGCAGACGGATTCCACGGCGGTTTCTGTGATCCTCCCTGAACTTGCAGACTCTGTGGCTCGGTCGATTCAGAATGATACGGGCTTCGAACCGTTACGTTCCACCGTCGTCGTTCTGGAGGCTCAGCCTCAGCTTCAGATTCGAGTCCTGCAGTCCGCACTGAACGCCAACCGTTCCCTTGCGGAAATGACCAGCTGGCAGGAATTGACGGCCGCCCTGGTCACCAAGGCGAAGACTCGCGTGGCGGATTCCTCAGCGACTGCCGAACAGCGTGCTGCGGCCGTTCGAACACTCAGTCTTTCGTCGTGGTCACAGGAAAAGGACACACTGTTGTCCGCGATGGATGATGTCCAGAATCCCCCGGTTCAACTCGCGGCTCTCGACACGATCGTTTCATTTCCGGATGCCGACATTGCCGCGGAGCTGATTCACAGATATTCGCAAATGACTCCGGCGATGTCAGAACGATCGCGAGAATCCATGATGCGACGTTCGGCGTGGACCGTTCAGTTTCTGGACGCGATCGGGCAGGGCACTCGGTCCTTGAACTCGGTACTTCCCGCGGACCTGCAGCGACTGGCAGACCTGCCGGATGAAGCCGTGCGTTCCCGAGCCATCAGGCTTCTTGATAAAGCCGGCAAGTCTTCACGCGATGATGTGCTGCGAGCCTACCAGGTGGCTCTGACTTTAAAAGGTGATCGTGAACGAGGAGCAGATGTGTTCAAAAAGAACTGCTCCATCTGCCATCAGATCGGAACCGTCGGACATCAGGTTGGGCCGAATCTTGCAACCATGAAGAATCGCGGCCCCGAGGCAATCCTGACAAACGTGCTCGATCCGAACCGCGAAGTCAATCCGGCGTGGCGCGACTACCTGGCCGTGACAGCGGAAGGAACAACTCACAATGGCGTGCTGATCAATGAGTCTGCAGGCAGCCTTACTCTGCGGCGAGCCGAAGCGAAGGAAACAACGCTGCTTCGTACCGACATCGAAGCTCTACGCGATACCGGGCGTTCCCTGATGCCCGAGGGCCTCGAAAAGACCGTGGACACTCAAGCCATGGCCGACCTTATCGCCTGGATCATGACCCTAGAATAACCGCCGGCCGGACGGTTCACTCCATCAAGCCTCTTAATCCTAATCTTAAACTTAATCCTAATCTGAATCTTATCCCCAAACCCCAATCCTAAACCACTTCCCGCCAACCATTAACACCGCTGACCATCCTCTCATCCATCATTGACCATCGCCCCATTTCACCTCGAAGCCTGACGACCACACAGCTCCTCAATCTGTTTCGAAAACTCACGAACCTGCTGCATCTGCGATTCCAGTGACTCCAATGGCAACTCGGAATCGTGAATCGACTGCATACGACGAGACAACTGTTCCCAGTCTCGAGTTCCGACAGCTGGAATCGTCAGATCTTTGGCATTCCCACGAGCCATTCGCAGACAGTCAATCAGCTCGCGAAGGAAGACATACGTGCGTTCCAGTTCACGACACTGTTTCTCGGGAATCAGCTTTAGGCGAGTCGCTTCCTGAAGAACTCGCAGAGTATTCGGATGTTGCAGCGACGGATAACGACCACCGAAAGAAATCTGCAAAGCCTGAATCGCATACTCAAAATCCACCAGGCCGCCATCGCTGAGCTTGGCATTAATCGCACCGCCGCGGACAAGCTGTCTCACCTGACGTTCACGCATCGCACGCATGGAAACAAAGTCGAAGGTGCCATTCTGATAAGTGCATTCGCTCGCGGCCTTCAGAACCTGCTGGCCGAAGCCACGATCACCTGCAACTGGCCTGAGACGAACAAGCGCCTGTCGTTCGTATGGCCACGCAGGCCCCTCCGCACGGTAGTAGTTTCGAAAGTCTTCAAGTCTGACTGACGCTGCTCCGGCCTGACCAAACGGTCGCATACGAAGGTCTACGTGAAAGATTCCATCCTGAGGAGCCACGATGCCACTGGCAACAGCATTCATCATCCGATCGAAGAAGACAGATGTGGCGATGGACGATGCCCCCAAAGTTCGGCCGGAGTCGCTATAGACCAGCATCAATTCGAGGTCCGACGCAAATCCCATTTCGACTCCGCCAAACTTTCCTAACGCAGCAACCATCCACCGAGCCGGCGTATGTCCATCAGCTTCCGCCGGGATGCCGCATTGAGCCGTCTCCTGCAACCAGGCAAGTTCCAGGGCTTTGCTGACGACAAGCTCGGCCAGTTCCGTCAGTTCCTCTGAGAATGCGCCGAACGGACGACAATGGCCCAACACATGACGCATGTCGATTCGAAACAGATGCCGATCCTTAAACTCATTCAGCGCGGCCCACGCCGCGGCACCATGAGCACCATCGACAAGCTGGTCCAGTTCCAGACGCAGTGAATCCCGACACTCTCGCAGCGCCAGTTCATCTGCGTTGACAAGCAAAGGAAACAGTTCCTGATGCCGTGACCTTAGAAACGTCTCCCAGAGATACTGACTGATTCCCAGAACCCGGGCTACGGCATGAAGGACGCCCGGCCGCTGAAGTGACTGCATGTTCCTCGCCCAGGCCGTCGCCGGCTGAAGACGTGACACGAGTTCTCGAAAA
>CAZIGZ010000284.1:0-3307 GCA_964538835.1 uncultured Chitinophaga sp. | reverse complement strand
CCCGACGCCGAGTCACGGAATTTGTTCGTCGCACAGCTCCGGACATCATCCTGACAGCACCTCCTGTGGATTACATGCACGATCACGAAATCACGAGTGCGCTGGTTCGTGACTCTTGCTTCAACGCATCCGTGCCAAACTACCGGACTGGACAGTGGGATCCGGCGCCGCCCGCAAAGAAAATCCCATGGCTCTATTTTGTTGATCCTGTCGAAGGTACGGATCACTTCGGAAATCGTCAGCCGGTTGACATGATCGTTGATGTGTCCGAACAGTTCGAAGAGAAGATTCGAGCTCTCTCGTGCCATGTCAGCCAGCGCGAATGGCTGCGTCGGCAGCATGGCATGGATGAATACACAGAAGCCTGCCGTCGCTGGGGCGCGGCTCGTGGCAAAGAAGCCGGCGTCGCGTTTGGTGAGGGATTCCGTCAGTACAAAGGCCACCCGCATCCGCACTCAAATATCCTGAAGGAGCTGCTTGGATCGGCGGCTAATCTCGTGACCGCTCAGCACTGACTCATCGCACGAAAGTGAATGCGATGAGAAGAGTGCAAGCCCTCCGTTCCTGAGTCACCGGACGGCTTGCGCCGTACCGCTCATTTTCCTTCCGACCGTAACTTCTTACCTTCCTTCCCACCGGAGCTTTTCATGCAGGTTGTTATTACCGACTACTCGTTTCCTGATTACTCCGTTGAGTCTTCGATTATCGAAACGGCGGGGCACACGATTGTGGCTTCAAAGGAAAAGAAGCCAGCGGCTGAACTGATTCCGCTTGTCACCGTTGCTGATGCCGTCATCACGCAGTTCGCTCCGGTGAACGCGGACGTCATTGCGGCGATGCAGAAAGCTCGCGTGATTGTTCGCTATGGAATCGGCGTCGACAACGTCGATCTGGAAGCGGCACGGCAGCGTCGCATTCCCGTGTGCAATGTGCCCGATTACTGCATCGATGAAGTGGCAGATCACACTCTCGCGTTTCTGCTGGGAATCACTCGGCAGGTCGTGGCCAATTCCAACTTTGTGCATGCCGGCAAGTGGGGACTCGCTACACCGCTCGACAATCTCAAAGCACTGAAGCAGATGACTATTGGAGTTGTTGGATTCGGTCGCATCGGTCGTGAAGTGGTTCATCGACTTCTGGCCTTCCGAGCAAAAGTTTTGGTCCACGATCCAGTGATTGCTGCCGATCAGATCAGGGCCGCGGGAGCAGAGCCGGTGACTTTGCGTGAACTCCTGTCGCAGTCTGACGCGATTACTCTTCATTGCCCTTCGACGGCGGACACTCGCGGAATGCTCAACAGCGATTCGCTGGCGAAGACAAAGCCGGGCGTCGTGATCGTGAACCTGGCTCGAGGAGACCTGATCGATCCGGCAGCACTGACCACTGCACTCCAGTCGGGCCATGTGAGTGCCGCGGCGCTGGATGTGTTCAACCCGGAACCGATCCCTGCGGATCACCCGATTCTGAAGATGGACAACGTGATCCTGGCCTCGCACATCGCTTCAGCCAGCGTGCCCGCGGTGAAAAAGCTGCGCGAAACTGCCGCAAAACTTGCGCTGTTGGCACTTCAGGGGGAAAAGCTGCCTAACGTTGTGAACGGATTTTGATTAGTCTTCGGCCCTCCCACAGGAAGTGTGGTCAGCCTGTCTGCTGGAATTGCCGAGGAACTCATGACGCCGTCCGGGAACTCAGATCAAGTCACTGCTCCGCCGGAGATTGAAAACGGAGGCCCCGATCGTCTCCCTCAGGTCCTTGGCCTCTTTGATGCCACGATGATCGTCGTGGGGTCGATTATTGGCTCAGGAATCTTCCTGAAGGTCAGTTCGGTCGACAGTGAACTGGCGAAGTACGGGTTCCTGACCATCATGGGAACCTGGCTGTTCGTCGGCATCATTACTCTGTGTGGCTCGCTGGCTCTGGCCGAACTTGGTGCCATGTTTCCTCAGGCCGGCGGCCCGTATCTCTACATTCGTGAAGCGTTTGGCAAACTGCCGGCGTTCCTGTGGGGCTGGACCGAATTCTGGGTCGTGCGCACCGGCTCTGTTGGCGCGCTCGCCTGTGCGACGGTGCTGTACTTCAACGAACTGGTCAACATTTCACCGTTGATGCAGACAATGATGGCGATCGCCATTGTGGTCGGGTTGTCGGCAGCGAACTTCCGTAGTACGCGAGTCGGTGCGGGCATTCAAAGTCTTGCCACAGTCTCAAAGGTTGTGTTCCTTGCACTGCTGATCGTTCTCCCATTTGCCATGGGAAAGATCAACACGGCCAATCTGAATCCGCAGCTGGCTTTGCCTCCGGCCGCAAGCCCATGGCCGGATTTCTTTCGAGCCCTCGGGATTGCGATGGTCGCGGTGTTGTGGCCCTACGACGGATGGATCAATCTTGGGCCGGTGGCCGAAGATATTCGCGATCCAAAGAAGAATGTTCCTCGAGCGATGGCGATTGGTCTTGGACTGGTTATCGTCGTCTACATGGGAGCGAACCTGGCGTACCACTGTGTGCTGCCAATGAGTCATCTTGCTCAGAGCGGCACAGTCGCGGCCGATGTGTTCCAGGTACTGTTCGGTCCTACAGGAGCCAAGATTGCAGCTCTCGGAGTCATGATCTCAACGTTTGGTGCGACCAATTCCAATATGATTACCGGTCCTCGCATTTATCTTGCGATCGCGCGAGATGGTCTGGTGCCCGGATGGCTGCAGCGCATTCACCCTCGTTACCTGACGCCTGCGAATACGATTGTTCTGCAGGCGGTGTGGACCGTGTTTCTCGTTTTGCTGTTTTCGGTCTGGGACCCGAATCGGTCCGATGAGCCGGCGACACCTGCTCCAGTGGAAGTCGCTACGGCAACGGAAGGAACAGCCGTAACGGAGAGTGCTTCACCGGCCACCGACGCACCGTCTGAAGCCGTCCCGGCCGCTGCTGCACCTGTGAATGACAGCAAGGAGCATTCGAAACGAATCAAAGCAGCCTTTGATAACCTGACCGATTCTGTCATCTGTGCCGGACTGATCTTTTACGCCCTGGCAGTTGCTGCTGTCTACGTGCTGCGGTTTACTCGGCCAGAGCTTCCTCGATCGTACAAAACCTGGGGTTATCCTGTGACCCCGGCTTTGTTGTTGATTGCTTACGCCGGGGCGTTCATCAGCCTGCTCATGGAGCAATGGGCTCAGACCATGACCGTGCTAATGCTCATCGGCGCCGGCATCGTGTACTACTTCATCGCTGTTTCATTGCGAAAGAAAACGTAGGCGAGTCATTCCATGACTCGAACCTCGTTCCCTGCATGCAGTCATGACAAGCTTGC
>CAZIGZ010000283.1:0-3318 GCA_964538835.1 uncultured Chitinophaga sp. | reverse complement strand
TCTGAGATACGGATCGAGGACACCGCCGTGCCCATGAATGTTCTCGTGGCGCAGTCTGCAAGCGTCCACGGAGTCACAATGTTGAGCGATTGTCCTCAATCGCTGATGCGTTGCGGCGGCCGGTGAACGACTGAGGACAGTCGTTTTGAGTTGTGCGGCACACTCTGTTTCCATTTTCTGTCAGCACGCCCTCGTCACAAACACGAATGCCGTAGCGGAGAGATTTGCCTGATCAGCGATTTCTGCCGGTTCGGTCAAGCTCTGTTTTGCCTTCCGCCGTAACGTTGGTGTTTCGATTTGGATCATCTTGAGGTCTCGTGAGTGTGCAGCCAAAATGGTTTCGTGTTCGACTCAGGATGATTCGGAGCGATGTGGCTTCGCGTGAAAGCAGGAGGCTGTCACTTGAGCTCTGTGCGTGTGACAACAATGTGGGCCGCGTGGTTGGGGCCGCTCTTTTTGTGTGTCGGCTGTGTCGGGGATCTGAGCATGACTCACAGCCCCGGTTTGCTGTCCGATCAGTTCGCGACGGGTGCAAGTCTGTCAACGAATCTCGCCGTTGCGTCGGACGGAACGACGCAACAGAACAAATCCGGAATGCTGGAATTGAGTGAACTGAGACCCGGCCAAATGGTCCGCCTCGTCACAACTTCCACCACGGATGCCGGACAAAAAGACGAGACAGGCGGCGAACGGTCGGCGTCGCTCGACTTCTTCTTTTCCCTCGACAAAGTCTCCGGCACCGTCGTGTCGGCGGATTCCACACAGGTTGTCTTACGCGACGTCGTCATTGCTTCGGAGCGAGCGGTCGATTCACCGAAGATCATGGACTGGGTGCCGCAGGTTCTCCGGCGATCCGGAGGAGTCACCATGGAGTGTCATTACACCGAGGTTCCAGGAGAACTCGTGCTCCAGCGAACTGTGATTCGCGGAGCGAAAGAAGTGTCGTCTGATGAGATGAAACGGTTGATGGCGGAAGTTGCAGAAACGCGACCCAGGTATGTTTCGTACGACTTCGACATTTCAGAATGAGTTCCTTCTGACGTGCGCCGCGGGCACCTGAGTTTGCCATGAGGCGTGAGGGATGTTCTCTGCAGAATCGTACTGTTAGCAGCGAATGGGCGCGAGCCCTCGGGTGAGTCTGCGTCGTGAATTCACCAGATGGCTTGAGCCGGATCGCACCGACGTTCCGGAAGGCTGCGTTCTTGTGGAACGAGTGGCGGTTGCCGGGGCCGACCCTAAGATCGTTCATCGCTTTACGCCCCGACTTGAACAGTATTGGCTGGATCCGCGTCGCAACTTCGCTGTTGTCAAACGAATCCTCACAGGTGTTGAAGCGCCGGAATCTGAATGTCACGCGAAGGGAATTGCGAAACACGTTGAAACGACGTTTGAGGACTTCCTGCCGTCTCCCGACGGAGTGTGGTATCCGACCACGGTCCGGACCACCGGCACGGTCTGGATCAAACAAATCAATCCGAGCATTGTCCAGCCATTCGATCAGCACTGGTTGCTGACCGTCGACTTCAGAGACTCGTTCCCCGGCGAAACGTTCCACATCAACGCTGCCCAAGAGCGTTCTCCATGAAAGGCCAGTGAGAGAGACAAGAGAGTTCGGGGCGAATCAGCCGGTCACGATTTCGAAACCCTTTCGGTAATCGCGGGCGATGAACCCCTGAGCCTGTTCGTCGCCAACAATGACTTCGTTTCTGGGGTCCCAGGTGATCTTGCGGGTCAGCCGAGCTGCGATGCCGGCCAGGTGACATGTGGAAAGTGCGCGATGGTGACTGAAGACGTCCGAAATGGGTTCTTTTCGATCTCTTGCAGCTTCAAAGAAGTTGCGAAAGTGGTCGGTCAGCGGGCGATTCTTATAGGCTTCCTCCATCGCTCCACTCGGAAGCGGGTTCGACTTGAGTTCTTCCACCGGAGCTCCGGTCAGCTTGCCCCGATTCACGAAGATCCGGCCTTGCGTGCCTTCAAAGAGAATCCCGTTGTCGCCGTCATGGCGAATCTCGATCTCCACTCCGTCGTCAAACGTTGTCCGAATAAGGAACTGGGTTGCTGTGTTGTAGCGCGATGGATCCGTCGGGTAGCCCTCTTTGAATTCGACCGGGTGACGGACCATCAACGGATCGATGGTCACAGGACCTGTTTCCGTTTTTCCAAGGCCCCATGTCGCAATGTCCACATGATGGGCTCCCCAGTCGGTCAGTTTTCCTCCCGAGTATTCGTACCACCATCGAAATTCATAATGGCACCGTGACCAGCTCTTTGTTTCACCGTTGTTGCCAGCCAGATATCGAAACTCCTTCTCGGCAACCGGCCCCTGCCACAGGTTCCAGTCCAGCGTTGAGGGCGGGGCGGCGACTGGAATCTGAGGGCTTTCTGGTGCGCCGCCGATGCTGCATGTGGCTTTCTTCAGCTTCCCCAGTCGCCCGGCACGAATGAGAGCAATGGCTCGGATGAATTGCTCCTCACTGCGCTGCTGCGTGCCGATCTGAACAATCCGGCCTGTCCTGGTACACATGTCGCAAATCTGCTGCCCTTCCGAAATTGTCAGCGTCATCGGCTTTTCGCAGTAGACATCCTTCCCCGCCAGCATCGCTTCGATCGCGATCTTGGCATGCCAGTGATCGGGCGTGGAAATGTGGACGATGTCGATCTTCGGGTCGTCGAGTATCGCGCGGTAATCGGCGTGAACTCCGGGATCACTGCCTGTCCATTCCTTCACAAGTCCCGCTGCGAGTTCGCGTCGAGTAGCGTCGGCATCGCAAACGGAAACGTAGTCGCCGTACTTTCGAAAATCAGGGGCTGATCCCCACGGACCATCCACCCCGGTCGCCTTCTGGCACCAGCGACTGCCTGTTCCAATCGCTCCAACGCGAGGCCGATCGTTGGCGGACATGAAATCGCTCGCCCGTCCGGAACGGTTCAAAAGAACGGCGGCCCCAACGAAGCTGAGCGAAGATTTCAGCAGCCGGCGACGGGAAATTTGTTTGTTCGACATGTGTACGGGCTTCTGGCTTGTCAGCCACGCGATCCTGAGCCTGAGGCGCTAGCCGATTCCTCAAACGGGATGCAGATGGCGGTTGAGTGAAGGCAGATTCAGCTAGCGGGTTGGCTTCTGGTTGCCGGGTTGTGAATTCCATTTTCTCCGCGGGAGGATACTCCTGTGGCAATGGATCCTCAACGCTGTGGTGCTGGCGGTTCAGCCCCTGAAGCAAAAGAAGGTCTCCTGAGACTGAGGCGCTAGCCGATGTCTCCAACGGGATGCAGTTGGCGGTTGAGGGAAGGCAAATTCGGCTAGCGCCTCGGGCTCAA
>CAZIGZ010000282.1:0-3353 GCA_964538835.1 uncultured Chitinophaga sp. | reverse complement strand
AATTTCGTCGAGGAACAGCGTGCCGCCGTCGGCCTGAAGGAACTTACCAACCTTGTCATGCGATGCACCGGTGAAGGCACCGGCCACATGGCCGAAGATTTCGCTTTCGAGCAGCGTTTCCGGAAGAGCACCGCAGGCGACTTCCACGAACGGCTTGTCTCGGCGATTGCTGAGATGATGAATGGCACGAGCAGTCATCGTCTTGCCCGTTCCGCTCTCACCGAGAATCAGAACGGTCGTACGAGTATCCGCAACGCTTTCAATCAGCTCGAACATTCGCAGCATCTTATAGTCCTTGCCGATCACGCTCGACAGGCCATAACGCTGAGTCAGCTGAGCCTTTAGCTTCTTGTTTTCTTCGATGATCTTACGCTGACCGATGGCGCGTTCGATGGAGAAGCGGAGTTCTTCATCGATCACAGGCTTCGTCAGGTAGTCGAAGGCGCCCATGCGAATCGCTTCAACGGCGCTTTCGATGGTGCCAAAACCGGTCAGAAGGATGACAGATGTTTCAGGAGCATTTTCACGCGCCCACTGAAGCAGCTGGAAACCGTCCTTGTCCGGAAGGTTGACGTCACAGATGACGACTTCAAAAGGAAACTCCTCCATGCGTTCCACCGCTTCGGTGCAGGTGGATGCAGTTTCGGTGCGATGACCAAGACTGCGCAGATAATCGGCCATTGCGGCCTGAATGTGACGATCGTCGTCTACGACCAACAAAGAGCCGGACGAATTCCGAGCCATGTATATACCCCTCGCGATGTGTGCTTCGGAACATCATCCGCGGGTGCGAATGATGCCAGTGCGAAACTTGGGAGCTTGTCCGCATGCCGCACGCACTTCCGATGATCACCATCAGAGGTTGTTGTGTTGTAGGGCAACACAGCGTTGGATGCAGGAGAGGGGGTCCCAGAACGTTAGGTTGCCATTTGCCAGCAGGTCGGTGCGGCTTCGCAACGACCAGTGACTTTTTCTGTTCACTGTCGGCGTCGCGCGTTGTCGTTGGAAAAACTGATACAACCGAACGTTTTCAGCATTGTCCGGAGCCAGGCGACCCGGGTTTCAGGCGGGCGAATCGGTCTGCCAGAATCGTGCTTTGGCCGAACCCATGATGCTGAGGTTTGTCGTCGCCTTTGCCGAATCTGGCCCATCGTGGACGGATGCCACAGCCAGAAGTGATTCAATTTCCTCAGAATTTCACCATGCTGGACCATGGGAACTTGAACGCTCGACAACGGAACGGGCTTCCGGAAACGGCCGGGATCACAATAATCCCGTTTTTCACACGCAAGACACTTCGGGTTTCCCATGAGTTCTCAAATTCACTTTAGTCAGCACGCACGGCGATCGTCCGAACAGGCCATTGGTTACCTGATGCAACAGGCGGTTGAGAATGCGGACTGCATTTCCCTGGCGGCCGGTCTGGTGGATGAACAATCGCTGCCTGTGACGCTGGCCCGGTCCGCGGTCAATGAAGTGCTGGCCGACGAAGCGGCGGGGCGCAAGATTCTGCAGTACGGAACGACTCAGGGACCCGAACCGCTGCGACGTGTCTTCCGCGGTTATCTGGCCGAGTTAGAGCATTCGACGAATGAGCTGCGTGACCTTCCGTTGTCACAGATCTTCCTGACGACGGGTTCACAGCAATTGCTCTCTTTGATTACTCAGGCAATGTTCGACCCGGGCGACATTTGCCTCGTCGCGGCTCCCACATACTTCGTTTTCATCGGAGTGCTTCAGGCGGCCGGTGCCAGGATTGTTCCGGTCAAGTCCGATGAGAACGGAATGTGTCCAGAAGCATTGAACCAGGAGCTCGCGAAGCTGAAAGAAGAAGGTCAGCTCCATCGCGTCCGTCTGGTCTACGTCGTCAGTTACTTTGAAAATCCATCCGGCGTCAGTGTTTCCACCGAACGACGACCTCGCCTCCTTCAGACGGTGAAAGATTACTCGACCGAGTCAAAGATCTTGCTGCTGGAAGATGCGGCCTATCGGGAACT
This sequence comes from uncultured Chitinophaga sp., assembly GCA_964538835.1. GTDB lineage: Bacteria > Planctomycetota > Planctomycetia > Planctomycetales > Planctomycetaceae > SXXK01. The sequence goes on along the minus strand of CAZIGZ010000282.1, from coordinate 1,356 downwards.
TCGCTACGACGGTGAAGTCAGCCCATCCATCTGGTCGTATGACACCGACCGAAGCACCGTCATTCTTGCTCAGACATTTTCCAAGAGCTTTTCACCCGGGGTGCGAGTTGGCCTGGGCGTGCTGCCTCCGGAACTGGTCAAGCCAGTGTCTGACCTGAAGGGCAATGAAGACTTTGGTTCAGCCCATCTGAATCAGCATGTCCTGGCGCGAGTGCTGAAGAATGGCTCGTACCGAAATCATGTGGAGATTGTGCGAGCCAGTTATCGGGAAAAACGGAATGCGATGCTAAGGGCCTGCGAACAGGAATTCGCGGGTCTTCCCGGTGTTTCTTGGCTTCATCCGTCCGGCGGAATGTATGTCTGGATGCGACTGCCGGATCATGTGCACACGGGTTTCGACAGCGATGTCTTTCGCCAGGCGACTCAGGTTGAAAAGGTCATGTATGTTCCGGGCGAACTCAGTTATCCCTTTGACTGGCCATTGCGTCCGCGGTGTGAGATGCGTCTGAGCTTTGGCGTTCAGTCTGTGGAAGGCATACAGGAAGGGATTCGCAGGCTGGCTCGAGCGGTCAGGACGGTCATGGCGGGGGCGAAGTGAGGGGCGGAATGGGGAAAGCCGAGAGCGGAAAGCTGAGAGCCGCGATGGCAACCAGTGCGTTTGTTGGAAAATCGTCAGACAAAATTGCTGATGGTGGATGCTCACCAGTGTTAGTGAGTATGCGGAGTGCATCTCATTGACGACTTGTGTTTCCGCAGGTGGCTGCTGTTTCTTCAGACTGGAGCTGAACCATGAGCTGGATCACTGAGAATCCATGGCCGGGAGTAATGTGCCTGTCAGGAATTGGTTTGGTTCTGTTCATTGTTGGCACGGGGCGGGCAAAGGGAGCATCGCTGCTGTTCATTCTTTTGGCCGTTGCGCTGTACGTCGTGGAATCTGTCATCGTTACGACGAGCGAACAGCTCGAGGCGAATTTGAACCAGATGCTGGAAGGTTTCCAGGCCCGCGATCTGAATGCGATTGCCTCACACATTTCCGCCGACTCTCCCAACCTGAAAGAGACCGCGGATCAGGGCCTGCAGCTGGTTGATGTCGCAAAATCGTTTCACATTAAGGACGTCGAGACGACGCTGGACGAATCCGGGAAATCCGCCTGGGTTGAGCTACGCGCCAATGGAACATTGACGATTCGCGCCAACAATACGCCGTATCACGCGATCACTCGCTGGAAGACTCTGTGGAAAGAACAGAACGGCGTCTGGAGACTGGCCGAGGTTCATCGACTGAACCCCGTTAACGGCGAAGAAATCGGTGTCCTTGCTGCCCAGTAGGTGCCGCTTGCCGAGCGGCACTTCGCG
>CAZIGZ010000281.1:0-3416 GCA_964538835.1 uncultured Chitinophaga sp. | reverse complement strand
TCGCCCGGTTCTTTGGGTCGGAGTATGGCCAGAATCTCGTTCGCGAGCTGAAGGAACTCGGGCTGAATCTTGGTCAGCCGATCGATCGAAGCAAGGCCGTGGAGGGCGGAGTCCTCGAAGGCAAGACGCTGGTCGTTACCGGCACAATGATTCGATTCAAGCGAGAGGAAATCGAGCAGCTGATTCGCGACCACGGAGGCAAAGCCAGTGGAAGCGTTTCAAAGAAGACGGACTACGTTGTTGCCGGTGAAGCGGCAGGAAGCAAGCTCACGAAAGCTCAGGAACTTGGCGTCAAGATTCTGACGGAAGATGAGTTCCTGACGTTGCTGGGTGTTGGGTGACGCGGCGGCATTGTAAAGCGATTGTCCCAATCGCTCCTCAACTCACACTTTGATTACGAAGAACCGGAGCAGTCTGTGGATCCTCGGAAATTTGATCAGCATGTTCGTCGTCTGTTTGTGAAGCCATCCGACGAAACCGGGCGCCTGTTGCATGCCGCTGTCGGTGTCGCTGGAGAGGCCGGCGAGCTGCTGGATGGAATCAAGAAGCACTGGATCTACGGCAAGGCGCTGGATCGTGAGAACCTGATCGAAGAATGCGGCGACCTGCTGTTCTATGTGCAGGCCATTTTGAATGAGCTGGGCATCAGCATGGACGACGCCATGCGACAGAACATGGAAAAGCTGGCCCGCCGCTACCCCGAAGGCTACAGCGACTCCGCCGCCATCGAACGCGCCGACAAAAAACCTTCCTCATAACTCCCCTTGTTCTCATTCCTCGCATTACTCCCACCAGCCCTTCGATCCCGCTCCAACCCGCACAACCGCTACATCCCCATGTAGGTTCCCTGCTCCTCAAAAATTACCTTTTTTGCGCTGAAGGTACGTCCCGCAAACCGCCGATGGACTGCTCAGATTGCGCCCTTTGCGCAGTTTGCGGTCGTGGGTTGATCACTTCCGCTACTTGAATTTCTGACCGAACAGCGGGGACACAGCATTTGGTGTGCTGTGCAAGTGCGGTAATTCCAATGACTTACGACTTGTGTGTAGTGGGCAACGACGAAGCGTCGCTGGAGCTGGCGTTTGTGGCGGCTCGTCATGGCCAGAATGTTCTGAGTATCCTGCCGGAGCAGCGACATTCGTCCTGGATGATGTCGCAGGCGCTTCAGCAAATGGTCAGCAACCTTCTGGCCGACGCGTCGGAGTCACGTCGTCGACAGTGGCGAAAGACGGGCAGTCCGAGGCTGGTGCAGAGGCTTCTGGCGAATTCACTGACCTACGAAATGACCGACCACGTCTCCGCCTTGGAGAACGTCGGGGCTGACGTCAGCATTGGTGAAGCGAGGTTTCAGACCGCGGATACTCTGGTGCTCACGAACGGAGCCTATGGCCGTCGGAGTCTGGTGCGAGCCGCCAATATTGTGATTGGAATGGGAGTTCGGCGGACTGCCGTTCATCGGCCTCTGGGACTGGTGCCCTTTCATCGACCGGAGTCGCTTCTGGCCGGTTCTGAGCTTCCGAGCACCCTGTGCATCCTGGGCGGTGGTGGACTTGGAGCGGGACTCGCTTCGATCTTCAGCCTGTTTGGATCGCATGTGAGATTCCTGTCGGATCTTGATGCCTGCGACTCAATGTTGACGCTGGCAGAAGATTCCGGTGTCATCGTCGCGACTCATCCCGCAGAACTCGGGCTCTCTGTCGATCATCCTTTCGCCTTGAACCAGGGCGACATCGTTGACTGCCGGAGATCGGAGGGCTTCACGGATCATCTGGGCCTTTCGGCGATCGGCATCGAACCGGACGAACATGGACTGTTATGGTGTTCGAGCAGCCTCGAAACGTGGACTCCCGGCGTCTTCGGAATCGGCGATGTCATCGGCTTCTCTTCGGGCGTTTCCCAGCACCCCACGGAACAGGCGATGAGGATCCTGAACCGAATGACTCACCGCATCCGAAGACCCCATTTCCTGCGAGCCCGAACCACCAACTGGGCTATGGTCTAACCCCGAAAATCCTCATCTTAATCTTATTCCTAATCTTAATCCCCAACCCGCTCCTGCTACTCTTCCCCCTCACACTCAGCGCGAAGCTGAGTACATCCCGGACCACCACGAAGTTTCGAGAGAGCAACCAATGAGGATGCCAACAGGAGAGCGATCACTCCTCTGCGTCGGGGTGATCATCGTCGCGTTGGCAGCGTATTGGGTTCACTCCACCAATCAAAAGCTTCGCAACTCGTACACGGTCTGGTGGGCCACCGTGGCTCGTGTCGCCGACGCGAGAAGTTCCCGCCAAGAAGTGACGGGCGACCGATATTCACCAGCAACAGCAGACACATCACAAACGTCATACAGCTCCGCCACCTGGTTTACCCAGATGGGTCACGGTTTTTGCACTACCAGGCGTCGCTGGGCAAATGCAGCAAGTGCTGGCAGCCGAGTGACTCTGGTTTTGCGTCTTGAAGCGAAGCGTTGGTGATTCACCGTGTCCTTGTCTGGACGTGGAGAGCCGGGTAATGCAAAAACCTGTTTCTACCTGGGTAAACCAGGTGGCGGGAGATGTTCAGCGGAGTTCCGTTTGAGGCAGCTTTTCCACAGAGTGACGTGTGTCATCTGCGAAGTTCTGGATGCGCCGGAGGATCTGCGATGTTGAGCGTGGAGCGTCCATTGAATCTCAGGGGAAGGGAAACGGTGCTGGCTAGCAAGATTCGACGTTCTCGATCTTGATCCCCGTCCCGTTACTCTTCCCTCTCTTACGCAGCGCGAAGCTCAGTACGTCCTGGACTGCCATGAAATTTCGAGAGAGCAACCAATGAGGATCCCCACTGGAACGCGGCCACTCCTTTTCATCGGGGCGATTATCGTCGCACTGTGTGTTTATTGGGGTTACGCAGTCAATCAGAATCTTCGCAACTCATACACGGCCTGGTGGGCTGCCGAAATGGTCATCGAGCACATGACTGCGAACGACAATCAGTGGCCAGCTTCGTGGGACGATCTCCGCGATGATTATGAGGCATGTGCGAAACGCTCCGGGCGACCATGGACATTCGAAGAGATCCAGTCCCGCGTCACGATCGACTTCACGGTCGATGGCAAGGCCTTGTGCGCGACGGCCGCAACACTGTCGCGCCCGTCGTTTCGTGTCATCTGGCTTTCTGACGGCAGCGATTCGCACTGGGAATCACATAAACCGAATACCATGATCTTGAATTACATCAACGGAGTCACGGCTGCTCAGCCAGTCGCGACCGGCTTAGGCGGAAGTGTGAAGTGACAAGACAACCTGCTTTTTAGTGTGGCTCGTGTCTCCGACGCGAGAAGTTCCTGCCACGGAGTGACGGGCTACCGATAGTCGCCAGCAACAGCAGGCCCATGACCGGTGTCATGTAGCGGGCGATGGAGAACGTCAGCGTGA
>CAZIGZ010000280.1:0-3674 GCA_964538835.1 uncultured Chitinophaga sp. | reverse complement strand
GGGACGCTGGCTGTGGGTTCTTGGTTCCTTGTGAACGCGGTTTTGTCGAGCGGGATGCGTTAGCTTCCCGGTATGCGATTTGGGGTTGAATAGACTTTGTTGTGCACCGGCCCGGTTGACACCGGGCCACTCGCCATTTCGCAGGGTGGGGGGGATTGGGGGATTAAGGTTAAGATTAGGATCAAGATTAAGATTAAGAATTGGCGTGCGTGGGACACGGTGGGCTGACATCCAGCCGCTCGCCTGTCGTGTCGCTTAGTTCAGGAGCCAGTCGAATTCTGTGAGGGCGAGGTCGATGGCTTCGGGGCTGAGAGGGAGCTCGGCGGAAGTTGCTGACGGTTGCGGGTTCGCAGAGACTGGCTGACTGATCGTTCGTTCCACGTTCAGGGACGCAGCGTGGTGAATTGGTTCTGTGTCTTGGCTGCGGGTTCGAGCCGTGGAGGCGGCGACCATGACCGAGCCCGGACCGTTCTCCTCGCGGTTTTCCCTTGTTTCCAGCACGGCCAGATGAACTTGTGGTACCAGATTTCCAAACTGGTCTCGCAGATGCGGCTCATCGATTCGGGCGACCGTGAACGTCACAGCGTTGCTCCAGATGCTGACTTCGCCCGTGATGCTGATGGCTCGAATCCACGCTCGATACGTTCCGCCAACAACCAGCGGCGTCGTTGCTGTGAAGCTGTTGGAGGTCAATCCGGAGTTGCGGACGACGTTGGACAGCGGCACATCAATTCGGTTGATCTGAAGTTCATAGCGAACTGCTCCCAGGACGTTCGTCCATGTCAGAGTCGGCAGTGTACCGCTCGGAATATTCGTGAACGTCGGTCGGCCTCCGACATAGATCTCCACCGGGGCTGACCAGTTTCCTGCGAGTCCTCCGATTCCATACGCAACGACCTGCCAGCGGTACGAACCATCCGCCAGATCCGTTCCCGGAGTCCAGTTCGTGGCGGTCACTCCGGTGATGTTATGAACGACAACGCCCGTGTTGACGTTTCGCACGGTCAGTGAGTACGACAAGGCTCCTGCAACGGCATTCCATTCCAACGTTGGCGTTCGATCGAATGTCGGAACGAGCGGACCGGTTACCGTTGGAGCCGTGGCAACTCGGAAGGTCGCCATCGTGCTCCACTGTCCCCAGCGACCGCTGGCATCAATGCCTCGCACCCAGACTCGGTAATTGCCGATCGGCAGATCAGAGTTTGGAGTCCACGAAGTGCCCGTCACGTTCATATCGCGAAGGTACGTGGCCTGACCGGTTGATGTATTGGCCAGCCAGACATCGTACTTGGCAGCTCCGGCCAGGGCCCCCCATCGAATCTCCGGACGGCTCGTTGCCTGAACCGCATCCAGCGTCTGAATCGTCACCGGAGTTTCAATCTGGAAGCGACATGGCATTGACCAGGCCCAGCATTTTCCATCCGGCATGACGGCTCGTACCCACACATCGTACAGGCCGATGCCAAAGGACATGCCTGGGGTACAACTGGTGCCGTTGACCGTCATTCGGAAGTAGTTACTCTGCTTCGTCGAAACATTCGTGACTGAGATCTCGTACGCAGCGGCTCCTGCCACGCTTGTCCATGCAAATGTCGGGCTCAGCGCTGTGGTTCTCATCGCCGGAGCTGTGATTGTGACAGTGGACGATTCATTGTCGCGATTGACGACGGAGATCGTTCGAGCCGCCACGGTGCTCCATGCGGCGTCGGACTGTGCGGCCGTGACGGTCAGAGTCACGTTGACCGACTTGTCACCATCGGCAATCGCATCATCCACACCCGTCAGAATCACTTCCTGTGGAATCGACCAGTTCAGCGGCGTGAATGTCAGCGTTGACAGGTTCACACCGACTTCGTTCGGATTCGCGGAAGAGACTGTCACGACGACGTTGCTCTTCGGAGGCGAGCTGAGAGAAACTCGAACCGACTGGCTTGTGCCATCTTCTGACACCTGCACAGGTCCCGCGTTCGACACCACAATCGACTTGCCAGGCAGTGTTTCGTAGCCGCCCAGTGTATCGATGCCAGTCAGAATGTTCTGCGGCAATGGGTCTCGATCGAGCCCGATCCAGACGTTGGCAAGATACAGATTGGTGTCGTCTTCGATCGTGAAAAGTCCCAGTTCCGTATCGAGCAGATTGGAGACTGGATCGACATCGCCATCGATGCCGCCGGAGACCGCGAGTCCTCGAATCAGTTCGATAATCTGAGCCGATGGGTCTCGCAGAATCGTCGGAGCTGCCAGGATCGAAGCCGGCAAAGACATCTTGATCGGAACAACATAGGTGTTGAATCGCTTGACCCAGTCGAACAGACGATCAGCACCCGTGTTTCCGATCAGCACGTCGTAGCCAGCACCACCGTAGACAAAGTCGGCATCTGCGTACAACGGACTGTCCGTCATGTTGTTGAGACCGCCGTTGGTGTCGAGGTTATCGTCCGCATTCAGCAGGTCGTCGCCCATGCCACCGAACAGCCGGTCGTTGCGAGTTCCGCCGACGATCCAGTCATTGCCTTCGTTGCCAAAGATGTTGTCCATTCCATCATCGATCTTGTTCCCATTGCTGTCCGTCGCATCAAAGTTCAGAACGAAGTTGTTGATCTTCGCCAGAGAATCCCCTGGTCGATAATCTGCAAACATGCGAGTCGTCGGGTTGTAGCCCAGAACCGAGTCTGCACCGAGAGCGGTGGTGATGAACCAGAGCGATGTGGCTTCTGCACCGGAGATGGCGTCATCACCGAATCCGCCGTGGATGAAGTCATCACCGAGACCGCCGTAGATCACGTCATGACCGCCCACAAAATAGCTGGCCAGATCGACGCTCTTCTTCAGCCGACCGCTGATGTTGAGCTGAGCCCCAATGAGTGTACTGGGCAGATTGATTTCGCCCTGCGACACCGGCGTCGTGATTCCGTGCAGCAGTTCCGTCATGCCGTTGCGCGACGTGAAGATTCGGCCGTCGTCGCCAAGGATCCCGTCCTCTCCGGCACCGCCGAAGATTCGATCGTTACCCTGACCGCCGATCAGGTCATCATCCTGTCCGCCGCCAAAAATCACATCATTTCCCGACATGCCATGGATGATGTCATCGCCGGCTTCGCCATGCAGCTGGTCATTGAAGGCCGTGTTGCTGGCATCACCAAACGCGTAATCGAGGTACTGAATGGTACGAGGCACGACATGCTGGTTGCCGTAGGTATCCCATGAGAACTGCAGGTAATTGCCGCTGGCAACTCCGTTCACGCCCACGATGCGGAAGATGTTTCCGTTATCGCCCAGGATCACGTCGGCATCACGAGCATGGCCTTTGATGGATTCATCACCGAGGTCGTTGCGACCTGCTCGAGTCCCCGAGCCACCGTAAATGATGTCCTGACCGTCCGGGCGAAGATTCGCACTGGTCGCACCAAACAGGCTGGAGCTTCCGCCAATCAGATCGTCCTGACCAAGGTTTCCGAAGATCGTGTCGTTGCCGCCACCGCCTTCCACGTAGTCGTCGCCGTCGCGTCCCGTGCCGGCGTAGTCATCCGCTGACAGCAGTGTGCTGGCGATGTCGTAAATCATGGCACCGGACAGATTCAACAGTGCACCGTCGCCCTGAATTGCATCGTTCCCCAGCTGCCGTTGATGGTGACAGAAGCGGAGTTGGTTCCGGATGACGACGGTGACAATCC
>CAZIGZ010000279.1:0-3716 GCA_964538835.1 uncultured Chitinophaga sp. | reverse complement strand
ACCCGACGCTCAGATTGGACCAGCCCAGCGACCGACGATCTTCCAGACGCTTCAGAATCTTTGATCGCGTCTCTTCATTCCCCGTCAGGGCGTCTCGCAGAATCCAGTTGCAGCCGGTATCAACGCAGGCGACTCGAACTCGGTCCGATTCCGCAAGACTGCCAAGCAGTGCAGCCACCAGGTCGTGCTGCTGCTGGCGAGCCACCTTGTCCATAGACCGCGAGGTGTCGCAGACAACAATCACGTCCAGCGGCTTCCCGTCTCGCACCATCATGCGTGACCAGTTGCCATCATTCGCGGCCGGAGGTGCCAGCTGCAGCAGAAAGTACCCGTCACTGCCTCGCACGTGTGGCACAAAGACGACGTCCGACTGTCGTCCGTCCATCGTGCAGAGCAGTTCGAAATCACGCTGAGGTGTGATGTCGGACGCTTCATAATGCAGTCGACCGGAGAACCGAGTCTGTTCAATGGTGACCGGCCCGAGCTGACGAATGCCGCTGGTTGGGACGGCAACCTGTTCCTTCGCCGCATCCGCCATCACGCTGTGTGATGGGCATGCAAGACTGGCCAGCGGCACCTTCGAATGAATCAGCACGTCGATCGAAAGATGCTTCAGCGGCGTCTTCTGCAGCAGCTCGCTTCGCAGAGGATAGTGGTATCGGAAGACTCCGTTCTGCAGGGGCAGCGTTTGCGTATACGTGATTCGAATTCGCTTTTCACTGTGAGCTTCAATCGGGAAGACGCGTGCTTTGAAGATGTTGCCGCCTTCCCATTCCAGCAAGCCCGGGTCACGGTTTTCGCGAAGAATCGTTTCGTAAATCTCGCGAGCCCGCTGCTTCTCGACAACATCCGCTTCGACCAGTTCATTGCCAATCCACATCCCGAACCCACTGATCGACGCATCATGCGGCAGTGGAAAATGAAACTGGCCTTCCAGTCGTCCATTTGTGTTGTTTACAAAGGACTCTTCGATCGTCGTGCGAGCAATCTGATCGCGAACTTCGACGGTGACATGATGGAAGCCCATTGTCAGTGAGACATCGCGGCCATCAACCTTTGCGACCAGTGAGCCCAGCGATTCTGCCGTGAGAGTTCCTCGCAGTGACTTCAGCCATGCGGGTTCCGCCTCCAGAACCACAACCGATGCAGGTTCGGTCGCCGCTTTCAGAATGACGGCCTCGTTGACTTTTCGCACAGAGCCATCGGAACCAGCCACTTCCAGCACCTCCGGCTGGCGCGCTGTCACATCCACTTCAGCGTTCGGACCTTTGGCTTCGACTTCACCCTTCACCAACTGCACACGTGATGCCGACGTCAGTGACACAACGGTGGATGGTCCCATCGTGACCTGTCCGCCCGAGTTGAGTCGAATCACCGCGGCGTTGGCTCCTCGTGTTTCACACCGAATCTGATCTCCCGGAAACAGGCTCAGCGATTCTGAAGCTGGCGTCCATCGATGTCCGGGAAACGATCGCACATACACAAGCCCCTGAATGTCGCTTAGCGTTCCCACACTTCCCTTTTGCTGAAGCGACTTCGGCAACTGAAAAGCCTCCTTCGGGACCGCCGCATTCATTGCGACAAGCTGCACTTCAGCCAGGACGCGGGAGTTCTCATCGGAGACCAGCTGCAGTGACGTGAGCTGACGTGAGTCCTTCCTTGCAATGGCCTTCAATGTCGCCGCCTTTTGCTTCAGCGTGACATGAGCCTCATAAACCAGACTGGGGACACCGTCGATCACTTCATGCCGCACAGGATGAGTATTGCCGAAGTTCTCCGGGGCGAGTTCCGCAAGTTGCAGCAGCGAAAGCCCATCCATGCCTTCAGCAGGAAGAGGCGAGGCTTCTTCGCCGACGATGCCTTTCGTCGCGTCCACTTTCCACAGCCGCGATCCATCAGCGATGCGATAACTTCCGTTGGCATCGTCCCATCTGACAACACCCGGTGCCTGGAATGATACGTTCGAGTCACCTTCGGGAGTGTGAACAACGACCGACAGCGCTGAGGCATCACGGACGGCTCGCAGGAGTTCGCCCAGCGTCGGGTCAGCCTGCACGACGTTCGGTGACAGCAGCCAGATGGCAAACATCAGCGAGGCCATCATCGACAGAATCGCCATCCAGCGCGAGCCCAGCGGTGATTGCTTCGGGCCATTCGCGCTTGCTCGATGTGTCAGGCCGTGAGAAGCTTCGGCAGGCTTCTCGTTTTGTGCCGCAAGAAATGCGGCTCGCGTGGTTTCGCGAATCGAGGCCAGCATCTGAGCATCCGGAGCCACGGCATCGTGCTCCATCGTTTTCAGAAGCCGAGCTAGTTCCGGAGATTCAAAGTCGGACGCATTTTGAGTTGTCATAGGTCACCAAATGAAGAAGCGTTCGCGGACAGGCAATCCAGAGGCACACACGTGAAGATCTGGAGTGACGTCTAGTTCCGGACGGTTTCAAACAATTCACGAAAGCGGTCTCGTGCTCGCAGCAATCGAGAACGCACGGCGTCGACGGTGCAGCCAAATTCCACGGCCAGTTCAGGTATCGGCCGCTCGTCGAGATATCGGGCAATCAGTATCGTTGCCATGTCTTCCGGCAGGCTGGCCAGCAGACGACGCACAGCAAGACTCGTTTCCGCCGCCAGCAGGTGGTCCGCGTTCGTCGGGCCTTCAAACAGATCGAGGTTCAGGCCACTGTCCGTCGGAAGATCGCTTTGTCGTCGCCAGTATAAAGCGGCCTGGCGATGTGCAATGCCAAGCAGCCAGCTCAGCAACGTTCCTCGCGCCGGATCGTAAGACTTCAATCCTCTGGCAGCTCCCGTGAAAACTTCCTGGACCACATCTGCAATCGTATGCCGATCTGCTCCCGTCAGCTTTGCCACGTAACTCCAGACTCGAGGACTGAAGTGATCAAAGAACGTCGTCCACGCGGCATTGTCGCCCCGTTTCAAACGTCGACTGAGTTGTTCATCATCGGAATCGGAAGTTGTCACAACATCACGTCTTCCATCTCAGGGCAAAACATCGGCAAAGTACCCATCACTCTCCGAGTGATGAACTGCGATGCTTCAGGCTGCATAGTGTGGACCACGGACGAATCGCAGTTCGTCACTCAGAGAGTGACGTCTACTATGTCTTTGCGCGTAGCCACCGGCCGTGTCGCACAATCTTCAAAAATTCGCGCCGCCACAGAAAAAGTCAACAAAACCACGCGTTTTCACTGCGATTCATCCGCGCCCATCCGCGATATCCGCGGTTTCAATCTGCGATTCCACACCGCTCTTCTGGTATGCGGCACCGGACGGCTTGCGCCGTTCCGCTATTTGCGAGGGGGCCATCAGCTGCGGGCTCGGCGAGTCAGTCCGATGCGGCGACGGGCAACGTCAACTTCCGTCACGGTCACCTTCACGATGTCTCCGACCGACACTTCTTCCGACGGGTCACGGACGAAATGATCGGCCAGCTGCGAAATGTGAATCAGTCCGTCCTGATGCACACCGACGTCCACGAACGCTCCAAATTTGGTGACGTTCGTCACGACTCCTTCCAGCACCATGCCGGGTTTCAGATGTTCGATCTCGCTGACCGCTTCCGCAAACCGCGCTGTTTTGAATTCGCTGCGAGGATCCCGGCCGGGTCGCGCGAGTTCTCGCAGAACGTCCTGAACGGTGAACTCCCCGGCTTCGTTGTTCACGAACTCTGCGGCTTTCAATTGTCCCACGGCTCGTTCATT
>CAZIGZ010000278.1:0-3737 GCA_964538835.1 uncultured Chitinophaga sp. | reverse complement strand
GACTTTGATCAGGATGGCGATGTCGATTTGATCGTGTCTGAGTTTGGCTGGCACACAACCGGGGGAATTCACCTGCTCAGGAATGACACCACTTCCGAAGGGAAGTCTGAGTGGACCACGATCACGCTCGACTCAAGGCCAGGAACGATCCATACCCCAGTCATTGACCTCAACAGCGACGGCCTGCCGGACTTCGTTGCACTGATTAGCCAGGAACACGAGGTCATTGAGTGTTTCCTGAATAAGGGGGGGACATTCGAGAAGCAGCGATTGTACTCAGCCCCGGACCCTTCCTGGGGATCCAGCGGGATCGAACTGATTGACTTTGACAAGGATGGAGACCCAGACATTCTTTACACCAACGGCGACACTTTTGACTCGAAACTGGTGAAGCCATACCACTCGATCTGGCTGCTTCGAAACAACGGACGGAATGAGTTCACGGAAGAGAAAGTTGCCGATCTGCCTGGCGTCCACAGGGCTCTGGTCTTCGACCCCGACAGGGACGGAGACCTAGATATCGCAGCATGTGCATTGCTGCCACGCGACACTATCGAAGTTGAGGATAAAGCGTTGCTCCAAAGCCTGATCTGGCTGGAACAAACGGACGCTGGGTCATTCCGCAGACACTCCATTCAGACAGGCCAGGCAGGTCACGCAGCGATGTTGATTCATCAAAAAGATGCTGAGTCTCCGCTGGAGATCATTGTGGGGTGCTTTTCAGAATCCGGGACTCCGAAGGGCACACTGCTTCAGGTATTTCGCCTGAATGCCGACTCGAGCACCGCCCCACTCGAAAACCGATAGCTCAGTAAGGCATCGCGAACTTTGTTGAAGGACCGCTGGGAGCGTCATTTTCACGGACAGCAAAGTACTGATTCACTCCATCACATCGAACTGACGTTGTTTTGCCGGATGGCCATTGAATATCCATCTCGACAACTTCCACAGTCCCCGGCAGCCCAAACACGACGTAGTCTGCGGGCGAACCAGCGTAACTTCCGCCGCTCTTGATGAATCGCGTTTGCGGTTGATCAGACTTCAACGTTACCACCGCACCGACCGGGTCTCTGGTCGAATCTGTCCCGATCAGCTTCAGCCCAATCCAGCTTCCCTGATGCGGTGACTCGTTGGACAGTACTCCGGCGGATTCGCCGGTACATGTCACAGCAAGGTCCATATCTCCATCACGATCCCAATCCGCCGCACAACAACCGCGGCCCATATGTGGAGAGTTCATCCATGTCCCGGCAGTATCTGCCACGTTTCTGAATTGCCCTCCATTCACGTTGTGCAGAATGAGCGGAGTCTGTCGCAGCGGAGCATTTTCCGGGTACCGAATCACGTGACCATTGGACACGAAGATGTCTTCATCTCCATCAAGATCAAAATCCTGACAGGAGGTTCCCCAGCCGACATACATGCCACCGATCGCTGCCAGTCCCGCACGCTGACTGACATGACGAAAGACCATCGCGCCGCTTCCCTGGTAAAGAGCGTTAATCTCCCTTTCGTAGTTCACCACCCAGATATCGGCGATACCATCCAGGTTAAAGTCGCAGACATCAACTCCCATGCTTCCGTCTGGTCTGCCATTGCCACTCAGACTTGATCCGCTTGCAAGTGAGACATCACGGAGTACCTGATTCTGTTCATTCTCATAGAGAAAATTTGCAACGGTATCGTTTGTGACATAAACGTCGTTATCGCCATCACGATCGAGATCGGTCATGACAACACCCAGACCTTTTCCTTCCTCCGTAAGGCCAGCTTCCGCCGTGCCGTCTCGAAAAGTCCCGTCTCCATTGTTGAAGTAAACGGAGTCCGTGAGACCCTCAAAGCTCTTCGGCGGGCAGACTTCACGACTTTCCCCCGGCCCCCCTTTGCAAAATGGGTGGTTCTGCCATGACCAGTTGACATAGTGGACGATGTACAAATCCGGGGTTGAATCGCCATTCAGATCCCCGAATGCAGCGCTGCTGCTCCACTTGTTGTCATTCAGGCCGATTTCTGTCGAGAGTTTCTGGAACGTGCCATCGCCCAGATTGTGAAACAGTTCAACTCCGCCGTATCCAGTCACCAGAAAGTCCGGCATCCCATCCAGATCAAAGTCGGTTCTGACAGCCCCATGACTGTAGAAGCCGGCAGAGGCCACACCCGAAACGTCTGACACATCGCTCCATTTCCACTCACTTCTGCGTCGAAACAATCTGGTTCGCTCGGGAACCATCTTCTCACCGGCAAACGTCCCTCCGCCGGCAAAGCAGATGTCATCATAACCATCAGCGTCCAGATCGATCGGTGATACCCCTCCGCCCAGAGACTCCAGTATTGAGAAATGCCCGCTTTCCTCGCCATTGCGATACACAAAGGAGACTCCGGACTCCACAGTGCGATCGACAAACTGAAACGGCACTTGCCTGGTAGATGGCAACGGTGTCCCCGAAGACGACGATTCGCCTGCAGACCGAGTCTCCGCTGCTCCATTTGAGGTTTCCGGAGCAACATCGTTTTTTGAACAGCCAGCGAAGACCAGAGTGGAAAGCAGCAGAAACAGAAATCTTCCGCTTGAGTCCTGCCATGACTCCACGGGATGAAGCCTGAATCGCCGGCTGTTCTTTGTGTCGACGCGTTTCCCCCAAACCGGGGCATGGACGTTGGGCATTGGCAGTCTCCCTCTCAAACTCAGGCACGGTGACAGCGTCACTGTAAAGGGATTTGAATCGTGGATGAATTCATCATGGGTTATTGTCTGTTGGAAAAGCATATCTCTTTGAGAATTGCCGCAATAGTGTTCGTTTCGGCTCTGCCATTGGGCTGCGACGAAAAGCCGAAAAACATTACACCGCCGCCACCGCCGTTTACGGGCACCATGACAACCCCGTTCGTGTCCCCACCAGTGACTAATCCGCATTTTGTTGCCCGTACCGAAGCGGGCCTCGCGGATGACGACCAGGTGGTTGGCATCATCCTGAACGCGGGGCCTCGGGCTTATCCCATCAAGGCACTCTCCGGGATGCAATCACATATTGTGTTCGGAATCAGTGAAAACGAGGCCTGCGCCGTCACCTATTGTGATCGAACTGACTGCGTTCGAGTATTCCGGGAAGAGAAGCCGTTCCAGATCAAGACGGGCGGGCTGGTCAATGGCGAAATGAGCCTCATCGTCAACGGACAAATGTACCCACAGTCAGACGCCGCCATCCCGATCAGCGACCACGAATTTGTCGTCACGACACTGGGCGAATGGATGGGGAAGCACCCGGAGACTCTCGTTTACCTTCGAGGTTCCTTTGAGAACTCGAACTGACGCCCGACCGGAACGGACGCCTGAAAAATCGCTCCCTGAACAACGGGACGAGCGAAAACATCAAGCAGCGAGTATTGCGTGACTGCTCACGGCATCGGATTTTTTGGTCTTTTCGAAAACAACGCCGCAAACTAACATCAGAGTCCATTCTGGTCTTTCTCACCCGTCTGTTCTCATCCCTTCTTTCATCTTCCTTCCCCTCTCAATGACGTGAGTGCATTACTGCGGTTGCGCGGTTCGCCAACCTGCACGGGCACTTCAGATCCACTACCCAGTTCTCTTGTTTTTTGGACTTCGATAATCCGGTTGAAAGCCCCCGGGAATGTGTCTTTGCGCCCGTCCCTGTCGTTTTCCTGCCGGAAACACCACACATGAATCCCGAACGTTCCGTTCATGTCCCAGTCATGCCTCGCGAAGTCATGCAATC
>CAZIGZ010000277.1:0-3760 GCA_964538835.1 uncultured Chitinophaga sp. | reverse complement strand
CGTTGATGTCGCTGAGCTTCTTGCCGCCTTTGTGAACGCCCGACTGAAATTCATAGGCCCGATGAGGTTCAGTGGAGCCGTACCAGAAACACCACGGCTTGTCGTTCGGCGCCGCGTTCAGGAAATCCACGAAGTTGGCCGCGTAGTCGTTGTTCCCGATGTCCGTCGTTGGTGGTGCTGCTTTCCGCTGTTGGTAGGGCTTTCCGGTGATCTGCCGGGCTTTGCCGTTTGCATCGTTGGCAATTCCCGGTCCCCAGCCTTTGCCTGTGATGCCCATGTGCCATCCGTGAGTCGTCAGAACTTCCGGCCAGCTTCGAAACTTCGGAGGAAACACAGCCATGTGATTCCCGGCTTCCTCCAGTTGCCACAGGTTTCGCCCCGTCAGCAGGATGGCTCGCGACGGAGCACACTTGGCCATGGGCGTGTAGCAGTTGCGAAACAGCAAGCCCTCGGAAGCCACTCGATCAAACGCCGGAGTCTTCACCCACGGCGTGCCATATGCTCCGGCATGCAGCCCCCAGTCATCAGCAACGGCGAACAGGATATTCGGCGGGTCTGCGTTCGCTCTTGAACCCAGCAACACACTGAGTGACACCAGCATCAACAGGATGAGTGATCGTTGCATGAAGAATGTGCTCCGGGGTTGTGTGCGGGTGGAAACAAGTGACGCACTTGCGAAAGTTCTGATAAGAGTCACAAACCCCGCTAGATTGCCCAAAAAAAATCCGTAGGATGGCCGCCCTCGGCCGTCTTTTGTGCTTCTTTCATTCATCGCATGCGAATAACTTGCGCTCGATCGTTCGCGTGCTCTTTTGAACGGCCACAAGAAAACAATCGTAGACGGCCGAGGGCGGCCATCCCACGGCGTGTTGAAGCAATTGAGGACAATTGCTCTACACTACAACCGATGGATGAACTCATTCGAAGACAATACCGCATGGCACAGTTCGGCCATGGGTTCAGGGCCGGCGTCGGGGGAGTCTAGGAAGGATGTGGCTTCGCGGAGTTCATCAGCCGTGATGGGGCGATTCAGTGTTCGCAGCCACAATTGATGCAGGCGAGTTTCGCGGTCCGGTGATTCCTTTTCCAGCAACGCCGCAAGAGCCTTTGCGCGGTTTCGTGGCAGGTCGTTGTTCATCAGATACAGCGCCTGAGGAGCGACGACGGTCTGGCTTCGCTTGCCGGTGATCTGTGCGGGCTGAGCAAAGTCGAAGACATCGCGAAGTTTCATAAAGCCTGGCTGAGCACTGCGCACGACGGGCAGATACACCGTTCGAACAAATTCCTGCTCCGGACGATAACGCCTCAACGCAAAGCTGGGTGGATTCACCGCCTTCGGCGCGAGGTTGCCGGTGTTTTCGGGATATTCCAGAGGCAATGATGGTCCGCCGCTGCAGGCCTGCAGTTCGCCACTGGCCGCCAGCATAGAATCGCGCAAAGATTCCGCATCCAGACGACCAGGATTCATTCGCCACAGCAAACGGTTCTCCGGATAGGTTGCCATGTTCGCTTCATCCGGATGACTGCTGAGCCGATACGTGTGACTCAGCACCAGCGAACGAATCAGCTGCTTCTGTGACCAGCCGTTCTTCATGAAGCGGGCTGCCAGGTGATCGAGCAGCTCCGGATGACTTGGAAGTTCCCCTCGAGTGCCGAAGTAATCAACTGACCGAACGATGCCTTCACCGAACAGCTTCTGCCAGATGCGATTCACAGTGACTCGCGCGGTCAGAGGATGTCGTTCATCGGCCAGCCATTCGGCCAGCTGCAGTCGACCGCTCTGATGTTTCGGCATCGTCGGCCCCTCATCCCACGAAGCGACTCGCATCACACCGCGAGAAACCACTTTGCCCGGTGCATACGGATTGCCTCGAATGCACACGGCCATATCGACGGTCGGAACTGCATCCTGAATTGCGAAGGCTCGCGGAACTTTCGGAGCGAAGAATTCTGCATGCTGCCGTTCACCGGGAATCTGGTTGAGCCGGCCCTGAATCTCACCCTGTCGCTTTGTCAGCGCCGCTTTGTCCGCATCGGGCTTTTCCATGCTGGCGTTTACGGACGTCAGTTCTTCACGCAGACGTTGTTCTTCGTCTGACAGTTGGTCCATCCGCTGGCGATGAGCATCCATGCGGGCTTCGCGTTCGGTTCGCTGAGCTTCTGATTCGGGCAGCTCCACAACGTTCAGGCCGCTCCAGATTCCATGATCGATTTTGACTGTTGAAACGCTGCTGCGAAGAGTCCCCGCCATGGCGTAGTAATCGGTGAGTTCAATCGGATCAAACTTGTGATCGTGACACCGGACACAGCCCAGCGTCATGCCCATGAACACTGTGCCGATTTTGCTGAGCTGCAGGTCGATGTGATCTGTTTCCAGCTTCAGCTTGTCAGGATTAACGATCTCGACATCGCCGACCATCAGAAAGCCAGTCGCCACAATGTGCGACGCACGTTCTTCCGCACTTCGAGCCGGCAGCAGATCGCCGGCAATCTGTTCAACCAGAAACTGGTCGAACGGCTTGTCGCTGTTAAATGAATCGATCAGATAGTCACGGTATCGCCAGGAGTGTTCGGCAAAGACGTCGTTGGACGTCCCTACCTGGTCCGCATAGCCCGTCATGTCCAGCCAGTGTCGAGCCCATCGTTCGCCAAACGCGCGAGAAGCCAGGAGTCGATCGACGACGGTTTCGCGGGCCGAAGGAGATTCATCCTTTACGAAGTTTTCAATGTCCGCAGGTGAAGGAACAAGCCCCGTCAGATCCAGAGTGACTCGCCGCAGCCACGCATGACGGTCTGCATCTCCCACCGGCTTCATGGCTCGCTGTTCCAGAGCAGACAACACGAACTGGTCGATGGGGTCTGTTGGCCATGATGCATCCGACACTGCTGGCGGCGTCACATCGCGAACCGGCTGAAAGGCCCAGTGCTTTCGGCCTTCTTCAATGTTGATCGATCGAGCTTCTTTGACGGGTGCGGCTTTGCGAGGATCCGGGAGCCCCATCGCGATCCAGCGTTCAAAGTCAGCCACAACAGAATCCGGCAGCTTCGCTTTTGGAGGCATCTCTGGACCTTCATAGCGAAGCGCTTTGATCAGCAGACTGTCGGCAGGATGATCCACAACAACCGCAGGACCCGTGTCGCCGCCCTTCAGCAGAGCCGCCCGGTCATCAAGCCGCAAGCCACCCTGGATGAGCTTCGAATCGGCCGCGTGGCATTCGTAACAGTGAGTGACCAGAACCGGACGAATCTTTGTCTCGAAGAAGTTCAGTGCGTCTTCCGAAGGAGCATCGCTCTCCTGGGCTCGAGCGAACGAACCATTCGTCAGGCAGGCCAGGGCCAGAAGCACCATGGCACATCGTTCGACGAACTTTCGTCGGCCTGACGAAGATTCCACACACTGTCCGGCTTTACGATTCATACGGGACTCCACGACTCATCACGTTTGTTGGTCGCCTGCCGAATGAGCAGCGGACCAGCACTATCCGTGCAGCATAACCATGACGCGTTACGGATGCACGGATTTCAGCTATTGTAGGTCTCGCCTGCCGGGCGAGACTTTCGCCGCCAGGCGAACCTTGTTCTCGCATCCACATGATGCCAAAGCCACTCGGCCCAAGCGAACAAACGAGGACGAGGCTGCGTTTCCCCGTCCACCTGCATTCTGATGGAGCCTCGTCTGGTCGCTGGTTGGGGCGTTGCCGCACGGTGCCGCTCGGCAAGCGGCACCTACGTAGGTCCTGCTTGCCGAGCAGGACTTTCG
>CAZIGZ010000276.1:0-3824 GCA_964538835.1 uncultured Chitinophaga sp. | reverse complement strand
GGTTCGCCTGACGGCGAAAGTCCCGCCCGGCAGGCGGGACCTACAGTAGGTGCCGATTGCCGAGCGGCACCTCGCGGCCTCGCCGCGACAAGCGACCCTCCAACGTACCACATTTTCCAGGGGCGACGTGGAACAAGTTCATGCCTGTCGTTCTTCACTAGCGAGCGGGGGGCGAATTGCGTGAGGGCCAGAACAAAGGTTCGCCTCGCGGCGAAAGTCGCGCCCGGCAGGCGGGACCTACGACCGAAACTCGGCGCGTAAAAAAACCCTCCGAGATGACAAGTGTGTGGGGACTGAACGTCGAAGGGGACTGGGGAGGCTGCTTAGGCTGGGTCGTCCAAGGCAGCAATGTTCTCTTCGTTCAACACACTTGTTCTCAACCGGAGGGTGGCTGGGATACTAAATCGGTGAGCAGGTGGCGTGCCAAAACTGCCGATTTGTGAGTTCGGTCCTCTCTAGTGTTCAAATTCGAGGAAATCTGGGGGTTCGCTTCCTAAAGTCCAGTTGGAAAAGGAGATGGCGCGAGAATTTTCGGCGCCGAAAGCTGGGTGAAGTTTGATTTGTCGGCGCCGGATGGGTAGATTTTTGGTGATTCTTCGGCGCCGGACAGCGCTGTGGTTCTGCCAACGAAGCGATGTTCCATGCAATGGTGGTCTTCAAACAGCCTCAATTCTCCCCGCGATGCTCGCGCGTTTGTGGCTGTTTGCATCGGAACGGTGGTGACCTATTGTGTGGCTGTCCTTTGGTATGTCGCCACTTTTCCGGACGTAGGACTCAGGTGCCTGCTGCCAGAGACTCACACTGTTGGTGAAGGCATTGAGATTCGCCAGCTGGTGTCGATGGGCGATCGTCGCACGGATCCGGCTCCAAAGCCCGGGGACCGTCTGCTGAAGTTGAACGGACGTGAGATCGTCACTTTCTACGACTTTATCTCGGCACTCGAATCGCTTCGGTTTGCCAAGATCCCCCCCGGAGGTCAGCTGGCTCCCGGCTCTGACCCCAGCGAGCTGCCCGCGGTACCTCCGCTGGTGGAAGTGAATCAGGCGGATGCTCGTAAGCCGGCCGAGCGCCTGGTGGAATTGATTTACCGAAACCCGGCTGGTGGTCGAGACGGCAAAGGGCTGCTTCAGCGTGTTTACGTTCCGGTTCACCCCATCAGCCTGTTTGAGATCTCGCTGACGATCATCTGGTTTGCGTGTCAGATTTCTGTTCTGGGCTTTGCGGTCACCTCCTATTGGTATCGTCCGTATGACCGTGTGCTTCGAACCTTCTGCCTGATGTGCTGTGCGTCCATGGGAGCCTTCGTTCCTGGATTTCACTGGTGGATTCTGACGGGGACGCCCTTGCTGAACGTCCCGTTTATCTTTTGTGCGGGGATGCTGCCGGCTCTGGTACTGAAGTTCTTTCTTCTGTTCCCTCGCGAACCCGATTTTGTGCGAACCTGGCGGGCATGGATCAACTCCACGGTCTTTGGTCTGGCGGGGCTGAGTTGTCTGTTGCTGGCTGTCTGTTACTGGTGCGGCTGGGCGCTGAATGGTGATCTGGCTCGCGGGCCGTGGACGGCGCTGCAGAAACTGGTGGCCGTGGCCCAGATTTTTCTGCGAGGAACAGCGAGCCTTGATCCGGCATCGTCGTCGTCGTTGATGCTGTATCTGCTGCGCATCACGGTACACGGTTCGATCGTACTGGCATCATTCTATTTTGCGTTGACGGTGGTGAAGCTGGGCAGCAGTCTGATCAAGAGCGACACGCCTCGTGAACGTCGGCAGGTGGTAACGATTCTGGGAGCTGCCTTGCTGTCGACGTTGCCCATTGGCTATACGCTGTTCCTGGCGTTCTTTCGCAAGGTCGATTTTGCTCTCGGCCGTGCTCAGGTTCCGATGTTCATCGCCAGCATGCTGTTCATGGCGGCGTATTCGCATGGGATGGTACGACACCGTTTGATGCTTGCGGAGGAGATCGATGACCGCGGGCGGCGCTATGTAATTACATCGCTGCTCGTTTCCGGTGGCTTTGCCATGCTGGTGGCGGTCGGCGGGATATTTGCCAACTCCTACAGCCTTCCACTTGGCTCTTCGACTACACAGCAGATCACGCTGTTTCTGATTCTGTTTCTGGCCGCCGGAATGAGTCTGTGGGTGCGAGATCGACTTCAGGCCGTCGTAGACCGCAGATTCTTCAGCGAGAAGTACCAGCTGGACCGAGCGATGCAGCAACTGAATCGCTCGGCGGCGTATCTTGCCGAGCCATCTGCAATGGCAGAGATTACACTGCGTACCTGCGAAGAAGTCATTGATGCGTCGTGGGCCGGAATGTATGTGCGCGACGGGCAGGGCACTCTGCGTCTGATCGGCAGCCGTTCACTGCAGCAGGCTCCGTCGCAACTGCGTGGTGAGTCGGTTAATGACGATACCGCAGACCGCATCGTGATTCCTCGCCTTCCATCTCCAAACCGCGAATCGATGAGCCCCGTACAGCAGTTGCTGCATGATCATCGTGCCGAGTTGCTCTGTCGGCTGGAAGGAGAAGACGGACTTCACGGGGTGATCCTGCTGGGCCGCAAGCGAAGCGGTATGGCGTTCACCGCCGAGGACTTTGCGTTTCTGCAGGCCATTGCTCAGATGAGCGTTCTGGCCCTCCACAGTTCTCGCGCGAATCAGACGATGGCGAGGCTGAATGCCGAACTGAAGACGAAGATGGAGAACATCGCGGAGCAGCAGCGTCAGCTGGCGGCACTGCGGGGCGAATTGACTGTGCTGCAGCAGGAAGCCGGACAGCAGCCTGTTTCTGCGGCCGACCAGGACTTTGATCGAGAAGGTGTTCGAGGTAATAGTCCGGCACTTCTGGATATTCTGGGGCAGGTTCGCAAGGTTGCTCGCAGTACGTCGACAGTGCTGATTCGCGGCGAAAGCGGAACGGGCAAAGAGCTGCTGGCGAAAGTGCTGCATCGCAACAGTGATCGAGCCAATTGCAGTCTCGTGTGTGTCAACTGTGCTGCGCTGTCTCCGTCGCTTCTGGAGAGTGAGCTTTTTGGTCATGTGAAGGGAGCATTCACGGGGGCTCATGCCGACAAGCAGGGCCGATTCCTTGCAGCGGATCACGGGACTCTGTTTCTGGACGAGATTGGTGATATCTCCCTGGAGACTCAGGTCAAGCTGCTGCGAGTTCTTCAGGAACGCTGCTTTGAGCCTGTGGGCAGTGACAAGTCCATCAGTGTTGATGTTCGGCTTGTTGCAGCGACGAACCGAAATCTTGAAGAGATGATCGCTCGGGGGGAATTCCGCGAAGACCTGTACTATCGTCTGAACGTGGTATCGCTGACATTGCCACCGCTGCGTCATCGACCTGAAGACCTGGCCGAGCTGGTCTTCTTTTTCCTGAGCCGCTCTGCTCAGAAGACGAAGAAGCAGATTCGCCAGATCGATCCTCAGGCCCTGGCCGTGCTGGAAGCTCATCAGTGGCCAGGCAATATCAGAGAACTCGAGAACGTGATTGAGCGGGCGGTGGTTCTGGCGGACAGTGATCGAGTGACATTGCAGGATCTTCCGGCGGAACTTCGCGGTCTCACGCCCGTACGAAACGTTGCGGCAACTTTGGATTCCGCCGAGCTGCCAGGAAATTCCAATGCGCTTCGTCAGGCGGTTCGTAAGGTCATGGAGACCGACGGAACGGCTGTCCTGTCCGGCCGTCAGAGCGACGCTGAAGAACAGCAGCTTCGTGACGCGTTAAGGTCAGCGGGCGGAAACAAAGCTGTCGCCGCGCGGCAACTGAACATGCCTCGCAGTACGTTCTTCAGCAAATGCAAGAAGTACGGGATCAGCTGA
>CAZIGZ010000275.1:0-3835 GCA_964538835.1 uncultured Chitinophaga sp. | reverse complement strand
AACCACGCTGTCCCTTCGGCTTCCGACCGCTTCGCGTCACAGGCTTCACCTGTGCTACCCGGTGTCGCGGTTCGCTCCTTCGAACCTGGCGATGTGCTCCACGGTGACCCCGCCAGGCGGGCAGCGACTGAGGACAGTCGTTCTACATTGCGACTATTTTCTGTCACCCATTTTTTGTCAGACATAACCCGTGACAATTCGCGTTCACTGCGCGGTTGCAAATGCAGCTTAACACACATTCTTTGAAGTGAACTTTCGATTGACGAAACGCAGCGTCTCAAGGCAACCGAGGACAGTTGATCTACACTGGGCGGCGGGATTTTTGGATGAGGAGAATGCCGACGGCGGCACTGATCGCGGCGGCGATCAAGAGTGTGGGCGGAAGGTGACTTTCGCCTTCGACGTTGAGATTGATTCCGGCTTTCAAGAGCAGCGGCTGAAGCGAAGTCAGTGACAGCAGAATGGAATTATTCACGAAGTGCATCAGCATGCCGGGGAAGATGCTTCCCGTCTGAATTCGAATCATGCTGAGGATCAGGCCCAGCAGAAACGTACCAGGAAATCTTGCCATCGAAAGCGCGGGATCTGTCACCACGTGAGCTGCTGCGAAGACAAACGTCGTCACCAGCAACGGCATCATCTTTCCTTTGCCTCGCTGCAGCAGTGATTCCATCAGGAAGCCTCGGAAGAACAGTTCTTCGACAACGGCCGGAACCAGGGCCAGTGTGAACAGCTGAAGAATAAGAGGCGCTTCTTTCATCAGTCGTTCGATGATCTGCTTCATGGCCGGGTTGTTCAGAAACTCCGTCCACGCGGAGGCTCGCTGAGACACGATCAGCAGTTCATAAACAATCGTCCAGGACGACAGCCCAAGCAGAATGGCACCTGGGACGGCCAGAAACGAAAACGGCTTCAACACCCACGCGGTTGTCAGCCGAACGCGTTGTCGCTTCAGGAACAGCAGCGGAAGGCCGGCGAACAAGCCAGCAAGAATGGCGGCGGAAAGAATGAGTTGGCCAGCTGTGTTCTCCTGACTCACAATCCGATGCCGAATCCCGGACAAAATCACCAGCAATGGCAGGATCAACACGCCACATTTTGCGGCCAGTGAAACGGGAAGTTCGTCCGTCACATCCGACTCACGGCTGCGGCTGGCGGAACTTCCAGACGTAAACAGCAGAGCATCGTTTCCAAAGATCGCCGCCGCAATACGCAGTGCAGCGATTGTGTAGCCACACGTAACGATGAGAGTCATGCCAAACAGCAAAGGCGACGCGATTCCCTGAAACAACTCCTTACCGACCAGCACGATGTTGACCAGCGGCACGATGGACAAGGCAAAGTTCAGCCGCACGCCCGGCATCAGGCTCAGAATTCCAGGTGCGAGTGAAACCAGCATCAGCGGAATCAGCCACGCCTGAGCTTCGCGAAAACTGCGAGCAAAGCTGGTGATCGACAGCAGCACGGCCGAGAAGAACGACGCAAAGACAACCAGCAGCATCAGCACCTGGAAGAACGTGATGATCGAAAGTCCTTCGCTCAGAAGAACCCGATCAAATCCCGTCGAATACAGCGTCAGCATCATGGCCGTCAGGTTGATCAGCGCGGTCAGGACAGCGACCATGAACACGGCCACAAATTTGCCGATCAGAAGATCGTGCCTGGCCACCGGAGCCGCCATCAGCATTTCCAGTGTCCCGCGTTCTCGTTCGCCGGCCGTCAGGTCGATCGCTGGATAAACGGCTCCGGTCATTGTCATCAGCACCAGCATCAGCGGAACAAAGGCGCTCAGTGGTGATTCTCTGGGAGCCAGCGAGGTGATCTTTGTGGTTTCAATGTACGGCATCGTTTCCGCACCGAACGGCGTTCGTCTCAGCAATGATCGAATGACGCGATCACGGTAACGAGTGATCCAGCCTTCCACTTCTTCCGCTGCTCGCACACTGAACGGATCACCTTCCCGACAGATGACTCGAAAGGTCCTTGCACGCCCCGGTCGATTCTCCGTCGGTGCTTCCCCGGGAATCTGCAGAACCCCGACATCGGCGGCACCGCTCTGCACCAATGCTTCGACTTGTTCCCGAGTAAACAGTTCGCCTTCCACGTGAAGTTTGGGCGGTGCGTTGGCTGCCAGTGGTGTCAGTCCAGCCGTGAGTTTCTGAAGCGATTCTTCGGCCGCCTTGTTTCCGGATGAACCCTCAGCGGTGCTCGATTTGTCCGCCGCTTCAGTATCCTTTGCACTGTCTGAACCGCCTGAGTTCTCTGTCCTTCGCCGATCGGGAACACTAAACAGCACGGCGGCTTCATCCGGGTGAATAGCGCTGTCGAGCACCACAACGGCTTCCGGTGCGTTGGGATCGACTCGGCTGACGGCAAATCGCTGAACGACAAGTCCGAGCAGCGGATAGACGATCAGCGGCATCAGCACGAGTGTCGCCAGAGTTCGACGATCCCGCATCGACTCGCGGATTTCTTTGCGAGCCAGACGAGCCAGTCGTTTCCACCGTGGTGTTGTCGAACCCGGATGGCCGTTGCCTGTTGCCCTGCCCTGCTCTTCCGCGTTCATCGGGATGCTCCGGCGTCGACAGCTTTTGCCGTCGCGTCCGCTTCGACAGTTTTCTGCATCAGATCCAGAAACATGTCGGTCAGCATTTCGCGACCGGTCTTCTGCTGAAGATCTTCCAGAGTACCCTCCAGGTGAAGTCGCCCGCGGAACATCAGACCGAATCGAGTACACAGACGCTGAGCTTCATCCAGCCGGTGAGTACAAAAGATGACGGCCTTGCCAAGTTCCTTGAGGTGAGCCGTGTAGTCAAAGATGCGTTTGCTGCCAACGATGTCGAGACCTCGTGTGGGTTCATCCATCAGCACGACTGGCGGATCGTGCATGAGCGAACGAGCCAGATTGACTCGCTGCTGCTGCCCGGTGCTCATCCCGGCACAGCGACGGTCCATGAACTTTCGAAGATCAAAAACGTCTGCCAGCATTTCAACGCGAGCCAGAGCTGCATCATCCGGAACGTCGTACAGTTCCGCGAAGTACAGCATCATCTCCCGAGGCGTTAGCCACTGATAGAGGCCGGAGCTTGCTGATACCAGAGAAACGCGCCGTTTCACTTCCAGCGGGAATTTCGCGACGTCATAACCGGCCATCGTGACCGTTCCGGACGTTGGCGGAAGAAGGCCCAGCATCATTCGCAGAGTCGTCGTTTTGCCAGCCCCGTTTGCACCCAGCAGACCAAAGACTTCGCCCGCGTGGACCTGAATGGAAACGTCATTGACTGCGACGACTTCACCCGACTGCGTGGCGAATTTTCTCACCAGATGGCGAACATCAACAGCGGCAGGCGATGAAGTCGCCGATTGCTGGAACTCGTTAGCTGATGACATCCCCGACCTCGCCCCGTTCGGTCTCTTTCCACGAAGAACGCGGAGGAGACAATAAGCCAAGGTCCGTCGATTTCAATCAGTTGGCCGTCAATTCGCCCGACAAACAGCAGATCTCAACAGAATGTCGTGAAGGTCCACCCCCCGCGAATCGGCGTACGGTCGATTTCCCCTGACAGTTTGCGCTTTTCGCAGAGAAAGTAGGTCTCGCTTGCCGAGCGGTCGGGCAACGCTGTGAACGATTTTGTCATGGATCTCGCCAGAGATCCCGCGACCTGGGTTGATGATGGGAACTCAGGCGAGTTCCACTACATAACGCATGACGTGGCGATACTGTGACTCCACGCCGACCTGGAAGACTGTGGCACGATCGAGGGTCGCTGGTCGCGGCAAGCCGCGAAGTGCTGCTCGGCAAGCAGCACCTACTGTAGGTCTCGCCTGCCGGGCG
>CAZIGZ010000274.1:0-3843 GCA_964538835.1 uncultured Chitinophaga sp. | reverse complement strand
GAGCGTCCTTTGAAGGCAAAACCAACGCCAAACACCAGCGCGAGAACGCCGACGAAGGCGGAGATCATCACAATAATTGTGGGGTCCATGGTCTGTATCCTTGTGAAGCCGCGACAGCAATCCGCGCTTTCAGAAACCCGAAAAACTCAGAAAGTCGTCATGGCGTTCGCATAATGCGCTGAGCAAAGAGACCGTTTGGAAGGCGTACACCGCTGGATTCCAGATGTTCGATGCACTTGGGTCGCACACCTGTTGACTCAAAGTGGCCGAATGCCTTGCCCTGTTCGTTAATGCCGTCCTGTACGAATCGGAAAATGTCCTGCATCACGATCGTTTCGCCTTCCATGCCGACCACTTCCGTGATGTAGGTGACCTTTCGAGGACCGCCCTGCAGACGATTGGCCTGAATAATCAGCTGCACCGCCGATGCAATCTGCTTTCGAACGGCTGACAGCGGCAGGTCACAGCCGCTCATGTTGACCAGTGTTTCAATACGGGAGATCGCGTCGCGAGGATTGTTTGCGTGAACGGTGGTCAGCGAACCATCGTGACCGGTATTCATCGCCTGAAGCATGTCCAGAGTTTCGCCGCCTCGACATTCGCCGATGATGATTCGGTCTGGTCGCATTCGCAGGGCGTTCTTCACCAGGTCCGTCGCACTGACTCGTCCCTTGCCTTCGATGTTCGGCGGTCGAGTTTCCAGTCGAAGAACGTGTTCCTGCTGAAGCTGAAGTTCCGCCGCGTCTTCAATCGTGATGACTCGGTTTTCGTTGGAAATGAAGCTGGACAGAGTGTTCAGCAGCGTCGTCTTGCCGGAACCGGTACCTCCGCTGATGATCATGTTCATTCGAGCCTTCATGGCTCCTTCCAGGAACATCACCATTTCCGGAGTGAACGCACCGAATTTCAAGAGGTCCTCGAGTGTCAGCGGGTTCGAACCAAATCGTCGAATCGTCAGCGAAGGACCGTCCAGTGCCAGCGGAGGAATGATCGCATTCAGACGTGAGCCGTCCGGAAGTCGAGCGTCCACCATCGGCGAAGTTTCGTCAATTCGACGACCAACGCGAGAAACAATTCGGTCCAGAATCTGAAGCAGATGATCATTGTCACGGAATGTCACATCCGACTTCTGAATGCGTCCGCCACGTTCAATGAAGACGTTCTTCGGACCGTTGATCATGATGTCCGCTACGCCCTCTTCCTTCAGAAGAAGCTCCAGCGGACCAAAGCCAAACGCTTCGTCCAGAACTTCTTCGACCAGTCGCTCTCGCTCCGAACGGTTCAGAAGAGGATTTTCGGTGTCGCACAAGTGCTCCACGACAACCCGAATTTCACGGCGAAGTGAATCACCTTCAAGTTCTGAAACTCGCGTCAGGTCGAGCTTCTCGACCAGCTTGCCATGAATATGAGACTTCAGTGCTTCAAAGTCACTGGTGTTCTGACGTGATGCTTTCATCGGGGCGATCATTCCAAATTCCGAATTTCACTGAACAAATGCTTTTTGCAGACCAATGACAACAACCCGAGATTGGTCCTCTCTGGAAAATAGGTCACGAAAAGCGATCGTGCTGGAAGGATCAGAACGAAATGTTGCAGAGAATAAGCAACTGAGGCAAACAGGCGCGTTCGCGTAATCCCCCGGAGGGCAAATTGGCATCAGCCTTGTTTCAGCACAGCAGCAACTGGCGTTGAGTTGGCCGTCGCCTGAGAATCCCTCGCCCAAAGCTGTGGGGCAGGATCGAAACAACAGTCAAAATCGGAACGACCGTCAGCGAAAACTTTTCACCCTGGGGAGAATTCGGGGAATGGGCGAATTTTCGCGGACAAATGTCCCTTTTCCCTTTGTGAGGTTCTGCCGAATCTCACGTCTTTGACGGTTCATCGGACTAGAGCAGCATCGAGCAAAGATCTACCGGAATCCGAGAGCCTGAAAAGCCAAGAGGCTCCTTCCAAGGGGAAACAACCGCCTGAAAAGGTTGGGGGACCGCCCTAGAAGGAGCCCTCGCTTTTTGTGGAGGACGTGGCGTCCCGAAAATTCCCACGGACTTCTGCCCGAGATCAGATTCGAGGGAATCTCCTGCACCGGTACAGTCCAAATGATCATTACAACCGGTCACCTGCGATCTGGCGGAGATGTTCGGCAAGTCGAGTGAGAGTTTCGGAAGACTGTCGCAGAACGGGATGGTGAAGCGTCAGAACTCGGCTGGCAAAGTCTTCTGCATTGGCCAGTGATCCCGCGGCTTTGAATCGAGACCTCGCATGAATCCTGTGGAGTGCGGCGAAACCGTGGCTTAAAAGGATGGAGGCTCCATGGAAGGCCTCAACGAGGGTGTTCTTCCGGTCCGTTGTGATGGCGCTGCGGACGAGGAATGGCAGTTTGTAGTAAGCCGGCCGATCGATTGAAGCGGATGCTGAATTCTGGAGACCGCCGATGGGGGCAATCCTGTCCGCAGGCGAGAACTGACTCAGCAAATGCTCGACCCCGGATGCTCGTTGTTCATTCTGTGATGACAGCTTCTTCAACTGTGGCAGCAGAACGGCCGCCTGCATCTCAGACAGCGGATAAGCATCATTGCCTCGCTGAGTCAGCAGCTGAAGTCTTTGAGCGATATCGGACCGAGACGCCAAAATCGCACCGCCACGACCAGCGCTCAGGAGCTTGCTTCCGCCGAAGCTCAGAACGCCAGCGTCGCCCCAAGTGCCAGCGATTCGACCGTCGACCAAAGCTCCGGGGTTCTGGCAGGCATCTTCGATCACCGTCAGCCCGCGTGACTGTGCCATCGCGGTCAGAGCTTTCATCGGTGCATGGAATCCATGCAGGTGCGACACCAGGATGGCTTTTGTGGCTGGTGAAAGTGCAGATTCCACTTTCGAAGCGTCCATCACCGGCGTGTCAGGCAGAACATCAATCAGAACCGGAATGGCTCCAACCGCCAGCACATCGACAAAGTTGGCTTTGAAGTCATACGCGCTCAGGACAACTTCATCGCCCTGCCCCAATCCGCAGGCCCGCAGAGCCAGTTCGACGGCCGCCGTTCCGCTGCAGGTCAGGTGGCAATGCGGGACCGAGTGAAATTCCTGGAGCGCCTTCACGAGGGCCTGACAATGCGAGCCATGATAGCGTCCCCATGAGCCGTCATGGGCCATGGCCAGCAGAACATCGCGGACATCAGGATCCGGACTGGGCCACTCGGGATTGAAGTTGAAGTCCGGAGTGTTCATCGGGACCCGGATGAGAAAGGCGAGCTGCGGAAATGTTCAGAAGGGCTGATTTTCGGCACCGAATTCGGCGAAGAAGTTCAGCTCCGGGCCAGCGTCAGGACCGGACATTAGCCGTTGGGCGGCAGAAGGCTCGGGCCCTTTCCCACGGTCTTTTCGTAGCCATTGCCTGTTTTGACATATTTTGTGAAGCCGCGCTTTGCCAGATTGCGGTCACTCATCGCCTGCTTTGCCTTCAGTGGAGACCAGGTCCCCGCCACAAACGGAGCACACAACAGGCGTCGTACCGGCTCGCCCGTCACCGGGTGCTGCGTCAGCGGCTTGTCATGGATGCTTTGCTCAACTTCAAAGATTTCACCAACAGCTTCGTCATCATCGTCAGAGAGAACTACGCCGTACACATAGGTTGGCATGGTCACTGTCTTTCAAAGAAACGTTGTGGCGGGAATCGCGGGATGAAAAGTCGTCCCGGAAGACGTATCGCCTCCCGGAACGAAGCATCGTTCAGAAACCTGCATCGGCTGAATCGACAACCGAATCTACTTCGCGCCGGCAGCAGCAGCAGCAGCAGCTTTGGCCGCTTCTTCCTGTGCCCCGGAGAGTTCCGGATTCGGTGTCGCGTCG
>CAZIGZ010000273.1:1182-3853 GCA_964538835.1 uncultured Chitinophaga sp. | reverse complement strand
CCGGTGTGCGTAAGCCACCGGAAAGAAAGCAGAAGAAATCCAAGGCCCGAACGGGCCGACACTTCATGGTGGTGAGCATGACTCCGCGATACAGATTCGATTACCGCCCCTCAAGTTTTTGGCATCTGTTCCTTTACCGTGCAGCTTGACCACATGGGGCGACGATCGATCCGCGACGCTGTGGCAATGATGAGGGCTTGATGATGATTCACCGGTGGGCTCGCGGCTTGCGCTACTAAGACTAAGCTTCTTCAGGGAAAATGCCGGCTGTAGTGCAGAGACCTGTGGCCACCGGGATGAACCCGGTGCGAGGTTTTGTCGGGCCGCTGCGGAGACACGGGGCTGCTTTGGGTTAGGCGAGTTCGGTGCGGATTTGCATGAGGATTCGGCCGAGCCAGTTGCGGCCCTGGGTGCCGCAGACGCCCCAGAAGCGGTCGTTCCAGGTGTTGCCTTCGATCAGCTCGGCTTCGCCGGTGTCGATGAGTTTCACGCGCAGGTCTTCGTGAGTTTCAAACTTGAGTCGCACGAGTTTTGTCATCACCTCGACTTTGATGGATTCCCAGTCCGCGCGCAGCTTGACTCGACGGCCCATGGATTTTGCTCGTGCGGGCGGGCCGCACTGAGCGATCGTGAGTCGTTCGGGTTTGGCCAGAGATTTGCACGCCTGAAATGCATGCTCGACGGTCGGATATTGAATGCCGTCGTATCGAATCAGTGACGGATAGAAGTTCGACAAAAAGGCATACTCACAGCGAAACGCATCAATGCGATGAACGTGGGTCATGAGGATTCTCCTTTCTGTCGTGCTCTCTGAAGCACGCTGGATTTGGCTGGGTAAGACGCGGTGACGGGCTAAAGGGTTCGTGGGTTGTTGGGGAAAATGTGTGCGGGATTCAGTTGGGATGCTCACCGGCAATACGACGTTTGGGAGGGGCTGAGCGAGCGATACGTTGCTGTGGGTTGTGCGCGCGGACACGGTGGGCTGACGCCCTGCCGCTCGCCGGGATGCGGGTTTTCGGTGGTGGTGATGTGGGTTAGAGCTTACTGTTCGTTCCGGTTGATGGAGATTCAGGGCTCTTCTTGTCTTGGGACTTGTCGTGGGAAACGATGTGGAATGATTGTGGGACTGGGGACGGACATCGTTGAGATCTCGCGGATTCGCGAAATGGTCGAGCGGCATGGGGATCATTTCGTGGAACGATGCTTTACGCCGGGTGAGATTGAGTATGCTCGGCGGCATCGGGATTCGGCGGTGCGGTTTGCGGGTCGGTGGGCGGCGAAGGAAGCGGTGGTCAAGGTTCTGGGAACGGGCTTCGTCCAGGGCATCACGTTTCATGATGTGGAAATCGTGTCTCTTCATACCGGGCAGCCAACGGTTCGACTCAGCGGTGAAGCCGGAGCCATCGCGGCTCAGCTGGGCATCACGGAAGTGAAGCTGACCATTTCGCATGCTCGTGAATACGCCACGGCAACGGCGATTGGGGTGAAGCAGTAAAGGATGTGCTCCGCATGAACACTCCGACAATTAACCCGTATGAGGCGCCATCGCTTGAGCCAACGGCGATGTCTGATCTCGACCGGGAAGCGCTGCAGCTCCTGAAGGCCTACACGTCTGAACGAAGAGCGCTGATGGGGCTGAGCATCTTTGCGACCCTGGTCACCGGTTTCCTTGATGTCGTCCTGATTCTCGACCAGCAGCGACGCGGACTGAGCGTGGCTCCTGGGGTCGGTTTTGCGGTGCTGCCGATTGTGTTCCTTGTTACCAGCGTGCTGATCGCCTGTGACTCCGTGATCGGCCTCTACATGCTCGCCGGACTTGGCTATCTCTTTGCTCTGTTTCTTGCGATCTCCTGGTTCTTCGGTGAATCCGGTCGAGCGTTTCTGATCATTCCTGGGTTCCTTGCGATGATCGTTATCGTTCAGACGCACCGAGTGCTGATCAACTTCCGCAAGCTGAAAGAGATTCGACAACGGCAGCGGAACGAAAGCGTCTGATCGATCGGCTGGCAATGTGTCGGCCCTGCCGGGCCTTGGGGGCTTTCTTGCTTCGTTTCTGGTGGCTTACGCACACCGGCTGGGGTTGTGGCGGCCCGCCTGGGCCTGAATCGTTGTGACCTTGTAGTGGATCTCGCCAGAGATCCCATGACTTTTGGTGGTGATGGGAACGATGGCGAGTGGTCTACGTTGATGAAAGGAACTCTGGCGAGTTCCCCTACAGCTTAGGGCACAGGAACTTCGTGGGATGGTAGAGGATGGGAGACGGACGAGGGCGTCCATCCTACGGATATTTGGCCATGACCAAGGCTATTTGTTACGGCTATATGGGTGGTTCCGGCTTATGCTCGACTTTGTGCTGAACACTGCTGGCGCGACGGAGGGAGGATGTGCCGAAGCGGTTGCGAATCTGGTCGGCGACCTGGTCGAGTCGTGTGTCCTTCTGGTCGTGTTCTTCGGCAAACAGGGTTTTCTGAGTCGCCGCCTGCGATTGCAGATTCGACACACCCATTCCCAGAAGTCGAACCACCAGAGGACGCTCGGGCAAAGATGACGTCAGCATCTGAAGAACGGCGGGCCAGAGCTGGCTGGTGCTGTTGGTGGCTGCTGAGAGGCTCTTTGACCGAGTATACGTTTCGAAGTTGCTGTAGCGGATTTTCAGGTGCACCGTTCGACC
>CAZIGZ010000273.1:0-1172 GCA_964538835.1 uncultured Chitinophaga sp. | reverse complement strand
GGGTGTGCGAGAACCAGGCGTTCATCCGAGTCATTCAGGTGCACCGTTCGGCCCTGAAGGCTGTGGCTTCGCAGTCGACGAGCCACGTGTTCCGTGAGTTCCATCAGCCAGGCTCGCAGGATATCAATGTCCGTGATGTCTTCTGCGAACGTCGTTTCGTGAGAGATCGACTTGGCTTCTCGATCGGAGACCACCGTTCGATGGTCGATGCCGCGGGCCAGTTCCCAGAAGTGTGAACCGTGCTGCCCGAACTCGGCCTGCAGCTGCTGAACGCTGAGTGCTCTGAGCTGTCCAATCGTGTGGACGCCGAGCTTTTCAAATCGCTGATTGGTCACCTTGCCAACTCCCCAGATACGTCCGACCGGCAAAGGATCGAGAATGCTCTGAACCGAATCCGGCGGGATCACCGTGAAGCCGTCCGGCTTGTTCATGTCGCTGGCAAGTTTCGCCAGAAACTTGTTGGGGGCGACGCCGACGGAAGCCACCAGGTTCAGCTCCTTGCGGATGTCCGCCTTGATGGCTCGCCCGATCGTTTCCACCGAACCGAACAGCAGCTCACTTCCCGATGCGTCCAGAAACGCTTCATCCAGCGACAGCGGTTCGACGATCGGCGTGTACCGATGCAGGATCTCGCGGATCTGAGCGGCGATTTCCGCGTAGTAGTCCATTCGCGGTCGAATCACGATCGCACTGGGACAGAGCTGCAGTGCCTTCCCCGTCGCCATAGCACTGTGAACACCATACTTGCGAACGACGTAATTCGCGGCCGCGACGACGCCTCGACCTTCCGGTGTTCCGCCCACAATCACCGGCTTTCCGCGCAGACTCGGATCGTCCCGTTCTTCAACGGACGCATAAAACGCATCCATGTCCACATGCAGAATCATCGGGCTTCCAGTGAGCGGTGATGGTAGGCGTGGGGATGATAACGACTGGGGATAGTCTGTGTAGAACGGCTGTCCTCAGCCGTTTTGCGTCCCCCTTCCGCGATGCCGTGCACGCATGAGACAGTGCGGACCGAGCAGTTGAGGACAACTGCTCTACACTGATGGCGAACTACGACTGGGACAAGCGCTTTACACTGGGGAACTCCTGTTAGAGCAGCCATTCGGTGCGTACGCCGCGGACGTCCATTTCGTACTCGATCTCTTCGATCGGTGGTCGGGAATAGA
>CAZIGZ010000272.1:0-3915 GCA_964538835.1 uncultured Chitinophaga sp. | reverse complement strand
GAAAGTCCCGCCCGGCAGGCGTGACCTACAGTAGGTGCCGCTTGCCGAGCGGCACTTCGCGGCCCCGCCGCGACCAGCGCCCAGACGATTCTGCCACATGAAGGCCGGTCGACGTGGCAACCCAGCACCGTCCCTGCGTTAGCCTTGCGACCGGATGGCCTCGGCAACTGGTCATGCAAGAACAAGTTCGCCTGTCAGCGAAAGTTTCGCCCGGCAGTCGAAACCTACACATTCTCCATTTTTCAATCTCCAATAATCATTAACCATTCCCCGTCCCGAACGCGCGCACCATCACTCCAGTCACATCACCATCTAGCTCGCATTCCCGAAACCTCTCGCCCCGACTATCTTTCCCGCCAAACGAACATCAATCACCAGCCCACGACGACAAAGTTCCGGACATGCAGGATCTCGTACGACAGGAAGTCTTTCAGGCGTGCAAAACCGTCATTGTCAAGATTGGCACCAACGTGCTGACCACCGACAACGACAGGCTCGATCTGCAGCGTATTCAGTGCATCGCCGATCAGATTCATCGCATTCAGGAAACGGGCCGTCGAGTCGTCCTGGTCTCCAGCGGCGCCGTCGGATCTGGCATCGGCATTCTGGGATTGAATCGTCGTCCGGAATCCCTGCCAGAACTTCAAGCTGCTGCGGCTATCGGCCAACCATCACTCATGCGAACCTGGGACGACGCCTTGATGCGCACTGGCCATCGCACGGCCCAGTTGCTGCTGACTGGCAACGACTTTCGAAATCGCCAGCGATACCTGAACGTACGCAACACGATTCGAACGCTGTTTGACTTCAACGTCGTGCCGATCGTCAATGAAAACGATACCGTCAGTGTGAAGGAGATTGCCGTCGGAGACAACGATCAGCTGGCTTCGATGCTGACAACACTGCTTCCGGATCCTCTGCTGGTGATCCTGTCGGGCATCGCGGGGCTCTACGATGGTCCTCCTTCAAACCCCGCCAGCAAAGTCGTTCCGTTGGTGGAAAAGCCCGACGAATCGCTGCTGTCTCTTGTCGCCGCCGAACAGAGTTCTCGCGGGCGAGGCGGTATGGGGTCGAAGCTCCGAGCCATCCTTGCCGCAACCGGAATGGGCGAAACGGTGATTCTCGCAAGCGGCCGAAGCGACACGGTTCTGGACGATATTCGTCAGGGCCACGCCACCGGCACACTCTTCCTTGCCAAAGGCGAATCGGTCCCGGCCTGGAAACGCTGGATCGGCTTCGGAGCACCCCCGGCCGGCACATTGATTCTCGACGAAGGAGCCACCAAGGCCGTCAAAACCTCGGGGCGGTCACTTTTAGCGGTAGGCATTCGAGATGTGCAGGGCGACTTCGAACCGGGAGCCCTGGTGACTTTGAAGACCGCCGACGGGAACGAAATCGCCCGAGGACTGGCGAATTATTCCGCCGACGAAATCCGCCGCATCCAGGGCCGCCGCTCCGACCAGATCGCCGCCGCCCTGGGCCACGTCCCCTTCGGCGAAGTCATCCACCGCGACAACCTGGCACTTGTGTAGAGCGATTGTCCTCAATCGCTCCCGCCCCCAGTAGGTGCCGCTTGCCGAGCGGCACTTTCGCCGCCAGGCGAACCTGTTCTCGCATGCACCTGATGCCAAAGCCACTCGCCGAAAGCAAATACGCCCCGCCAACGCTGGGTTTCCCCGGCCATCTGCAATCTGTAGGTGCCGCTTGCCGAGCGGCACTTTCGCCGCCAGGCGAACCTGTTCTCGCATGCACCTGATGCCAAAGCCACTCGCCGAAAGCAAATACGCCCCGCCAACGCTGGGTTTCCCCGGTCATCTGCAATTTGTAGGTGCCGCTTGCCGAGTGGCACTTTCGCCGCCAGGCGAACCTTGGTTCTTGATTGCCCAGGATGCCATTGCCATATGGCAGGAAGCCAGAAATTGGCGTTTGCCGAATCCACGTCCACGATTCAGACCATGGAGCCTCCACACGTCGCTGGTTGCGGCAATGCCGCAAAGTGCCGCTCGGCAAGCGGCACCTACCACATCGCTCCCGTCCCGCGCAACGTAGCGAAGCGGGAGGGGTCGGCCGACCAGGCCGGGGGAGGGCTCGCCGCCGCTCCGTTTCCCGCATCTGAAAATCCCTATGATCGGTACAACTTACCCACTCCCAAAACCGATAACTCAACAGTCACTGCGCGATACGGTCGGCATGCTGTAAGTCTCGCGTCGACAAGCATTTACCGGCAAACTCTGCCGCATGCTTCATCTTGACAGAGCCCCAGCCAGGTCGTAGTGTTCGGCCTGTTTCGGGCTGAACCCGAACCGCTGGTATCTTGAAGCGAATGGAGTCGCTCATGTCCAACAGTCACCCGCGAGGTTCCTCGGCGGATTTCAATTCTCCCGTTCCATTCATTGACCTCGTTGCTCAGTATGGAACGATCCGCGCTGAGGTTCGAGAAGCGGTGGACCGTTGCTTCGAGACTCAGACATTCATCCTCGGCGATGAAGTCGTGCAGCTCGAAAAAGAGATCGCGGCTTACTGCGATTCTGAACATGCCATCGGCTGTGCGTCCGGAACGGATGCTCTGATTCTGGCTCTTCTGGCAGCAGGCGTGAAGCCGGGCGATGAAGTCATCACCAGCCCATTCACATTCTTCGCATCGGCCGGAGCCATTCATCGCATTGGAGCGATCCCGGTTCTGGTCGACATTGAGCCAGACAGCTTCAACCTGAATCCGGCGTGTGTCGAGCGAGCCATCACGAATCGCACCGCGGCGATCATGCCCGTTCATATTTTCGGCCAGTGTGCCGAGATGGAACCGCTGTGGCGCATGGCGGCGGCCCATGATATTCCGATCATTGAAGACGCGGCTCAGGCCATCGGTGCAGAATACCGAGGACGGCGAGCTGGCGTGCTGGGCACCATCGGCTGCTTCAGCTTCTTCCCGACCAAGAATCTCGGTGGCGCCGGCGACGGCGGCATCATGACGACCGATGATGCCGACCTGGCCGCACGTCTGAAGCGACTGCGAGTCCACGGAGACCTCGGTGGATACAACCATGTCGAAGTTGGCTTCAACAGCCGACTGGACGCACTGCAGGCCGCTGTGCTGCGAGTCAAGCTGCGACATCTGGACAAGTGGACGGAAGGCCGAGCAAAGAACGCCGCACGCTATGCGGAACTGATTCGAGCCGCCGGACTGGACGATGTCATTCAGCTGCCGACCGTGTTGCCGGATCGACGTCACGTCTTCAATCAGTTCACGACAAGAATCACTGGCGGCCGACGAGCATCCGTGATTCAGTCGATGAAGGAACAGCAGATCGGCTGTGCCGTGTACTACCCGATTCCTCTGCACATGCAGAAGTGTTTCGCGTACCTCGGCTACAAGCCCGGCGACCTGCCGGAAGCCGAGCAGGCAGCATCGGAAGTTCTATCACTGCCAATCTACACAGAACTTCCCGCAGTGCACCTTGAACGAGTCGTCGAAGGCCTCTGCCGAGCCCTCGACCGCTCCACAACCCTCGCCTTCCCAGTCACTACAACAGTCCCCCAACGCAAAGCGGCGTAAAGACAAGGGTTTTCGGACACCGGTTTTCGGTGTTCGGCACCCACCAGCGTTTCTCGGCTTTCCACTTTCCGCTCTCCGCTTTCGGCTATTCAATCGCTCCCCACCCGCACCCGTGCGGGAGGGGTCGAGCGAGCGCCAGCAAGCTCGGGGGCGGCAGTAGGTGCCGCTTGCCGAGCGGCACTTCGCGGCCCCGCCGCGACCAGCGACCTGACGAGTTTCCATCTGAACGCCGGTGGACGGGGAAACGCAGCGCCGTCCCCGGTTGTTCCCTCGAGGCAAGTGGCGTAGGCATCTAGTGGGTGCGAGAACAAGGTTCGCCTGGCGGCGAAAGTCCTGCTCGGCAAGCAGGACCTACGTAGGTG
>CAZIGZ010000271.1:3051-3927 GCA_964538835.1 uncultured Chitinophaga sp. | reverse complement strand
CGAGACAGCTGTTCCCAGTCTCGAGTTCCAGTCGCCGGAACCGTCAGATCTTTGGCATTGCCGCGTGCCATGCGGAGACAGTCAATCAGTTCTCGCAGGAACACATACGTGCGTTCCAGCTCGCGACACTGCTTTTCGGGAATCAGCCTCAGGCGAGTCGCTTCCTGGAGAACTCGCAGCGTATTCGGATGCTGCAGAGTCGGATACATTCTGCCGAATGAAATCTGCAGCGCCTGGATCGCATACTCAAAATCCACCAGCCCGCCATCACTCAGCTTGGCATTGATCGCGCCGCCACGCACCAGCTGTCGCACCTGACGTTCGCGCATTGCTCGCATGGACACAAAGTCGAACGTCCCGTTCTCATACGTGCATTCGCTCGCAGCCTTCAGCACGTCCTGACCAAACCCACGATCACCTGCCACCGGCCGAAGACGAACCAGCGCTTGCCGTTCATACGGCCATGCCGGACCGTCCGCACGGTAGTAGTTTCGAAAGTCTTCCAGCCGGACTGACGCTGCACCGGCCTGACCAAACGGTCGCATACGAAGGTCGACGTGAAAGATGCCGTCCTGGGGAGCCACGATGCCGCTCGCAACGGCATTCATCATGCGATCAAAAAAGTCTGACGTGGCAATCGACGATGTCCCGCTAGTCCGGCCGGTGTCACTGTAGACCAGCATCAGCTCGAGGTCTGACGCAAATCCCATTTCCACTCCCCCAAACTTCCCCAGCGCAGCGACCATCCACCGAGCCGGCGTGCGTCCATCGCTTTCCGACGGAATACCCCACTGGTTCGTCTCCTGCAACCACGCAAGCTCCAACGCCTTGCTGACGACCAGCTCGGCCAGCTCGGTCAGCTCCTCCGAAAACGCA
>CAZIGZ010000271.1:0-3041 GCA_964538835.1 uncultured Chitinophaga sp. | reverse complement strand
GCACATGCCGCATGTCGATTCGAAAAAGATGCCGATCCTTGAACTCATTCAGCGCGGCCCATGCGGCGGCACCATGAGCACCATCGACGAGCTGGTCGAGTTCCAGACGCAGCGAATCGCGACACTCACGCAGAGCCAGTTCATCAGCGTTGACCAGCAGAGGAAACAGTTCCTGATGGCGTGACCTCAGAAACGTCTCCCAAAGATACTGACTGATTCCCAGAACCCGAGCGACCGCATGAAGAACACCTGGCCGCTGAAGTGACTGCATGTTTCTGGCCCACGCCGTCGCCGGCTGAAGGCGCGACACGAGTTCTCGAAAACGCACGAGGGCGAGATGAGGATCGCTGGCCGACGGAAGCCAGTGAGTAAACTGCTTGATCAGTGTGGCCGCAAGCTTCAGTTCCTGCCGGCGCTCCTCACTGTCAATCGGACGACCATTGCGTTCACGAACATACAGCACGTCGCTAACGCGCTGATCATCACCCCGAATGATGGCTCGCAAAACACGAAATCGGCTCAGCGACAAGGCACTGGCAAGTTCGTAAAGAAAGCCCCATGAATCTGAGCCGGTAATGTCGACCTTGGTCAAAACCGAATTTGGTATCGGCGACAATTCAACATTCACGTCACTCGCGTCCAGTCGTGGTCCGGTCATCGCCTGTGAAGGAACCGCCGCACAGAAGCGGGAGATCAGTTCGGCTCGAACCTCTTCGATTCGTCCCGTCCGGGATTCATGCCCAAGCCTCGCAAGTTCCTGCTCGAGTTCCCGCGCCAGATGATCAGGGTACTGCCCGGAGTCTTCTCCACGTGAGCGTGGCTGAGTGAATCGAACGCAAACACAGGCGATAAATCTCCCGGCAACACCATTGTCGCCGAAGCCATTCTGGCCTTCACCGGTAATCGCATCGCCGCTGCGAATATCCAGATGGTAGATCGAGAGCAAACCACAGATAGCTGAGAGCCAGCCGGAAAAATCATGGCCGGCAATCAGGAGATTCCACGTCTGCTCGTCCAGCCTATCTTCCACACATACTCGACAGGTCGAACCGTGATCGAGCTCTCGAAGAAGCTCTTTGACCTGTTCGCGGTGACGCTTCAGTTCCTCAGGGTTGAGCTTTAGTGCCGGTTCTGTCTGGTCATCGTCAACAACGGACGGCAACTCCGCCAGCTGGGATGTGGCGGCTCTCTGTTCCCCCTGCAGACACTCTTCAAAAATCGTACGCACCGCCTGCCGATGCTCTTCATATCGATGCATCAGTGTTGCCGCGTCCGGATAGTCGAGTCGGTTGGCCAGCCATTCGAGCTGATGAGCATCCGCTGGCAACTCATGAGTCTGCTGATTGTGCAGCAACTGCAGCGAGTGCTCGACAGTTCGCAGAAAGACATAACCGGCTCGAAGCTGCCGGTACCACGAGGCGTTAATCAGGCCAAACTCCGCCAGCCTCACCAGCGAATCAAGAGTATTCGCGCAAAGGACTCGCGGCTCCTGTTCACCATGAATCAGCTGGAGGCTTTGAACAAGAAACTCCACGTCACGGATCGAGCCGGCTCCCAGCTTGACCTCCGAGTACAGCTTGCCTCTCTGCCGAAGACGCTGCTCAATCCTCGCCTTCATGTCATTGATACTGGCCCGAACCTGAGTGGCAGAGCCGGTGAAGAGCAACGGCCGAACTTCCGAAAGAAACTGCTGCCCCGGCTGAGGAGCACCCGCGATGACTCGAGCCTTCAGCAGAGCCTGCTTTTCCCACAAAGCAGCATCCTGAATGATGTAAGTTGCATACGACTTCACGGTGCTGACAAGCGGCCCGGCCTCGCCCCAGGGCCGGAGTCGCAGGTCGACTCGATAGAGAAATCCAGGTGCGATGTTGTCGGTCAGCCCGTCGATCGTCAGGCGGGCCAGACGCTGAACGTCGGCGGAGTCTTCGGATGCGATCAGAGCCAGATCGATATCCGAGCTGTAATTGAGTTCCTCACCACCAAGCTTCCCGAGCGCCAGTACTGTGAGACGGTTTGCCGGGACTCCACAATCCTGAGATGCAATATCGAGACAACATTGCACCATCGAATCCGCCAGGAGCGATAACTGAAGGGTGATAAACTTCAGGTCCATCAACCCGAATGCATCGCACATGCCAATCCGAAGCAGCTGCCGACGCTGATAACGTCGAAGCTCCGACAGCTTGTCCCGACGAGTTTTCCGCGTCAGAGTCGCGTTCGTCGCTTCCTCAATGAATTGCTCGCGATCCTTCGTATCCGCCGCGCGCCCATGCAGCGTCAAGCTGGTCAGACACGACGGATCCGACAGCAGAGTCTGAGTCAGAAACGGACTTCCACACGCCAGTCTCGCCAGAATATCCAGCGACCGCGGAGACTGCTCGAACAGCAGGAACGGGTCAAGATCATCGCGAGTGTTCTGAATAAAACGCTCGACCACACTGAGCACCGTATCCTTCAACGGCGCCTCTCGTAAAACACGCTGCAGAATCAAGAACCAAAGCGGCGTTTCATGCGTTGCATGTTGCGCACTCTCCGAGTCAACCGAATCAAACCACCACTTCAGAATCCGACGAAGCGAAGACGCCGCAAGCTCCGGAGCCTGAAAACCAAACGCATGCAATCCATCTACGAGATCCGCGTCAGACAAAGGCGATGCAAAAAAATCAGGAAACATTAACACCGCCCGCACGTCGCTCA
This sequence comes from uncultured Chitinophaga sp., assembly GCA_964538835.1. Taxonomy (GTDB): domain Bacteria; phylum Planctomycetota; class Planctomycetia; order Planctomycetales; family Planctomycetaceae; genus SXXK01. The sequence continues at coordinate 344 of CAZIGZ010000271.1, read as the reverse complement.
CCCAGACTTGATCTTTAATTGTCGAATAATAGACCAAATTGCACCAAAGTCAAATCCACAGGTGCCAGCCACCTTGACACAAGAATTCAGTCTTTTTACTCTCCATTTCACTTATCCATCACCACCATCCGGAGCCTTCAGCATGCCGCGAGTCAACCGCCGGGAAATCGTCGCCGACAGTGAGATTCAGGTCTTCCATGCCATCAACCGCTGCGTCCGCAGGACGCATCTGTGCGGCAAGGACCGGCGGACGCGCAAGGATTACTCGCACCGCAAGGAATGGGTCCGGGAACGGCTGGAATTCCTCGCCGGGGTGTTCGGCGTGGACATTCTGGGCTTTGCCG
>CAZIGZ010000270.1:0-4017 GCA_964538835.1 uncultured Chitinophaga sp. | reverse complement strand
TTTTGTCCTTAATGACGACATAATCTTGGCCTTCCTGCCACAACTTAAGTTTATCTTCAAACTTGTCGCCGTACACTTCTATAACTTGTTTTTCGCTTACAGTGAAGTTCATGATCATCCTGAAGTAAACGACACAAAATCATACGTCAACTCAGATTATTCGTCACAAGGTGCCGTTTAGCGTGCGTATAAGGGTCGTGTGCGGGCTTATGGGTGACGGCTATAGGGTGCGTGCGACAGAGTAAAGTGGGGTCGTTTGCGAAAATAAAATCTGGGGGGTCTGATGCGTCGCAGCTTCAGCAGCCCGGCAAGCCTTGACCCCCTCCCCCCCGTCTTCCTGTGCAGGCATGTCACCTTCTACTTGAACGTACACGCTTTCAACTACTTACGCATGCTGTGCTGTGCTGTGCTTGTGCAAGTGCATGAATGTGCGTGCCTTGCGTAGTGTGCGTGCTGTGCTGTGCATGCTGTGCGGGCGTGCTTGCGCGTTGCTTTGCTTGCGCTTCATTTCAACGCATTCCCAACCCTTCACCCTTTCTTCCTTCGCTTCTCGCGTGCTTCTCCCCCTTTCATGCAACCTTTTCTTTCTTTTCTTTCACTTTCTTCTTGCATGCATCCGCTCTTTTGCTATGCTTCCCCCGTTCACTTCGAACATAAAACAAACCAACAAACTAAACATATGCGAAACAAACCCTTCCCTTGGTCCTTCGAACTAACAGACACTTTCGGTGGAGAACCCAACTACGCTTGGTGCAAACGCGGTACTGTAAAAGCTTCAACACCTACCGGAGCAATCAGAGCAACTAAGCGTGCCTTAAACATCACTTGCCGACACACTGTCGACAAATACTCCGACCTGCTTTCCCTTCGCTTTGGGCAAGCTTGCTTGATTCTTTTCATTACCCCTTCAGACATCTAATCCCAACAAACTAAACATCATGAATAAAGTCTTATCATTCAACCCTCAGAGCAATACCCTTGGTTCATACCGCAAGGAAAAGCATGGTTTATTCCGTCAATATACCCTCTTACACTTCGAAAAGGCTCACATCCTCCAAAGTGGCATCCCCCAGTATGAGCAGCCCTTGATCATCCGCGTTTACTGGCCAGCCGAAACAGCCTTTGCTTGTGTGTGGCTTTCAACTAAAGATGCTTATGCGGTAGGAAGGGGGAAAGCGGGCGGATACGGATACTGTAAAGAAAGCCAAGCGATAGAAAATGCGTTTTTATCCGCTGGCCTAAGATTTGAGCAAGCAATAGGTGGAGTCGGCGAATCTGCTATAATGTCTGCTATAAAAGCTTTCGCGGATTTTGCGGGCTATTCGAACTACACTGTGACAATTGCACACGCTTAAGCATGAGAACCACCCTCTTTCTTGGCACGCTTTCCCTTTGCCTTTTTGACTTAGGCGGGTTGCGCCTTTTCGCTTTGCGCTGGGAAGCTTACATCTTCGCGAGTCTTTTAATGGCCAGCCTTGGCCTATTGTATGCACTAGCAAAGCCTTTGTTCCCTAAGTCTTAAGCCTAGAGCCTAGAGCGTTTCCATTTCCACCCTTTGCCTTGCAAGGGGTGGAAAGGAAGCATTCATGCTTCAAAGCAAACAAACAAACTAACATCATGACAAAAAACGAAGAATTGAAAGCGTGGCATGACTTCGCGGAGTCTTTGCCAACTGAAAGCTACTCAAAAGGCGCAATGCAGTCTCTTTTAATTGAATTAGAAAACGCGATGCGAAGCGATTATTTGCCAAGCTTAAGCCTTTTTGAAGCTAGCCAAAGGGCGAGCGATTTAATTGAGCAAGCAAAGTATGAAGCCGAGAACATATTAAAAGACGCGAAGGAAAAGGCTGAAAGGCTTTCGGCAGAAGTAAAAGACGAAGAAAGACGTTTTCGGGCTAGGGTTGACGCTTGGAAGATTAAAGCTGGAAAGGAAATAGACGCTCTATGAAAAGGCTTGCCGACATTATATCCAACCCTAGCGGTTTTGACTCGCTGGAAAACTATATAGGCTCTATCCCGTGTCCTGAATGGTGGGTAGTTTTGACTACCTCTCGGGATGCGGATGTTTTGACGCGCTCTAACTTTGAATCCGCTCAAAAGGCTTTAGAAGATGAAAGATTCGACGATGACACGAAGGTTTTCCGCTTTGGTCACTGGGCTTGTGGGTGGTGGGAAGCCTTGTGTGTAAGGGAAGGCACGGAAGCCTTTCAGGAAGGCGAAAGCCTTGCAAATAGCTTGGAAGACTATCCGGTGCTTGACGATGAAGCCTTTTCACAAGCTGAAGAAGAAGAAGCTCTAGAGGTATGGCAAAACTGCTACCGCTTACAGGATCGCATCCGATACATAAGAGAAAACCGAAAGCAATTCGAATTCCGTTCCTTTTCCGACCTTCTCTCCTGCGTTCGTGGGAATTACTTTGGCGGATGGGCGTCTGAGCTTCTGTATTAATCCAAACCCCTTCCAACCCTTAAGGCTTAAGGCTTTCGCCCCGAAAGCCTTTTCCTTTTGCTTTTCAGACACTTACGCACCCTAAGCGCAAGTCCTTCATTTTCAACGCAATCGATACAGGCACCTTTAGCGCCTTTACACTTGCGCTTGTCGCATTATGGCGGAGCCTTGCCTTGCCTCGGCCTGTCACCGTGCCTGCCTGCAAGCGTGCATGTACAGGGTGTTTTTACCGTCAAATAAAATTCGAAATCTGAAAGTCATTTTGATTTTGAAATCTGAGTTCGAACTAAATTCGAATTTAGATAAGCAAAACCAAAACTAAAACCAAACTATTTCATAGCATGAAGATACGGTGCCTTTTGTACCGCTTGGATGACTTGTGGGTACTCGAACCCTTGCGGCCTGCTACAGGTTTGCCAAAACACTTCAGGTGCCTCCGGGAGGCTCACGCTTGGGCTAAAGCCCACAACATTACTGTAATCTCACGCTAGTACACTTCTAATCCTAGCCCACTGACTTGCCTTGTCCTCCTCTTTGAGGGGGACATGCACCTCCTCAATCGCGCCGTGAAAGCAAGCAAGCACGCTTGCCAGTTTCATGGCATCGTCACCGTCTGCTGATTTCAGGAACCCTTCTTCCTTTGCTCTATGCAATTCATCACTAATGCGCTTTGCTTCCTCTAGCAGCACAGGGTATTCGACTGCGTGTCCAAGTGTGGCGCAATAGAGCCGTTTTGGCTGTCGTTTTAGTTTTATTTTCAAATTCGAATTCTGATTTCCATTTTCACTTTGGCTTTAACGCCTTCATGAACTGGTCGGCTATCTCTGTGTTTGCATGCAGGTGTACATGTTGATGCAACTGCTCCGGGGACTTGTTCTTCTCTAGAGCCATATACTTGTCCAGCGTGATGCCGAGGGTCAGTACAGCATCTTTAGGAGCCATTTCTGGCAGGGTATCCTCTACCCTTTGCATTGCCCCGTCGATCAGAACTTGCATCTTGTTCTTAAGGTTGGCCGTAAAATATGAATTTCGAAATTGAGAATCGTAATCCAAATAGTACTGCTTTACTTCGTTAACGGTGTTGTAAGACACCCCAACCTTGTCGGCAATGTAGTAGCAGCCATGCCCCTGACAATACAGCTCCAATATCTGCTTACGCTGATCCTCGGAAACACCCGCAAAGAGCCCCTTGCCGTTGATCTTCTCGACCTTTACGCCGATGACATGGTCTTCAATCTTTACGTTTGCCAGCCCTGCCAGCTGACGAGCGCGAGTCTCGGCTGACTTGTACTGTCGCTTTTTTGGCTTTTTCTTTTGCATCTAGTCTCTTTTGTTTACGCCTGAAGTATCTTTCACGAGATTCAAGTTCACCACATTCTCTGCAATACTTTTGAATAGATACGTTTCTTGTAAAAGATTGCCCGCACTTACAGCAAACTCCAGTAGTTTTTCTGACTTTATTCTCCTTACGTTCTGAGATGACTGGCGGGAAGGTGACCAGCTTGCGCCTGAGTGCATCCAGCACGATCCGGTTGGCCTGCCTGTAGAAGTCCTCTGCTAGACGCTTCTT
>CAZIGZ010000269.1:0-4200 GCA_964538835.1 uncultured Chitinophaga sp. | reverse complement strand
CGGCTGCGGCCGCCAGGAAGCTTGCTGAACGTTCAGTCCGCGAATGGAACCTCGAAGGTTCGTTCCGTGCCACGATTTTCGGTCAAACGCTTCATTCAGGATGCGAATAAGAAGGTCGATGGAGTCGGCCATGGGGAAGGCTCTCTTTTCGAAATCTGTTTCACTCGTTCAAATGCGTGAATGAACTATCTGGCACATGCCTATCGATTTCTGGATTCACCACTGATGGTCGCAGGGACCGCCCTGCCCGACTGGCTCAGCGTTGTGGATCGTAAGGTCCGTTTGCGCACGCGCCGAGTCGTGCCGATGCTGGATCAGCTGGATGTGCAGGATCGCCAGGTGGCCGACGGAGTCCTTCAGCATTTGCGGGACGACGACGCCTTTCACAACTGCCCTGCGTTCGTGATGCTGGAAGCTGAGCTGTCCGTTCGATTTCGGCGAGTGATTCCGGATCCGTATGATCATCGACCTCCGTTCCTTGGCCATATTGTGACCGAGTTGCTTCTGGATGCGTGGCTGACCGAACAGTGTCCGGAATGGCTGGATCGGTACTATCAGATTCTGGACGACGTGTGTCCGCACGGGCTGCAGCGAGTCGTCAATCGTCTGGCCTCCCGGGAGACGGATCGGCTGGCCTCCTTTGTGACTCAGTTTCTGACGGCTCGCGTTCTTTATGATTATCAGGACGATCAACGCCTGCTGACTCGCTTGAATCAGGTCCTGCGCCGAGTCACACTGCCGCCGCTGGATGAGCAGTGTCTCAGCGTATTGCGCGACGCAAGGACGATTGTGTGGCGACATGCTGAGGAGATGCTGGCGGCTGTCGAAGCCGTCGAAGGGATTCCACAGGTCTGACAAGGGGCATGAAACCCTTGCCCAGGAGTCACCTTCCGGCTTGTTGACTTTCCTCGCTCACCCTATTCACCTGCCTCAATCAGGCACGAAATTGAGGCGAAGGCGAACGAAGGTTTCATGACACATTCCACTCACGACTTGTTCACGTTCAAAGGACCCACACGATGAAGTACGGCATGAACCTGCTGCTCTGGACTTCCGGAGTTACGGAAGCTCACTTTCCCCTTCTGACCAGCCTGAAGGAATGGGGCTTTGACGGCGTGGAACTGCCGATGTTCGATCTCAATCCGGATCACTTCCGAAAGATCGGCGCTGAACTGAAGAAGAACGGACTCGAATCGACCGCAGTCACAGTCTGCACGCCGGAAGAGAATCCCATTGGCGAAAGCGCGGCTGTTCGACAGGCGGGCTTGGAGCGACTGAAGAAGGCCATCGACTGTTGTCATGCAGCCGGCGCCACCAAGCTGTGCGGTCCGATTCACTCAGCCCTCGGACATTTCTCCGGAGCCGGTCGAACTCAGGACGAATGGAATCGAGCGAAGGAAGTTCTGTCTCAGGCCGGCGATCACGCGAAGGCTGCCGGCGTCACTCTGGTGGTGGAGTACCTGAACCGCTTTGAATGTTACTTCCTGAACTGCGCCGCTGATGATGCTCAGTTCTGCCGTGAAGTGAACCATCCGAACGTGAAGATGATGTACGACACGTTCCACGCAAACATTGAAGAGAAGTCGATTACTCAGGCGGTCAAGGCCTGTGCCGACCAGCTTGTTCACGTTCACATTTCTGAAAACGACCGATCAACTCCGGGCGAAGGCGGAGTCAACTGGGACGAATCCTTCAGTGCTCTGAAGAGCGTCAACTATGACGGCTGGCTGATGATTGAAGCCTTCGGACTCGCCCTGCCCGATCTCGCCGCAGCAACTCGCATCTGGCGTCGCATGTTCCCGTCAGAAGAATATCTCGCGAAGAACGGCCTGAAGTTCATGAAGACTCGCTGGGAAGGCAAGTAATCTCAGCTTTGAAGACAAAGAAAGCCCGGAGCCTCCTCCGGGCTTTTTCTTGAGTGTGTCGGGGCATTGCAGATCCATGCGGTTTGCAGAAGCCAAGCTTCGTGGAACCAAAATACTCCAGCCTGACCGTCGTTCCCGCGCAGGCTAGAACCCAGAACTGCAATTCCTGACGCACAGGAACTCTGGCGAGTTCCGCTACGGATCCTTTCCCCTTTTGAATCACTCCCGCAAGGTGTCTGTTATGAAATCCATTGTCTGCAGTCTTCTCCTTTTCGCTTCCGTTTGCCTTGGAGCTTCGGTCTCTGTGGCGGATGAAAATGCGGGCAACTTTTCGGCGCTGTCGGCTGACAAGGCCGGAGCTGATTTCAAGTATCAGGGCGAGTACGCTGGAACCATCAAGACCAATGAAGGCGAGCTGAAAATCGGACTTCAGGTCATCGCTGAAGGCCAGGGAAAGTTCGCATGGGCGGCCTACATGGGTGGTCTGCCAGGCGAAGGCTGGGACGGCAATACGCCTCTTCGCGGCGCTGGCGAACGTCAGGGCGACATGGCCGTCATGAAAGGTGACACCGGACGCGGTGAGATTCGTGAAGGCAGCCTGGTGATCTTCTCCAATGAGAACCAGCGGATCGGAGAACTGGCGAAGGTCACTCGAGTTTCACCAACTCTGGGCCGCAAGCCTCCAGAAGGCGCGATTGTTTTGTTTGACGGAACGACGCCGGACAAGTTTGAAGGCGGCAAGATGTCGGACGATAAACTCCTGATGCAGGGTGTGACCAGCAAGGAGAAGTTCGGCAGCGCGGAAGTGCACGTCGAGTTTCTGCTGTCCTACATGCCGAATGCTCGCGGCCAGGGACGCAGCAACAGCGGTCTCTATCTGCAGGGACGATACGAAGTGCAGATGCTGGATTCTTTTGGCCTGACCGGCGAACAGAATGAATGTGGCGGCGTATACTCGATCGCCAAACCAAAGCTCAACATGTGCTACCCGCCTCTCAGTTGGCAGACGTATGACGTGGAATTCCATGCTGCGAAATTCGGACCGGACGGCAAGAAGACGGCTGATGGCTGGATGACAGTGAAGCACAACGGAGTCGTGATTCACGAGAAGCTTAAGCTGACTCATGCAACGACTGCTGCCCCGGTTGCAGAAGGTCCGGAGAATGGTCCGCTGTACCTTCAGGATCATGGTAATCCGGTCCGATATCGCAACATCTGGGTGAAGCCGCTGGCTGACTGATGACTTGTCGGTTGTTGCACTGGTCCGCTTCAACAACACTATGCAGGCCGCGTCAGGGATCACTTCCTGATCGCGGCCTTTTTGTTCTCCACGATTTCTGCAGGAACATTCTCATGAACATTCTGCGACGACAAAGAGTCCTGGCGATCGCAATCAGCCTTGTGGCCTTCCACGATTCAGTGCTGGCACAGACTCCGGGGCAGACTTCCACTTCGACACAGGACGATGGCTGGAAAGTCGTCTGGCAGGATGACTTTGAAGGCCCGCAGCTCGACTGGTCAAAATGGGAGATTGAAGTCAACGCGTTCGGCGGGGGCAACAACGAGCTTCAGCTGTACACGGATCGATCGGAAAACGTCCGCATCGAAAATGGCTGCCTGGTCCTGGAAGCTCGCAAAGAACGAGCGGACATTCAGGGAACCGTGCGAGAGTATTCATCAGGCCGTGTGCGCAGCAAGCGGCGAGGTGACTGGAAGTATGGCCGTTTCGAAATGCGAGCCAGGCTGCCGGCGGGTCAGGGAATCTGGCCAGCGTTCTGGCTGATGCCCACGGACAACAAGTACGGCACCTGGGCCTCCAGCGGCGAGATCGACATCATGGAGTTCAAAGGTCAGGAACCCAACAACGTCTGGGGAACTCTGCACTACGGCGCGGCATGGCCGAACAACAAACACTCCGGTTCACAGTATAGGTTGCCGACCGGCAATCTGACCGATGACTTTCACACCTATGGGCTCGAATGGAGTGAAGGAAAGATCCAGTGGATGCTCGACGGCAAAGTCTGGCAGACACAGACGAAATGGGAATCCTCAGGGGGCAAGTACCCTGCTCCGTTCGATCAGGACTTTCACATCATCCTGAACCTCGCCATCGGCGGCGGCTTCGTTGGTGCTCCGAACGACAAGACTCCGTTCCCGGCGACGTACTTAATCGACTGGGTAAAGGTATCGCAGAAATCGCCGTAGGTTCCTTCTGCCGGAAAGAACTTTTGCCGTCAGGCTAACTGTATCTTGCATGCACGTGATGCCAAAGCCATCTGCCAGCGCGAACAGACATGGCGGTTGACTTCTCCACGTTCACCATTCAGACATCGGC
>CAZIGZ010000268.1:2784-4212 GCA_964538835.1 uncultured Chitinophaga sp. | reverse complement strand
CCTCGCAGATTGATGAACTCACCATTGAATGGCCAGGATCATCAACGCCCGCGATTCGCCTGCAGAACATTCCCGCCGATCAGATCATCAGCATCACTGAGCAGTCATCTTCGTGGTACACGATGCCAGACTAATCAGCACCGAGATAGTTGGATAAACAGCGGAAGGGCGCAAGCCCTCCGGTCATTTGGTCATTCGGGCCCGGGCTCACTTTGCTCCCGACTTGATGAACTCTTCACGAGTCACCAAGTTGTCGGAGTTCGTATCGAATTTTTTGAATCGCTCCGTCGCTGCGTCTTTGTCGCCCTGCTTTGCGAGATACTCTTCCAGCGTCAGCTGAGCTTTGCCAGGGTACAGTCGATCGAACCGTGCTCCGCGATCTTCGTTGGGAGGTGACTGATTTGCCTTCTTTGGAGCTGGCGTCTTTTTGACCGGCGCTGAACTGGCGGGATCAGGCAGAGATTTCTTCAGAGAAGCCAGTATGGTCGCGTTCTCGGGTCGATCGTGAACGCTGACAGTTTCATTCGGGTCGTTCTGTTCGTCGTACAACTCCGTGGCGACGATCTTCTCACCGCCGCGTTCTCGCCAGAATGTGGCTCGCCAGCGTTCGTTGCGAATGCTGTAGCCCATGACGTTTCCCCCGTGGGCTCCGGCGTTGCGAGGGTACTGGCTGATGGCGACTTTCTGCATCGGTGCGGACGGATCTTCGATGTACTTTCGAAGACTCATTCCGGCCAGCTCCTTTCGAGCCGGCAGGCCACAGAAATCAGCGAGGGTCGGATAGACATCCACAAACTCCACCGGTGCTGCACATTTCTGTCCGGCCGATTTCTGGCCAGGAACACTGATCAAGAGCGGGGCTCGAGTTGCCAGTTCAAAGTTCGTGTGCTTGTGCCACAGTCCATGGTCGCCAAGCTGCCAGCCATGATCGCCCCACAGAACGATAATGGTGTTGTCCGACAGCCCTTCCTTGTCGAGCGCATCCAGGAGTCGGCCGATCTGAGCATCCGTGTAACTGACACAGGCGTAATATCCATGACGCAAAGTGCGAGCGAACTCATCGGGCAACGGGTTGCCGCGAGGAACGCCGGGATAGGCATGCAGTTCGCCATTGACGTGCCCAGCAAACTCCGGGCAGCCATCGGGAAGATGATCAATGGCCGGAACGGGGATCGTCTTCGGATCGTAAAGGTCCCAGTACTTCTTCGGCGCGACAAAAGGAAGATGGGGCTTCAGGAAGCCGACCGCAAGGAAGAATGGCTCCTTCTTCCCGGCCAGTTGGCTCAGCCTTCGCACGGCTTCTGCGGCGGTCGCACCATCGGGCAGTTCGTCATCGGACTTTGGACTGACCTCATAAGCCGGCCCCTTCTTTGCGTTCTTCCCGTTCTTTGACTTGTCTGCTGAACCTGGGTCGGGAAGCGTTGTGGA
>CAZIGZ010000268.1:0-2684 GCA_964538835.1 uncultured Chitinophaga sp. | reverse complement strand
CGAAGCCCCGTCATGATCGCCGTGCGTGAGGGACTGCAAACGGCCTGCTGACAGTAGGCTCGCTGGAAGACAATGCCTCTCGCGGCCAGTCGATCGATGTTGGGAGTTTTGACGATCGTGTTACCGTAACAGCCCATCTCCGGCCGCAGGTCATCGACGGCAATAAACAGAACATTGGGACGCTGATCACTCGCCAGAAGACTGGCGTTGAACATGGTCAGACAGCAGGCCAGCATCGTCAGGAAACGGATCATCAGGCAACTCCCGAAGGCAGGATAACTCGGTGAACGATCGTGGACCGAGGAGGGCCGGATTGTGCCGTTCACCGGTACACCGTGCAAATGCTGGAGACTCAGCCGATTCCCTGACCAAAATAGCGGAAGGGCGCAAGCCCTCCGGTTTCATCAGCACGGGCGGCGGCACCGGACGGCTCGCGCCGTGCCACTAACTTGAGCATTCATGGAGAAACCGACAGACTCCGTGATCTCTCCGTTGCCCTCCACTTCCACGCATTGTCGCTTACCATGCCGTCTTCCGATTCAACCGATCCTTCCAGTTCACAAGCTTCCACAGAACGGCTGTCCTGCGTCGAATGGGTTTTGATCGCGGTCGCAACGGCGATCATCACGGCCGCGGTGCTGCATTCGGAACCATTGCAGAGTGCGAATGATCGGTCGCGATGGTCGACGGTCTGGTCGCTGGTGGAACGACGGACGTATCAGATTGACGAGATTGATCAGTATGCAAAGTGGTCGACGATCGACAAGGTTCGCTTCCGAAAGAGCGACCAGGAGCCGTGGCACTTCTATTCTTCCAAGCCTCCTTTTCTTTCGACCATTGTGGCCGCACTGTATGCCGTGGAACGGAATACTCTGGGCTACGGACTCTTCAATGACACGACGATCGTCAGTCGCATTCTGCTGCTGATCGTCAACGTCCTTCCGTTTCTGTTCGCACTTCGATCGCTGGGAAAGACGCTGCTGCTTTTGTCCGTGTCACTTCCCGCACGATGCTTCATTCTGGCGGTCGCCGGTTTTGCGTCGATCCTGAATCCGTATCTGACCACGCTGAACAATCACACGCCTGGCGTGGCCTGTGCGATGTTCACGATCTCTGCAGCCGTTCGAATGCTGCTGAGTCCCAGCCGGCGAGACTTCGCGCTGCTTGGCTTCTTCGCGGCGATGACCAGCTGCTTTGAACTTCCAGCCGCTCAACTGGGTGTCGCTTCGTTTGTTCTTGCTGTGGTCATCGATCGAAAGCGTACGTTCACAGCCTTCGTGCCAGCCGCCGTTCTTCCCCTGGCGTTTTTCTTCCTGACAAACTGGCTGGCGACTGGCGGAGTCAAGCCGTTCTACGCCACCTATGGTTCTGAAACCTACCGCTATGTTCATAACGGAATCCCCAGCTACTGGATGAATCCAAGAGATCTCGACGCGAACCAGGAACATCCACTGCAGTATCTCTTTCACTGCATTCTTGGGCATCACGGCCTGCTGTCTCTGACGCCGGCTCTGTGCCTGACGCTGCTGGGATGGTTCCTGAAACCGCGTCTGCCGAATGGAACAGCAAGGCACGTCGTGGCCCTGCGAATCATCATTGCATCGGGTGCCGTGATGACTCTGGTGACGCTCGGCTTCTACCTGACTCGCACGGAGAACTACAACTACGGAGGAAACTCGGTTGGCCTGCGATGGATGCTGTGGCTGTTTCCATTTTGGTGGCTCGCGATGGTGGAACCTCTGCAGCGAGCCCGATTCAAGGGCACCATGATCTCGCTGTTGCTGCTGGCTCTTTCGGCGGGGACAACGTTCTGGTCGCTGTCGCGTCCGTGGAAACCATCGTGGATCTACGAACAGATGGAAGACGCGGGCTGGATCAGGTATCGCACGCCAACACCCGCCTTCCAGCCGGAACGAACCACGCTGTTCCCTCGAACTTTGACCGCCGGACTCCGCGAACAATTCGTCAGCTCCAGCGGCAGCCGAGTCACGCTGGAAACTCAGGCGGCGGCCGATGGGACGATTGAAGTGTGGGTCACGGAAGCCGTGATCGATTCTCGTCCGGTTCTCCCCAGTCCCGAACTTCCAAGAATCCGACTCAGCAGCCCCGGTCGCGCACTGCCGGATGGTGCGACGGCGGAAGAACACGGCGACACGGTCAGACAGATCACTCGGATGTTCGGCCGAGTCCCCTTTGGGCGACCCTTCATTGCGACAGGCACCGGCTGGATCCCATCAAGGTCGAATCCGTCGAGTGCCTGGAAGATCGACAAGGGACTCGATCGCGTTTACTTCAGCGACGCGTTCCATGGAAAGTGCATCCAGCGCTGCGATGTGCAGTACTGCGACGGCCTCCCCTTTGGCGTGCTCCGCTGGAAGCTGACCTACCTGACCGAGTTTGGAGAAGAGCTCTCGTCGGAAACATGGACGTCCGCCAAGCTGTGATCACTCTGTCATTCGGCGAGCGGCCTGGTATCAGCGGTATCAGCCGGCCGGTACACATTCCTTTTCCGTCTACTTTCGTTTCTTTCGGCTAACAACAAATCACCGTTCACAAATCGCATGCCGGGAAGCTGACGCATCCCGCTCGCCAGGAAGGTTTGGGTACCACAGGCGGAAGAAGTACTTCGCGCAACTTCAAAATCCACCGCTATTCCATCGTGGGTTTTGTGCCTGAAACAATCG
>CAZIGZ010000267.1:0-4316 GCA_964538835.1 uncultured Chitinophaga sp. | reverse complement strand
TTTGCGCGGACTCCTCAGCTCGAGTCATGGAATGACTCGCCTACACGTAGCTCGGTCATTCCATGACCGAGAGCTGATCTAGCCGCCTGCGGCGAGGAGACCGTGCGAAGACTCTACGAAACCCGATCAGGCTCCCGCAATCGACTGCCGGAGGAAAGTCGATGAACCAGGATTCTCGCGTTCCGTACAGAGTGGCAGAAGGGTGACGTTTTCGCCTAAACTGTGTCGGTTGCTGGTTCAACGGCGTACTGGCCGCTGCAGCCTCCGGAGTCTTGAACATCTCGTTTTCTATGCCGGCGTTGGTGTCACATGGATGCACTGTTTGATCTGTTCAGTAGCCTGGTCAATGTTCTTTCGGCGTTGCTGGACGTCGTTGTGAATTTGATGCGAGTCGTTCTGCCATGGCTTCCGCTGCTGGGCTGGATTGGCTTCTGGGCCTTTTGCGTCAACTGGGTCAAGGCGTTTCCGATTCTGCGTAAGGGCGGCATGATTGGCGTGCTGCTGCTGATGCTGGCTGCCGTTCTGGTCTGGGGCGCTGTGGCTCCTCCAGAAGGTGGAAAACACTACATGGTCGGCCTTGCAGTTTCGAATTTCGCGGGCAAATTCATCTATGTGACAATGCTGACCTGCATTGCTCTGCTTTGCGGATCGGCTCAGCTCTCCGGTGCCTTCGGAAAGCTCGGTGAGTTTCCTGAAGAGCCGGCAGAAGACGATCATGGACACGGCCACGGTCATGATGATTACGGTCACGGTCATGATGACGGCCATGGGCATCACGGTGATCACGGCCATGCCGATCATGGTCACGGTGACCACCACGCTGCTCATGCTCATTGATCACGGCTTCGACGTGGACTTCTGATTCGACGCGACGTTGTCAACTGCTCGCTCGTTCCGAAAGTTCGATAGTACAGGCCAACAGGAAACCCTGCTCCCTCCGCCAGAATCATTAACCCTGCCCTCCTTCCTCCTCAGGGTGACTCCATGAAATCGTGCTCCACTGCGTTTGCGCTGGTTTTTGGCTTGGTTTCTGTGAGCGTCGCTGGTGACTGGCCCACGTGGCGAGGCCCACATGGGAATGGCGTGGCCGACGGCAGCGGATATCCGATCGAATGGAGTGCGGAGAAGAACATCGCGTGGAAACTGCCGCTGACCATTCGCGGCGCGTCGACGCCCGCTGTCTCGGGTGACCGCATCTTTCTGACGGGAACCGAAAACGGTCAGAACGTGGTGCTCTGCGTCAGCCGGCAAGGCAAAACTCTGTGGTCGGCAACGCTGGGTAGTGCTGTCGATGGAAAGCCGGGGAAAGATGGAACCGGAGCCAACCCTTCGACTGCGACCGACGGTCAGCTTGTCTTCGCCTATTTCAAGAGTGGTGATTTCGGCTGCTTTACTGTCGATGGCGAACAGAAGTGGCACCACAACCTTCAGAAGCTCTACGGGGAAGATACTTTGTGGTGGGACCTTGGCACTTCACCGGTCCTGACAAAAGACGCCGTTGTGATCGCGTGCATGCACTCCGGACCATCGTATGTGGCGGCGTTCGCCAAAGACACCGGTGAGCTTCGATGGAAGCAGGACAGAAATCTCGGTGCTCCGGAAGAGGCGGCTCAAAGTTACGCGACCCCTGTGGTGGTGACGGAAAACGGTCAGGAGACGATCGTTGTGCTCGGGGCCGATCACGTCACGGCCCACGCGGCCAGCGACGGCCACGAACTCTGGCGCCTGAGCGGCATGAATCCAAACAACGACAAGTACTTCCGTTCGATCGCTTCGGCAGCGGTTTCGGAAGGAATCGTTGTCGCTCCGTATTCCCGAGGTGGGACGCTGACGGGCATTCGAATGGGCGGCCAGGGCGACATTTCAAAGACTCATGTCATCTGGTCAAACGAAGGCACTTCCGCTGACGTGCCAACTCCGGCCATCAAAGACGGTCGCATCTACGTGTGCCGTGATAATGGTGAAAACCGAGGCATCGTAGACTGCCTGGATCTTCAGACCGGGAAGTCAATCTGGTCAGGCCCGCTCAAGAAGAACCGCCACACGTTTCGTTCGTCTCCGGTCGTGGCCGATGGCCGAGTCTATCTGACTCGCCAGGATGGCACGGTGTTTGTCGTGGACGCTGTGGGTGACAGTTTCAAAGTGCTGGCCGAAAATACGATTGCAGATGAACATACCACTGCAACACCCGTCTTTGTCGATGGTCAGATTCTGCTTCGAACAGATTCCCATCTCTACATGATTGGCAGTCGCAAATAACCGACATCGCCCTCGTTGGAGGATTTCCGACGAAACCGCGAGTTCCCCACGAACCACTGTTGCTGTTCCGCTGACCGAACCTTTGCAGGAGCCCCGCCATGTCCACGTTGGGTCGTCGTACTTTCATGCAGACTGCGGCCGCACTTTCCGCGGGCGTTTTCGTGGCACCGGTGTCCCAGGCGTCGTCCTATTACGACAAACTCCGCATCGCCGTGATCGGGTGCGGCGGTCGGGGAGGCGGCAATCTTCAGTCGGTTTCGTCCGAGCACATTACCGCTTTGTGCGACGTGAATCAGGGCAATCTGAATCGAGCTGCCGCGACGTATACTCAGGCCCGAAAAGACTCCGACTTCCGTCGGATCTTCGACAAGCCCAATGAGTTCGATGCCGTTGTCGTCAGCACCTGTGAACATACTCATGCCTTTGCCACTCTTCCTGCCCTTCAGCTTGGCAAACACGTGTACTGTGAAAAGCCACTGACTCACAGTATCTATGAAGCTCGCGTCATCCGCGAAGCCGCTGCGGTTGCCGGCGTTGCCACACAGATGGGGACTCAGATTCATGCCGGCGATAACTATCGCCGCGTCGTGGAGCTGATCCAGTCCGGGGCGATCGGTGCTGTCAGCGAATGTCACGTCTGGGTCGGGCGATCGTGGGGCCTGCAGTCCGAAGAAGACGCAAAGAAGTTTGGTGATATCGTTTACGTCACCGATCGTCCCGCAACCGCCGATCCAGTACCTGCGGATCTCGACTGGGACCTGTGGCTCGGTCCGGCTCCGGAGCGTCCCTTCAACAACGTGTACTTCCCTGGTCCAAAATGGTATCGCTGGTGGGACTTCGGCAACGGCACCATGTCAGACCTCGGCAGCCACTGGGTCGACCTTCCGTTCTGGGCGCTGAAGCTTCGAGCCCCCAAAACGATTGAAGCTTTCGGACCTCCGGCCCACCCGGAACTGGCACCGGCGTCTATGCATGTGCGATACGAATATGAGGCGGACGGAGATCAGCCGAAAGTTGCTCTGACCTGGTACCAGGGGACTCACAAACCGGAACTGCTGGCGAATGGATCGATCCCGGCATGGGACAGCGGAGTACTGTTTGTGGGTGAAAAAGGAATGCTGCTGTCCGACTACGGCAAGCATGTGCTGCTTCCGGAAGACAAGTTTAAGGACTTCAAACGTCCCGATCCGTTTATTCCAGCGTCGATTGGTCATCACGAAGAGTGGATTCGAGCCTGCAAGACGGGCGAACCAACCACCTGCAACTTCCAGTACGCAGGCTGGCTGACGGAAGCGAATCACCTTGGCAACGTGGCTTATCGAGTTGGCAAGAAGCTGGAATGGGACGCCACCGCCATGAAAGCCACCAACGCCCCCGAAGCCGACCGCTTCATCCGCCGCGCCTACCGCAAAGGCTGGGAACTGACTTAACGTAAAGCGATCGTTCCCAAATCCTCCGCCAGGTCATCCCCAAAATCGTTCCGCGTTCTCTCTGGCAAGCGCTCGGTCGTCAGCGCTTCGTGTCCTCGCGCTCGCCGTTTGGGGCTGTGAGTGTGAAGCGACTACGAGGATTGCGATGCTGAGGGCGAAGCTTGACGGTTGAAAAGCGACATTGCCGTTTGCGTTCAGGGTGACAGACCGGTTCGCCAGCAGTAGACTCTGATCGCGGAAAATTCCTCAGCGTGATGAAGTCCGCGAACGCTGATTTGCGAACCCACAGCGCTTGCAAATCGGTGGCGTTCAACGCGCGGTCCGAAAACTGGCGCCCCGGCGAGATCGAACTGGTGAAGTAAGCTCTTGACGTGTGACAACTACCCCTGACCGAAACGACGAACTTATCCGTTCCATCGTAGCCGCGGACTTTGAAATCCACGTCAATCGACGCGGCTCTGTGAACGACAGTGTTCGCTTTCGACACCGGGGGGCACGATGCCTCGGATAGGGCTTGTCTCATGTGAAGCGGGTTGTGTTCTTCGGAATGGACCACGGCGAGAAGAGCAGGGGAGTGACAGGCCCCCGCGCGCCGTGGTTTGGGGCGGGATTGGGAACGATTGGGGC
>CAZIGZ010000266.1:0-4441 GCA_964538835.1 uncultured Chitinophaga sp. | reverse complement strand
GGGCCATTCGTGAGCCCGCACCGCTCACAAAGCGGCAAAGTTCAACGCACGATCTATACGTCGGCTAATCGCCAGACGCATAGATCGCAATTCGTTGAACATGCCGGCTTGCCGGGGAGGATTATGTAAGTTGTCTGGTGTTGCTGAGACTATAGGTATTCGAACGATTATTAATCGATTCTATACATCATGGTCCACCGGACAGAAGTTGCGAATTGACGTTTTGCGTGCGGCCTCGGCGATTCAGAACTGCCGCACCGAAGCGATGGGTGCTCATCTGGCAAGTTGCGACTGCGGACACCTCAGCGAAGTGAAGTTTAACTCCTGCCGCCATCGCAGTTGTCCGCAGTGTCAGGGAGGCCGACGAGCGGACTGGCTGGAGCAGATGTCGCGGGATCTGCTTCCATGTGGTCACTCGCATGTGATCTTTACGGTCCCGGAGCAGTTGAACATTCTCTGGCAGTTCAACCGTGAGCTTTTTGCCGACCGGCTGATGACAGCAGCTCGACAGTCACTGGAAGAACTGCTGGCGGACCCGAAGTATCTGGGCGCGCAGCCGGGCATCATTTCAGCGCTTCATACGTGGGGCCGGAACCTCAGCATTCATCCTCATGTGCATTGCCTGGTGAGCGAAGGTGGCGTGGACGACTCCGGGCAGTTTGTGAAGTGTCCTCGAAGCATCCTCGTTCCTGCTGGCGTCCTGCATGCGGTGTTTCGGGGGAAGTTTTGCCAGTTTCTCAAGCAGGCCGTGACATCGGGGAAGCTGACGATTCCGCCCCTGATGTCAGCGGCGAAATGCCATTCCCTGCTAAACCGCATGGGGCGGACCAGATGGAACGTGCGAATTCAGGAACGCTATCCGCATGGAGTTTCGGTTGCCGGGTATCTTGCGCGGTATATGACAGGCGGCCCGATTTCCGACAAGCGAATCTGTTCGGTCACGAACAGCAGCGTGGTTTTTCGGTATCGTGATCATCGAGACGGCCTGGAAAAACAGATGCGGGTGACACCGCACGAATTCCTGAGTCGCTGGTTTGAGCATGTTCCACCACATGGCCTGCGGATGATTCGTCGCAGCGGACTGTACGCAAACTGCTGCAAAAGTGTCTGCAAGGCGGTTCGTGCAGCACTGGGCGGATCGGCCGGCGAAGAGGCAGGTTCCGGGCCTCAGGCGGCGGCAACCCAGGTGCGTGGCCTTGACCCGCCACGGTGTCCGCGTTGTAATTCCTGTGTGGCCGTCAGAGACGTGTACCATCCTCGCCGCGAGCGAAGTGCCGAGGGGTATGTCGAACGTGACAGAATGGCCCAGCCACATCCGCCATGAATGAAACTCCATAGTATAAGAGAAGGCCACATTTGGCCCTCAGACCACAGGCCCACCACCGGCAAGCCGTCCTGTTCAACAATGTGTTGCACCAGCTTGCCGACCCGGTTTTTTCGTCCATTCCAGCTCACTGGCGGCAAGCTGGTGAACACCAACGTTCGCCACAATACCGACTGGACACTTCCTTATGTCAAAGCGGAAGCCTTCCTACCTCAAGTGCGAGCAGCACGGCAAGAAGATCACTGCAGTTGTTTGCTGTCACATGATCGACGCGGTCGATCCGGTTGGCTTCGTTGAGAACAGTTCCGATCCTGAAGACCTCCAAGCGTGGTGCGAAGAATGCGAGGAGTTCTTTGTGTCAGAAAAGGACATGACAGAAGCGTTCGTGGCATTCAACGATTTTGCAGTTGTCTGTTGCGATTGCTATAACGACTTCAAAGAACAGCACTCCCGAAGGCGTAACGTCAGAACGAAAAGTGCTCGGCGAAAAATCGAATGACGGTTCTGGAAATGGCGACGTCAATGACTGTCGCCCCAGACACATGAGAGACCCCGCCGGGCAATTGAAGAATGGTGGCGAACAAAACGCTGAACCCGAGTTGCCTACCATGGTTTTTTGAAATTGAAGCTTGCTCGCGGCAACCGGGTTAGCGTAACCGTTCTGCCACTAACAAATGCGTTTCTTAGACCCACTCGAAATAACGTGCGCTGTATGTGGCCGAATCGTCAAGGTGCGAGTACGAGCTCTACTCAGATTGGACGCATCATGCCCGATTTGTCACGCATCGCTTCGTGATACCGGCCTCACAATGCGGGCAAGCTGTGAAGGAGCCGCAGCGTTTTTCTGCGCGGTTCAGATCATCACGCAAATCGAAGATGATCAAGGTCTGAAAATTCCAGATGCAGTCGTGGAAGAAATCAGGCCCTGGGAAGAACTGACTATTCGTGATCTTGTTGAAGCGACAAGTCGCTGCCTTGTCACTGAAAGTCGGTTGCCACAAGAATCCGAAATGATGGTTACATCTGCCATCAAATCGCAATTCCCATCTGCTCCCGATACAATAGACTTCGACACTCCACTGCTGGCTGCCATTGCGATGGATCGCACATGCGGAGATGAATACCAATAGCCAAGAATGGCAGAACAAAGCGTTGGACACGGAGCCGCGGATCGGGCGGCTTTCAAATGGAAAATTTGCTTGCCGCGGCCCGGTCAACGCGGTCGTTCGCTAAGACAGACGCAGCAGGCATCCAGCGCATCGGAAAGAATCGCATTCGGGTTCGCGTGTGGTGACGATGGTGACTCAAAATTGGAGTCGCGATCTGGAACCGCGAATTGACGCGAATGAACGCGAATCAGTCGCAAGCAGTGTGCAAGGATTCGCAGCGGCGGTGCTGATCATATTGATTCCTGAGCGATCGTGCATAAGTTGAACTTGTCATCGCAAAGTTGGCTTCGTACGCTGCCATGGCTTCGCGCTTCATTCAGTGGCGATTGAGCAGTTCAGCTGCAGAGTCGCGAATCACGGAGAATCGCAAAGCGAACAAAAAGATCCAGCCGAGTTGGCGTCGGCGGTTTCACACATGGCAAGTCAATCGCGCCAACCGGCTGATCTTGGTCGTTCGCTAAGACAATCGCAGACGACATCCAGCGCGTCGGATTAGGTCGGAATCCAGATCGCGTTCCATGATCATGGCAAGCGTTTCTGTTGTGCGAAACCAGGGCAGTAAGACGGTATCGCAGTTGAGGACCGCGGATTGCGCGGATGAACACGGATGAATCGCAGCAGGCCGCAAAAACACTGATGCGGCATCGGAGATCCTTCAGGTTCGCTCGCGGAGGTCGCAGACTGGACTTGTCATCGCAAAGGTCCGGTCGTAATCTGATCGCCGCTGAACCTTCATTCATTGTGTTGCGATTCAGTGATTTGAACGCGGAGTCGCCGATCGCAAAGAATCGCAAAGCGAACAATGCCATGCAGCGGAATGGCGGTAGTTCGCGTTTTGACATGGATACTCTTTTTCCGCCATCCGCTGATGGCGGTCGTTCGTCGGCACAGATCGGCATGCCCATCATTGTAGTTCTTGAAGACGATCAGCGACGCATTTCGGCAATCCGTACGGCAGCGATGTACCAGCTTGCGGATTTCGAACTTCGCATTTTCATTTCTGCACGCGAACTGATCGCGTGGCTCGCAAGTCGCCCAAACAATGTCCGGCTCCTGTCGCTTGACTGTGATCTCGATTCGACCGCGATTTCCGACATCGACTGTGGAACCGGTGAAGATGTGACGGCATACCTCGCCTCCAATCTCCCCGACTACCCTGTCGTGATACACAGCTCCAATGCGATGCGTGCACCAGCCATGCACATGGAACTTGCACTGGCGGGTTGCAAGCGTGTTGAACTGTGTCCGTTCCAAGATTCAGATCGTTGGATAGCCGATGTGCGTGCTCAGCTTGACGTAGAGGAAGCACAACACTGATAATGGAGGTCAACGTCAAACGAAAAAGCCGACGAACCATCGCATGCAGGGGAGTGGCGGTGGACTGCGAAATCTGAACACAATGTCAACTCCCGCCACCCCCTGATGCGGGTCGTTATTTCTCAAAGGCATTCGCTCAATCCTGTGACAGACCCAAGCCTCAGTATGATCGCGGACGAACTTGATTCAATGCATGCATCTGCGCGTCAAGCATTTCTCGCAAGGGACATCGGCGCTTATCGCAGCTTCTTCACCGAAGACCTTCGCTATGTCCAGCCTGATGGAAAGCCAATCGGTCGCGATGAGCTGATGCGTGACGTCCGAAAACAGCTGGCGCAATTCAAGACCGTCGATTCTGTAATGACTCGCGAAACCATCGCAATGAATGACAACGGAACAGTCACCCAAATCCTGAACCAGATTGGCATCTATTCGCTCTCGGTTTTCGTGTTCTTCACAAAAAAGTGGAGCATTAAACGTCGTGGAAAATACACTTACCGAAGGACGGACGTGGGCTGGCGCATCTGTGGTGTCGAAGTCCTCTCTGAGGATGTAAACTAAACGTGGCACAAAACGAGAAATAACCATGCGGTGAACGGGAGCCGCCGATGACGCGGGTTTTGAAATCATA
>CAZIGZ010000265.1:2343-4475 GCA_964538835.1 uncultured Chitinophaga sp. | reverse complement strand
TGAACAGTGCTCGCCGCAAGCGGCTGGATGAGCTCTCGGTCATGGAATGACCGAGCTACGATGCTGAGACGTTATGGCTTCAGGTCGAAGTCGCTGACGTTTTCACCGTCTTTGTTCACAACCGCGATCAATCCAGAAGACGCTGGATCCGCATATTTCTGGGGCAACGAGGACTTCGGTTTGTTAAGCAATTCTTCGCCCGGCTTAGGTGGCTGATAGTCAGTGCTTTCAACATCCGGGATTGCCGCGGTGGGAGCAATCGGCGGGATCTCGACGATCGTGACTTCGTGCTTTCCTTCCACCGCACCATCGTTGGCATTGAACGTGGTCAGCTGGTATTCGCCGTTCTCGTCCGTCTTCCCAAAGGCACTACGGTTCGATTCGCGGTTCATGAAGGTCACGTCGGCTCCCTTCACGGGCTTGCCCTGAAACGTGACTTTTCCGCGGACTTTGTAAACCGGAGGACGGTTGAGCTTCTCGCCACCACCGCATCCCGAGATAACCAACAGCATCACGCAGCAGAGAAGACGAACAAACCCAGTCGAACTCTTCATGATCAACACCCAACGATCCCATTCAAAAACGACCAACCCAGGTGCAGGCAACCAGTGAGAGGCTATTGAAAGTCAGGGTGATAAGCAACTGAACGCGTGACTGGCGAGTGAGCAAAAACGCACAACTTTAGGGCGTGCAGCGTGAGGGAGGGCTTGCATTTGTTCAGGTTTCACCCTACTCTGGAATCATCCTGAAAGCAGGCCGTTGGCCTTTATTTCACATTTCTTGCATTTTTCTGATTTTGGAGGTGTCCGGTGAATCGCAGAAAAGCGTTTACCCTGATTGAGCTGCTGGTGGTGATTGCGATCATCGCCATCTTGGTAGCTCTGCTTCTTCCGGCCGTTCAGCAGGCCCGCGAAGCAGCTCGTCGTACTCAGTGCAAAAACAATCTGAAGCAGTTCGGACTTGCATTGCACAACTATCATGACGTGTTCAACGCGTTTCCACCGGCCAAAGGTGGTACAGTTGGTTACGGGAACGGAAACCGACTGGACGGCAACTATGAACGCCGCACCGGCGTGATTGCTCTGTTGCCATACCTGGAACAAACGGCTCTGTACAACCAGATTAATGCGGGAGATCCTTCGACCTCTCCACCGATTCCACCAGGCGGACCCGCTCCTTGGAGCGGTACGGCGCCGGCACCGGCGATTTACACGCAGCGAATTTCCTTCTTCTCCTGCCCGACCGATCCAGGAATTCTTGCTGGTCGAGGTACCTGCAGCTACGGCTTCAGCCGAGGTGACTTTCTTGGCACCAGCTCCGGCAACGGCCGTGATGCTCAGGACGTGAGCGGACTGTTTGCCTGGCGTCGAACCTACAATCTCCGCGATTGTACTGACGGAACCAGCAACACGATCGCCATGGGCGAACGCGTTCAGGCAAACTTTGGTTTGAACGGAAAAGCGACGCCGACTGTGAAGGAAGGCATTATCGTGAACGTTGGAGCCATCACCACAAATCCAGGTGCCTGCGTTGCTGCTGCTGCTGCCATTCGTGCGGGCGACCGTTACACCAGCGGAGCCACGGTTAAGGGCAGATTCAGCTCCATCTGGTGCGATGGTCAGCCAGAAATCAACTCGTTCTACACGGTCATTGCTCCGAACGGTCCATCCTGCATCAACGACGGCAACACCAACGCTGACGGTGCTGTAGGTGTGTTCCCGCCAAGCAGCATGCACACCGGCGGCGTGCAGGTTGTTCTGGCCGACGGTTCCGTGCGATTCATCTCCGAGAACATCGACACCGGAAACCTGGGTGTAGCCACCACAATCGGCAGCCGCAGCCCTTATGGTGTCTGGGGTGCTCTGGGAACCAAGTCCGGCGGCGAAACGATTGGTGAATACTAATCGACACGCAGCATGATCCTGTGATCAGCGACTCAGGGGTTTGGCTAAGCCGAACCCCTTTTTTTGCGCGCCGTAGCTCGGTCATTCCATGACCGCGAGCTGATCAAGCCGCTTGCGGCGAGGACTGTTCTTTGCGGCATCAGCTGCCAGCGCGGCACGATCCGTCGCTGACGCATCGGGTTGTGATGAAATCAGCAGGCCGCTGGTCTGTGCCGAGTCGATTCGGCA
>CAZIGZ010000265.1:0-2243 GCA_964538835.1 uncultured Chitinophaga sp. | reverse complement strand
TGCCATGGCGGCATACAGGGAACGAGGTTCGAGTCATGGAATGACTCGCCTACACCTTGCTTACGGGCGTCGGATGAAATGGTCGGCGTACGATCGGACGTGATGGCCATTCAGCACATGGAAGATTCGCAGCTTCTCAATCGTCTCTGCACCAAAGCGAGCCAGAGGCACGTGGACGATCCGGCGATGGTACTTTGCGGCAAGTCGTCGCCAGCCCGCTCCCGGAGGCGAATGACTCATCAGAGCAATATGTCGTTCGCGCGAATAATGCAGTCCGGCCGCCACCAGACGTTCTTCCAGAGTATCCGCGAAGTCGAACTGAGGATCGCGCCAGATATCCGGAATCGGCCGCGGCGGAAACAGGAACATGCATCCACCGTAACGTGCCACTGCGATGCCCGGGCCGACCATGTCATCCATGAAGTTGGTCGCAAACAGGGACAGCGTGGACTCGTCATGATGCTCGGCATGCCATGTGATTCGCCACGGATAATCACGCGGATCTGCCGGTGAATCGAACAGCATGATGACACAGTCGATCTTTCCACGGGCCGGCGGAAAGACTCGCACATACAGATCGCCGGTGTGCCAGTTTCGGAGAGTCTCGCGAATGTCGAGCCCATCCTTCATGCTGGCCGAGAACTTCTCCGTGCGAGCCAGATCGTTGCCGATCAGGTCGATGGCCACATCCTTCACGTGCGTTCGAAATCGCTCAATCGCGACGTCTTCCGGCGGCCAGCTGCACTGACCGTATGGATTCCACGATCGCTGCCACTCCGTCATCGTGCGACGATCCGGGCGAGAATTCAGACGGCAGCTGCGCCAGGAGACCGGATGGCCTGGCAGACGACAGACAGGTTCAATCTCGGTACCGTCCGGCAGAATTGCTCGGTCTGTGCCGAAGCGTGCTTCCGGAAGATCGGACGGCGGCGCATAAGGATAGTCTCGAGCCGTCTCCGCCACATGAATGGCATACTGATCACCGGCTGTCTGCTGAGAAGCCACGACCAGCGTGTACAGATCCGGCGTGAATCGTCGTTCCATCAGAGAGAGGTTTCGGACGTACTTCAGACATCCGGACAGAAGATGCGGCGTGATCCGGCGAGCACGTGACTTGAACTCCGTGCGATACGATTCGCGTGCCTGAATCAGAAGCGATTTGATGCCATCGATCGAGAGGTTCTCGTCGTCGTCCAGTTCGGCCCTGGCACGTTCGTAGAGACCAGTGATGTATGGCATTTCTCCCAGCATGAACAGCAACGTCTTTTGAGCGACGCCGTACAGTTCCGTCGGAGCTGGTTCCAGAGTCGCGGGAAGAGGACAGTCGACCACGGAGTTGAACGCATCGCGAATCCATGGCCAGTCCGGCAGTCCACACAGACACAGAACGGAAGTGTGAGCCGCAGACAGCCGGTGCAGCTGATTTGCCATCCAGTGAATTCGACGAAGATGTTCCGGGTCCTTCGGAGCTGGCAGCGCAGGAAGAATGGCCGTGGCAAACTGTTCCGGCGGAACGCGTTTCAGAGCCCATGGGTCGGGCAGCATGGCTTCGTAGGCCAGATAATGATCGGTTTCGACATCGATGAATGCTCGCGTCATGCGTTCCTGCCGAGCAATCCTCAGCGCGGCGATGACTGGCTGACACGGATCAATCGGAACATAGCTGGTGCGCTGAAGCGTGTCGGAATCCTCCTCCTCGCCCGTTTCAAAATCGGTAGAGGCGGACGAAAACGATTTCTGGGGTTCTCGCTGGAAGACAGCCGTGACTGCCGGCAGATATTCCAGGGCTGTTTCGACATCCTGCTGAAACGAAGGAGGAAGGGGAACAGCGAGGCAGGAAAACCGTTCGTTCAGCATCAGCCTGCGCACTTCCACCGCACAGTCGCCGCTGCCGTGGACGACCGGGAACAAAACAATGTTCCGGCCAAGTCGAAAGACGTCTGAAATGGATGACATGGTCGCTTCTGTCGCAGGAGTGTTCGTGATGAATTGACCGTAGTTTACGCACGCCGCCCTGTTCCGTCATGTGAAAGCAGTAGGTCTCGCTTGCCGAGCGAGACTTTCGCCGTCAGGCGAACCGTGTTCTCGCATCCACTAGATGCCAATCCCACTCGGCCAAAAAGAACAAGCTCAGCGATTCTGCGATTCCACGTCGGCCTGCGATCCTGTGGAAACTCGTCCGGTCGCTGGTCGCGGCGAGGCCGCGAAGTGCCGCCCGGCAGGCGGCACCTACGTGTTCTCGA
>CAZIGZ010000264.1:0-4477 GCA_964538835.1 uncultured Chitinophaga sp. | reverse complement strand
TCTGATCCCGACACATCGACAATCTCGGTGGAGATGCGCAATCCCTGTCCGCAGGCGATTGAAGGAATCAGCGAGGCAGCGAGCAGAGCGAAGCGATACAAAGACATTCAATATGTCTCCTCGGGAACCAGCGTAGACGTCCAATTGCTTCCTGACACCATCGCACGGTAACGCCTTCTGCATTTGTCTCGAATGCGAATGTCCCTGAGAACCTCGCTTTTGTGTGCCCCCCCGGACAGCCAACCGATCGACACCGGCAGATTGTGCCGGTCCATGACAAGCCGCCACGGCCCACGCACCTCCCATTTCTTAATCCTGACCTTAACCTTAATCCCGCTCCCCCTTCTTCACACCTCTTCGTCTGCCCAATGAGTGGCAGGATGATTGACGGAATCTTCCGGGGCTGCCACCCTTCGAACCGCCGCGTATGTGTCATGACAGACTCGGTGGTTTCGGATATTTTGGATGCAGACAATTGTCTCTGATCACGATGGGATTCCGTGAATGTCCTGTTCAATTCGATGGTTGCTTGTGGTTTTCGCGGCGGCTGTTCCAAACCTGAGGACCTCTCCATTACCGGCCCAGGACACGTCCGACAAACGCTATCTGATCATTCACTCTGACGATGCCGGCATGAGTCATTCCGTGAATCGAGCGACGATTGATTCCATGGAGAAGGGATTCGTCTCATCTTGCAGCATCATGGTTCC
The DNA here is from genome assembly GCA_964538835.1 of uncultured Chitinophaga sp. Lineage (GTDB taxonomy): Bacteria > Planctomycetota > Planctomycetia > Planctomycetales > Planctomycetaceae > SXXK01. The sequence continues at coordinate 3,767 of CAZIGZ010000264.1, read as the reverse complement.
CTGCCCCTGGTTTCCTGAGTTTGCTGAATGGGCCAGGCAGCACCCGGAGAAGGATTTCGGAATTCACCTGACACTGAATTCCGAGTTCGGTGGTTACCGCTGGGGACCAGTGGCCGGCAAAGACAAGGTGCCGACGCTGGTCGATGCGGAAGGCTATCTGCCTCGTCGAAAAGAAGACGTGGTCGGCAAAGCAAGGCCCGCGGAAGTGGAAACGGAACTGCGTGCTCAGATCGACAAAGCGCTGGCCGCCGGGATTCGACTCAGTCACCTGGATACTCATATGGGAACCGTCCTGGCTTCCGGAGACATGCTGGATGTCTATGTTCGACTTGGACTGGAGTACAAGCTGCCAATCATGATCATGCGGCACATTGACCCGGCCCTTGCGCCAGGATATCCGGATCTTGTCAGCAGGAGAGAACAGTACATCAACCAGCTTGAGACCGCAGGTTTGCCACCCATTGACTACCTCTATCAGTACTACGACGGCAAAGATCATGAAGCTCGTCAGCGTCGGTATCTGGACACGTTTCGCAATCTGAAACCCGGCGTGACTCAGATGATCATTCATTGCGGGACGGACGACGCCGAGCTGCAGGCGATCACATCAAGTCACTTTCTTCGAGGCGATGACGCAAGAATCTTCTCAGACCCCGCGGTCAAAGCGGAAATTGACGCGATGGGCATCGAGATCATCAGCTGGACTCAACTGACCGAAATGCACAGGAAGGCGAGGAAACCCTGATGCTGCCAGCTCAGCGGCTGCCCTTTTGTTCTGCAAAGGGCCGTTCCGTGATGGCGCGGCGGGCTTCACGGCTGTCACTTTCCCGCCTTTCTCCAAAAACCGCTTTCCATTACGATTCCCGCCGGAGAAATTGCTGCTTGCCGACAGAGTCTGGTTGGGATTTGTACGCCGATGACAGGGATGTCCAGCCTTCGGGAGAGTCGTTGCTTGCTTCGCGGACTGCTTCATACGGCCGTGAAGATGCTTGCTGTGCTGTTCTGTCTTCTGGTCCTGGACTCTCCCGCCTGGGCACAGGAAGAAGTCACTGAGGCAGTTCGTCAGAATCGCGACTTCCTGAGCGTGCGAGAAATGCTGGCGGCCGGCGGAACGATCGGTTACGTCATCATGTTTCTCAGCTTCCTGATGGTGGCTTTGATTGTCGACGCCTGCATCAACTTGCGCAAATCAAACTTCATGCCTCCCGGGCTTGCGGAAGAAATTCATCAGCTGCTGTCCGCTCAGAAACTTCAGGAAGCGCAGGCCGTCTGCCAGAAACATCCAGGGTTCCTGAGCCGTGTCCTGAATGCCGGGCTGGAGGAAATACCGGTCGGCAATTACGCCGCGGTGGAAAAGGCCATGGAAGATGCGGCCGTCGAACAGGCGGCTCGATGTTCGCGCCGAATCGAATACCTTTCGGTCATCAGTACTCTTGCTCCGATGCTGGGACTGATGGGTACGGTCTGGGGCATGATCGTGGCCTTTATGGAATTCGAATTGAAAGCGAATCCGCAAATCTCCGAACTTGCCCCCGGAATTTACAAAGCGCTCGTCACCACACTCCAGGGGCTCGGCGTTGCCATTCCAGCCATCGGCGCACTGGCCGTGTTTCGAAGCCGAATTGAAGATCTGACGTCCGAAGCCACATTGCTGGCGTCTCATGTGTTCTCTGACTTCCGGCGAGGTCTGTTGCACCGGACTCGCGCTGCAGGCCGATCGCCTGAAAAAAGCCCGTAGTGGAATTCCCTGCCCCTTAGAAACGATTAGCAAGCATGGCGACTTCTTCGGCCAGTTGAGCGGATCGCTTAGCAAAAGTCCCCAGCCGGAGACTTTCACTGACTGTCGCGAGTGTCAGTTCCCGCCAGGTTGAACTGTGCGATCCTGGCAATCGAAACGACAATGCTCGTCCGAGTTCGTCCAGGTGGTAGGTTTGAGTGCGAAAGACGAGTGGTTGCCTGACGCGTCCGTCGATGATGTCTATGCCTGTGTTGGCAGCGACGGAGATGGAGCCATCGCAGCTCGGAAGCGACAGAGTGTCAAACCTGACTGAGTTCATGTTGGCACCTTTCACGCGACCGGCGAAATCTTCCTGACTGCTACAGTCCTTCCTGCGGAGTTTGATCTATGTCACAACCCATCCCCTCCACTCAGATGATGCTCGCCGCCGCCGGACTTGCCGCCGTGTTCTCCATGGCTCTGCATTCCAATCCGGAACAGGATCAGACGATTGCGTCGCGATTTCATCAGCGACAGCACTCGAACTCTGCATTCGCGACCGCCAGCCGACCGGCGTTTCGCAGCAGCGGACATGGTTCGTCAGCAATTCGCAACCACACCGAGCCGACAGCTCCAGCCGCACCACGATCTCAGCAGCCGAAGTCGATGATCGCTCGCAAGCCTGGCCAGGGAGTGCAGTCGTAACAGCCTGTTGAAGAAGTCATGTGACTTTCACTTGACCGCGATCTCGATTGAAACCATCAGAACTCAGGCGGGCCCCAACCTCCTGAGTTCTTTTCGTTTTTTCCCCCGCGATGGAAATCATCACTCGGGAATCACGTGGCGATCAATGCGTGGCTTCTGAATTCTCGGAAGACCGCTATGCTGTCATTCCAAGGTCACACACAGCAAGTTCACTTTGCAAGTTCACACTGGATGTCATCATGTCCGACGATTTGTTCTCCGTTGAAGGCCAGTCAGTTCTCATCACCGGCGGAAGTCGAGGCATAGGTCGTGCGATCGCAGAAGGGTTCGCTCGCCGAGGCGCGGATGTCACGATCTGCAGCCAAAGCGAAGACTCCGTCAAGCGCGCCGTCGAGGAGATGGAAGCAGCGGGACTCAAGACTCACGGTCTCGTCTGCGACGTGAGCAAGCCCGAGGACATTCCCGCCACCGTCAGCAAGGTCCTCGAACGCACGTCTCGCATCGACACGCTGGTCAATGTGGCCGGAGTCAATCGACGCAAGCGAGCGGAGACGGTGACTCTGGAGGACTACAACTTTATTCTCGACACCAATCTTCGCGGCGCGTTTCTGATGTGCCAGGAAGTTGGCAAACACATGATCGAACGTCGCCAGGGCGTTCAGGTCAACGTCGAATCTCTGAACACCTGGATGCCCCTGAAAGGCGTGCTTCCTTACGCCGTCAGCAAGTTCGGCATGCAGGGAATGACTCGAGGACTCGCGCTGGAATGGGGCCGGCATGGCGTTCGAGTCAACAGCCTGGCGCCTGGTTTCATTCTGACAGACCTCACCAGAAAACTCTGGTCCGATCCCAACATGCAGGCATGGAACGAAGCCAATGCTCCACTCGGACGACTCGGCGTTCCCGAAGACATGGTCGGCACCGCGATCTTCCTGGCCTCCAAAGCGTCAGCCTTCATGACGGGGCAAACCCTCTACGTCGACGGTGGATTCTCATCCGGCTGGAGCTGGCCCATCCCACTGTCCTAGCCCTGTGTAAAACGACTGTCCTCAGTCGTTCCCGCTCACCCAACGGCCAATCCCGAACCCCGCTGCGTTGCTGGAGAGCCAACGCCATACTCGGGACTCGCAATACGGAAAGTGAGTGGCGCAAGCGATGTTGGCTGGGAGCATTTCCGCACGGTTCCGGGGTCGTGGTGTAGTCCGCTTCCATGGTGACGTGTTTTCTTCCAACACCAGATTCAGACCATCGTAGAGTGTCTCAAGTTCCACGACGCCGTGCGCTTCCACACAGCCTGTCCAAGCTGTGCCACCCTGCATGAACAGACCTAAACTAAATCTGTCGG
>CAZIGZ010000263.1:0-4486 GCA_964538835.1 uncultured Chitinophaga sp. | reverse complement strand
GCGTTCCAATGGAAACTCGTCTGGTCGCTTGTTGCGGCCACGCCGCAAGGTGCCGCTCGGCAAGCGGCACCTACTTTACGAACTTTCGCAGTGCGGCAAACGTTGCTCGGCTGCTACAGTTCCACTGTGTCACGAGTCATTTCGTTGCTTCATTCACCCACCCGCCCCTGATCAGGAAACCGTCATGCTGTATCGATTACTTGGCCCCGAGAAGATTTCCATCAGCGTGATCGGGCTCGGTACATGGGCGATCGGCGGCGGTGACTGGAAGTTCGGCTGGGGCGATCAGGATGAATCCGAAGCGATCGCGGCGATTGTTCGAGCCGTCGAGCTGGGCATCAACTGGATTGATACGGCCGCAATCTACGGAGAAGGACGCAGCGAAGTTCTGGTAGCGAAAGCGCTGCAACAGATTCCCGCATCAAAGCGACCATTGATCGCCACGAAATGCGGACGAGTCGCTCTGGGGAACGGCGAAATCGGCAAGTGCCTGCGACGCGAAAGTGTCGTTGCAGAATGCGAAGCCAGCCTGAAGCGTCTCAACGTGGACTGCATCGATCTGTATCAGATGCACTGGCCGGAACCGGACGAGGAAATTGAAGAGGGTTGGCAGACGCTTGTCGATCTGAAGACACAGGGCAAGGTCCGCCACATTGGTGTTTCGAATCATTCCGTCAGTCAGATGAAGCGACTGCAGGCCATTCACCCGATCACCTCGCTTCAGCCCCCATACAGCATGATTACCAGGGACATCGAAGCCGAGATTCTGCCGTTCTGCGAACAGAACCAGATCGGCGTCATCTGTTACAGCCCGATGGGAAAAGGACTGCTGACTGGTTCGTTCACCGCCGAACGTGCAGCGTCACTGACGGAGAAAGATCATCGGTCGCGCGACCCGCGATTTCATTCCCCGCAGCTGGAGATCAATCTCGCCTTCGTCGACACACTCCGAAGACTCGCAGCGTCACTTGGCTGGAGCGTCTCCGATGTCGCCATTGCATGGACGCTTCGACAGACCGCATTGACCGCCGCCATCGTGGGTGCTCGCAGCCCGCAACAGATTGAACAAACAGCAACCGCCGGCGACCGAACTTTGGATGCCGACAGCCTGAAGGTCATCGGTGAAGCAATCAGGACAAGAGACCGGCAACTGGCTGAAGTTGGCGGGGCGGCAAAGCCGCGGGTTTAGGACGGTGGGACAGGAATGCGATGGGATTGATGGGAACCATGAGAATGACCGGAATGATGGTTCCTATGATTCCTATTCTTCACCTGATTCCCATGCCCTTGCGGCCCCACGCCCATTTCACTCCGTCTTCGTCGGCGTCAGCTGATTCTTCGCCAGCGGCAGACAGCCAGCGAACAACCCCTGGCAAATCCGCGTCATGTGTTTCACGTTCAGCTTCGAAAACTCATCGCCGGGCTGATGGTAGTCGGTGTGAAGTGATCCGGCAGAAAAGCTGTGAGCAATCACACCCTTTTGCACGAACGAGTAATTATCGCTCCGAGCATACAGCATTTCGCTGACATCTTCGCGATGGAACACTTCAACGCCGGCTCGCTTTGCTCCGGCGGCCAGCTGAGGACCCAGGGTGGATCGAGTCCAGCCGGTGCCCCACATCTTTTCGTCAGCGCCGACTTCAGGACGTCCGATCATTTCGATGTTGACGTTGGCCACCACGTTCTCAAGCGGCCAGAGCGGCTTGTCGGCAAAGTACTTCGAACCAAGCAGGCCCTTCTCTTCGCCCCAGAACGTCATAAAGATCACCGAACGAGCCGGCTTTGTTTCCAGGGCTGCAAAGGCATCGGCCAGTGTCACAACGGCGGTACATCCCGTCGCGTTGTCATCGGCACCATTGTTGATCGTGTCGCCCTGACGATCTCCCTGCAGCACGCCGATGTGATCCAAGTGAGCCGTAATCATGATGGCCTGCTTTGACAGCTCCGGATCGGATCCTCGCAGCACGCCGATCACGTTATGAACCTGAGCCACGTTGCGAACGCGAGGCGTCGCGTTCAGCTGAACTTCGCCTTCCAGTTTGGTTCCGGCGGCAATCAGTACCACTGGCAGGGCAAACTGAAACTGAGCCGGCATGGAAAACGCTTTGCCCTGAATCGCAGCGATGGCTTCCGGCAGCGGACTTCCTTCGGCCACACGAATCAAAATGCCTGCAGGCTTCTTCGCAACAATCGGTGCAATTCGCCGAGCAATCGAAACGGTGCCCATCAATGGATTCGAAGCAGCCTGCGGCGGCAGAGCAGGTTCGTCCATCACCACGAGCTTTCCTGCCACGTCATCTTTGTCTGTGACAACAACGGAGCGAACTTCAGCAGCTTCATCAGGGCCAAACACCGTTCCCAGCACCTGAACCGAGTCGGTTCCGACCTTCACCGTTGCATTGCTGGCCGGAGCGCCAAACTGTTCCAGCTCGTTGGTCTGATAGAACGAACCTTCCGGACCCAGCCCTTCCAGCCCCGCGCCTCGAAATCGAGCGGCCACATAGGCGGAAGCGATGTTCAGTTCCTTCGAGGGAGTATCACGTCCCGCCATTTCGTCGGAGGACAGAAACGAGATCGTGGCCGTGACGGGACCCTGCTGAATGGCGGCCATTGCCTTCTGCTCATCCGCAGTGAGTTCCGGCACGCTGATTTCCTGAGACCACACGGCCCCCTGCATCAGCAGTCCAATCATCGCACCGCCACAGACTCGCCAAACCACACCACGCATCACGATCTCCCCGAATAGAACGACTGTTGTCCATCGTTTCGCAGCACACGCCGTCATTCAACCACATCTGCACTTTACGCGTCAGTCCGGCGTTCTAGAAGTCAGCGTGTCCCGGCGTGCGAGGGAACGGGATGACGTCGCGAATGTTTGTCATCCCGGTAATCAGCAGCACAGCGCGTTCAAGTCCCAGCCCAAAGCCGGAATGAGGCACGGTGCCGTATTTTCGAAGATCCACGTACCACCAGTAGTCTTCCGGGTTCAGATGGCATTCGTGCATGCGCTGAATCAGTACGTCCAGTCGCTCTTCACGCTGGCTGCCGCCGATGATTTCGCCAACACCCGGAACCAGAACATCCATGGCTCGCACCGTTCTCCCGTCGTCATTGCATCGCATGTAGAACGGCTTCAGCGTGCGAGGATAGTTGTACAGAATCACGGGCTGCCCAAAGTGTTCTTCCGTCAGGAATCGCTCGTGTTCCGTCTGCAGGTCGCTGCCCCAATGAACCTGATAGTCAAACTTCTTCCCGCTCTTCGTGATGATGTCGATCGCTTCCGTGTACGGCAGGCGAATGAAGTCCTTGCTTCGAATGTTCTCCAGCTTGGACAGCACCGTCTTGTCGATGCGTTCATTGAAGAATTCCATGTCATCGCCACACTTCGCCAGCACATCATTCACCATCGTCTTGATGAACGCTTCCGCCAGGTCCATGTTGTCCGGCAGCTCGTAGAACGGCATCTCCGGCTCCACCATCCAGAACTCCGCCAGGTGCCGAGTCGTGTTGCTGTTCTCCGCACGGAACGTGGGGCCGAACGTGTAACAGTCACCAATGGCTGTGGCGTACGTTTCTGCTTCCAGCTGACCGCTGACGGTGAGTGATGCCGGCTTGGCAAAGAAGTCAAACTTCCAGTCGATCTGGTCGATCTGCTTCTTTGCGAGCATCGCCAGATCCAGAGTCGTCACCTGAAACATCTCCCCTGCGCCTTCGCAGTCGGACGTCGTAATGATCGGCGTGTTCAGATACAGAAAGCCTCGCTGCTGGAAGAAATTGTGAATCGACCAGCTGATGCAGTTTCGAACGCGTGCGACCGCGCCGAACGTGTTGGTGCGAGCACGCAGGTGAGCAATCTCGCGAAGAAACTCAAAGCTGTGCCCCTTCTTCTGAAGAGGATACGTCGCCGGATCGGCTGCTCCCAGAATGGTCAGCGAGCTGGCATGAAGTTCGATCCGCTGTCCTTTGCCGGGCGATTCCTTGACCGTTCCTTCGATCGCCACGCTGGCACCAGTCGTGACGTCCTTGATCGACTGTTCGTAACCGGGAACCGTGCTTTCCACGACAACCTGCAGACTCTTCATGCAGCTGCCATCGTTGAGTTCAATGAACGAAAAGCCGTTCTTGGAATCTCGCCGAGTCCTCACCCAGCCTTTTGCGGTGATCGTCGTTCCTGGTTGACCGTCTCGAAGAATCGTGGCAATGCGTGTGACAGGCATGTGGAAACCCTGATTAGATCCTTATTCGAATTCTTCATCACACGCCACGCGCCTGTTTGAGGCCAGCGAACAGTGTGAGAAACTCCCCGCCAACGAATCGACCAGATTCGTTGTTTCTGGTCCGCATCATAAGCAGCACTCCGCCCGATGGCGACAGTGCCCCGGAATTCGAGAACCCGTAGGTGCCGCCTGCCGAGCGGCACTTCGCGGCCCCGCCGCGACCAGCGACCGGACGAGTTTCCACAGGATCGCAGGCAGACGTGGAATCG
>CAZIGZ010000262.1:0-4529 GCA_964538835.1 uncultured Chitinophaga sp. | reverse complement strand
AGGAACTGCGGAACCGCCTCATGGAGCGGTATCTGCCGCTGGTCAGATACAACGCCGAACGAGTCTGGGCGAAGCTCCCGGAAGGCGTTGACCTGAACGATTTGATGTCAGCCGGAGTTTTCGGGCTGATGGACGCGATTGAAGCGTTCGACATGGATCGCGGAGTCAAATTCGAGACTTATTGCGTGCCGCGTATTCGCGGAGCAATGCTCGATGAACTTCGTACTATGGACTGGGTTCCTCGTCTTGTTCGCAGCAAGGCCAGCAAGGTTGAAGCGGCTCGCAAAGCCGTGGAAGCACGTGTCGGCCGTCCGCCCACCGAGTCGGAAATTGCGGAGCAGATGAGTCTTTCCATCCAGGAATTCGAACGACTCAAGGCCGAAGCCAGCGCTGTGAATCTCGTCAGCCTCGAAAAGAAGTGGTACGAGACCGACAGTTACAAGGATGTTCGTGAAGTCGACGTCGTTGAAGACGTTCGCTGCGAAGATCCGACGGATGGGATCCAGAAAACGGATCTCATGAAGCTGGTCACCAAAGGCCTGAATCGCAACGAGCGACTCATCATCATCCTCTATTACTATGAGGAACTGACGATGAAGGAAATCGGCAACACGCTGGGCCTTTCAGAATCGCGCGTCAGTCAGATGCATTCCAGCATCGTGGCCCGCCTGAAAGAACAGCTGGACCGCCGTCGCCCCGAATTTGGCTGATGCTCTGAACAACAACCTGATCCTGCAAGCCCCTGTTCCGACAGGGGCTTTTTTTGTTGCGCCTTCTGGTTGCCTTAGAGCTTCCAGCTCTGAGGCAGCACGTTCTTCTCCTCACCCCTTCTCAGGAACAACGGCGGGCTTCGCGGACTCGGGAGCTCATCCAGAAGGTCATCTCGGGAGACTCTTCCGGGAAGCTGTTCAGCATCAGGCGAATCAGGCGACGGTCGTCATCGTGTACGGGGCAACCGAGCGCATCTTTTTCCTGAAACGTGTGTCGGAGGCCCGACAGAATCAGGACCCACGCACGGCTTCGGAAATCGATCGACTGCTGGTCGACTCGATCGCGATACAGTTCGCGAGCTGTGTCTTCATGGAACGCGTACTGCCACAGGTTGTATTCGGACATCAGTGGACAGCAGAGCAGGTCAGTCCATCGTTCGGTGGACTTGCGGAGCTTGTCAATCGCGACAAGGTCTCCCTGTTGCAGACGATCGTCCGTCAGAACAACGCTCAGCGCTTTGTTGCGAACGGACAGGTGTCCGAGGAAGACGTTGTGAGCCAGAGCGTGAATGCGGTCAACGCCGTTGTAACGGTCGCGAGCCAGAAGCAGGATCGTCCAGATGCGGGCGACCATTTCATTGATCAGGATTTGTTCAGCAAGCGTCCGAGTCGCAGGGCGAGTCGGCATGACGCCGATCAGATGAAGAGGATCACGGATGCTCAGGCCCTGTTCCAGATCGTTCAGGTCTCGCATCCAGCGATTGAATCGATTGCGACTCAGGATGTAGTAGTCACCAATTGTCTGTGACGGAACTTCTCCCGGCTGTTCCACAAACAGACGTCCATGAGCAGCGAGCAGAGCAGCAACTTCGGTGAGGTAGGCGAGTTTCACGGGACACCGTTTTGAGAAGACCAGAGAGTCTGACACCATGTCACTCTCATTTCGCAAAACAAATGCCTTTTCCGGTCTCATCGCCAATTTGTGAGCTATGCGAGCCGACTACCGCTCAAATCGCAGTCTTTTTGCGGGTCCCTATTTGTTCGCCGCACAAAATGTTTCTGAACGTGCGTCGAAGCGATGTTGCCGATCGTCAACATTCGTCGAATGCTGATGTGAATAGACGACAAGCCTGTTGCCGGCCGGCTTCACCGGGGTGGAGCGGCTGTGCTCGGTTCATGTTTTCCGACACGAAATACCAAAGCGCAGATACGCAAACGACTGGGACAGTCGTTCTACACTGTGAACAGCGCGTTACAACGAGATTATCAGGTTGTCAATCAGCCGCGTCGTGCCGACTCGCGCGGCGATCAGCCCAACAGCCTGAGAATGTCCAGCGCGCGAGGTGAGTGGTTCGAGCGAGCTGGTGTTTGCGAGTATCGCGTACTGGACCTGAATTCCGCCAGCCGCTTCGAGGTGCTGATGCATGCGAGCAGAAATTTCCGCGGGCTCCAGCTGCGTTTCCTTCGCCAGCTTTTCCCCCAGCACGAGTGACTGATACAGCTGAGCGGCCGTGCGACGTTCTTCCGAAGACAGGTAGCGATTGCGGCTGCTCATCGCCAGTCCGTCCGGCTCACGAATAATGGGACACGTCACGATCTCAACGGGAAAGTTCAGGTCTGTGACCATGCGACGAATGATCAGCTGCTGCTGAAAGTCCTTCTGCCCGAAGTACGCCTTGTCGGGATCGGTGATCAGAAACAGTTTGCTGACCACGGTCGTCACGCCATCAAAATGCCCCGGCCGATGAGCACCTTCCAGAACGGTGCTGAGCCTGGTGACTCGCACGATCGTTTCCGCATCGGGCGAATACATGTCGGTCGTTTGAGGTGTAAAGACCAGCGAAGCGCCCGCGTCGCGGCACATCTGAAGATCGGATTCGAGCGTCCGTGGGTACTTTGAGAAATCTTCGTTGGGCCCGAACTGAGTCGGATTGACGAAGATCGTTGCCACGACAAACTCGCACTCGGACTTCGCTCGGCGGATCAGGCTGACGTGGCCCTCATGCAATGCTCCCATAGTTGGCACGCAGCCGATCGCCAGACCACGACGTCGAGCATCGCGGATCATCTGATGAGTCTTCATGGGAGAAGGTTCAACAATCATGGCTTCCTCTGTTGTCTGCACGAATCTTTAACAGGCACGTTGGGTGGATGTGGTTCACGAAAGAAACGTGACGAGTTTTCCTCAGTGGTCGGAATGATTACCCTGCGGGCTTCGGCATCGCACGAAATTCATGTCCAGTGAGCGGCATGGCGCGAGGCGCCCGGTTGTCATGTTCAGATAGCGGAACGGCGCAAGCCGTCTGGTGTCGGTGTGGTAACCGGAGGGCTTGCGCCGTTTCGCTAAACGTCAGTTGACCACAACCGGAGGGCTTGCGCCCTTCCGCTAGTTGTCAATTGATCGGCCTAATGTCGTTCAATGCCTTACGAAACTCAATGACTCCAGGCACCGTCTGATGGCTTATCCTCGAATCTCAACTTTCAAAACGGCCGAGCAGTTTCAGGCACGGCTGGATGAACTTCAGCTCGATCTTCCGTTTGATGCGGTTGTTGGCTCGGGCGCTGATTCTGTTTTGGCACAGCCGCTGGCTTCTGTCTGTGGCCCGGTTGGTAATCGCTGGTGCATCTTGCCGATGGAAGGCTGGGATGGCACAACGGACGGACGTCCCTCGGAGCTGACTCGCCGCCGCTGGCAGAATTTCGGACTGAGCGGTGCGAAGCTGATGTGGGGCTGTGAAGCCGTGGCCGTGCGGCCGGATGGTCGAGCCAATCCGAATCAGCTGATGATCAACGATCAGACTCTGGGCGATCTTGAAAGTCTCCGACGGTTGCTTGAGTCGACTCGTCGACAGCATTTCGGAACGACCGATGACCTGTGCGGCGGCCTTCAGTTGACTCATTCAGGCCGCTTTGCTCGACGTTCCGACAAGCGACGCATGGAACCGCGAGTTGCCTATCGTCATCCACTTCTGGACGGGCGTTTCGGTGTGACGTCCGATGACTGTCTGCTGTCGGACGATGATCTGAAGCGATTGATCGACGACTTTGTGCAGGCCGCAAAGAGGGCACAGAAGGCGGGCTTTCGCTGGGTGGATGTGAAGCACTGTCACGGTTATCTCGGACATGAAATGCTGTCCGCGTTTGATCGACCCGGCTTGTTCGGTGGTTCGTTCGAAAATCGGACTCGCTTTCTTCGCGAGATCACTGCCGGTGTTCGTGCCGAAGCGCCGGGGCTGGGGATTGGTGTGCGAGTCAGCGTGTTTGACTATGTCCCGTTTCAGCCTGGTCCTTCGGAAGACAGGACTGGTGTTCCGGTCAGCAGCGATCAGTATCGATATGCGTTTGGCGGAGACGGTACAGGGCAGGGCGTTGACTTCGCGGAGCCTCAGCAGTTTCTCTCGCTGCTGAAGGCGCTCGGGATTGATCTCGTCTGCACCACGTGTGGCAGTCCCTACTACAATCCTCACATTCAGCGCCCCGCGCTGTTTCCTCCGAGTGACGGGTATCAGCCGCCTGAGGATCCGCTCGTGGGTGTTCATCGGCAGATCAAAGCAACGGCGACGCTGAAGCAACTGGTTCCCGATTTGATCGTTGTGGGTTCCGGGTACTCGTATCTGCAGGAATGGTTGCCGGCCGTTGGCCAGGCCGTTGTGCGAACCGGCATGGCGGACTCGATTGGACTTGGCCGTATGGTGCTTTCGTATCCCGAGCTGCCAGCGGATTCGCTGGCAGGGCGAGAGATGACTCGGATGAAGATCTGTCGCACGTTCAGCGACTGCACCGCCGCGCCACGGAACGGAATGGTCAGTGGCTGTTACC
>CAZIGZ010000261.1:1347-4573 GCA_964538835.1 uncultured Chitinophaga sp. | reverse complement strand
ACTGAACACTTGGGAGTATGTACGCGTTGCATCGCGATTGGAACCAAACTGACCCAGATCGGTAATGGGTAGTGCACACATGAACACTTTCCGAGTGTGGAAATTCTTTGAGACATCTCACTCCTGTTTGTCGCCAATACCACGTGAACGCTCTGCGACCGAGACTTGGAGACAACGATGTCAGTGCCCCGTCAAACCAAACGGAAATGGTTGGATCTGGCGATCTTCTCATCCCGACGCTGCATGATTTCAACACAGCCTGGCATTACCCACCGCAGTCCGCGGACGGCATGCCGGAGCCAAAGAGCGTTCACCCTGATCGAGTTGCTGGTGGTCATTTCCATCATTGCCATTCTTGTTGCATTGCTGCTTCCGGCGGTACAGGAAGTGAGGGAAGCGGCGCGGCGTATGCAGTGCCGAAACAACCTGAAGCAACTCGGAATCGCCCTGCACAATTACCATGACACGCACAATACGTTTCCTCCCGGAATGCGTTTCCTCGCAGGATCCTATGAATGGGCGATCGGGACGGCGTTTGTTTCAATTCTCCCTGAAGTCGAGCAGAGTAATCTCGGGACGACAATTGATCCAACCACGCCGTGGTTCCTGTTGCCGCCAAAAGTTGCGCAGCAGAAAATTCCTCTCCTTGTGTGCCCTTCGGACACGGCTCCTGATCCAACGACATACCCTTTGCTCGCCGCGCTGCCCATCCATGTTGGCGGAACATTTGCGAACACCTCCTACGGACTCAGCCTGGGATTTCGTGATGCTCTGTGTTTCGGTCCGGGGCTTGGTGCACCTGCCGTGACGCCGCAATCCGGAGTATTCGCGTATCACTCCAAGACGCAACTGGCCCATATCACAGACGGTACAAGCAATACCTTTGCGATCGGTGAGGCGGCCGGAGGAAAGCCACTCTGCAATGGGGTGAAGTGCCAAACGCCGGAACCGGCCCCAACAAATGCCGCACATGGCTGGCTTGTCGGTGGGGCGAGCATTGAGTTTCTGTATGTTATGGGCTTTCGTTACTCCGGTGCCTGGATCAGTACGACGGAACGCCCAAACAAGTACCCCGTGACCGACTCGCGATACATGACCTCCGGCAATGCCTATAGGGACTGTCGAGCAAGCTGGGAAGGCGGTCCTCACTGGGTGAGTAATGCCCGAAGCCTGCATAAAGGGTTGACTCAGTTCCTGTTTTGTGATGGATCAGTGCACGCCATCAGCGACAGTATTGATTTGGACAGCTACCAACGTTTATCCACGATTCAGGGGGGAGAGGTCGTGCCGGAATTTTAGACCGGATGACGATGAGCACCTGCCGCCAAAAGACTCCAGGAAATTGACGATGGAGAATCAGAAGACCCCTCGATCAGTGGCTGAAGCACTCTTTGAAAGTCGGGAGGAACCTGGCAGGGAGGATTCCGCATCCATTCTGAATACACCAGATTCCGACACAACATTCATTGTCAAACGCACGGCAGAACGGACAACGCCGGAAGCCGGATCAGTCCTGAACGAAAGGTTCCGGCTGATTCGTGAGCTGGGCCACGGTGGTATGGCGACCGTGTTTCTTGCGGAAGAGGTCGAAACTGGTCGCCAGGTCGCCATTAAGATGATGCAGACACATCTCGAGGGAACCGCGCGACAGCGATTCACCCGGGAGTTCAGTACCATCGCCTCGATCAAGCATCCATACTGCCTGGAGGTTTACGAATATGGAGAGTCTGATGCGGGGCCTTTTTTTGCGATGGAATTGTTCGCGGGCGAGCCAGCGACGGCCCTGATCGGACAGTCCTTGCCAATCGTCCTGAAGGCCCTGTACGACATTGCGGAGGCTCTGGACCACATTCACAGCCACCGAATTATTCATCGCGACATCAAGCCGGCAAACATCCTGGTCCGCAGCCTTCCGGATGGTTCTGCCTTTGACGTACGACTGGCCGATTTCGGGCTCGCAAAATTTGCCAACACTGCGTCTTCACTTTCAGGCGAAACCGGCTTTCTCGGCACAATAGCCTATTGTGCCCCTGAACAAATCATGCGAGATGATCTGGATCATCGCTGCGATATCTACTCTTTTGGGCTGGTATGTTATGAAGTTCTGACAGCGCGTTATCCGTATTCAGACGTGCGCAGAAATATTCAGGCGATTGTGGCAAGGCAGCTTCGGGAGGTCCCTCCATCGATCCGATCCAGTAATGGAGCTGTCAATACTGAGATTGATGCGGCCGTCATGCAAATGCTGTCAAAAGATGCCAGCCAAAGGCCCCGTTCGACATTGCAGTTCCGGAAAGCGATCGCAGAGTTCCTTAAACTTACAGTCGAGCAGAGCACCTCGGCCAGCGCTGACGAGAATCGACGACTTGTAGGCACTTTCGTTGCGAGAGACCATGAAAAACGGACTCTCGATGCCCTGTTGGCGGAGAATCTGCTGATCGACGGACAAACGGCAGACGACTGGAGTGATGGGCTGCCGGCACCGGTGGCTATTCTGACTGGCGCTGCGGGCCTCGGAAAATCGACGCTGCTTCGCCAGGCCGCCCGGACTGCCCTGGCGAATGGAGTTCGTGTTTACGAAGGTCGTTGCCTTGAGGGCAATCTTGCGCCATTCCAGCCGTTCGGGGACATCATTCGGCAACTCATCATTGAGAAAGCCCACCGTCAGCCTGACATTCGAAACTCGCCTCGTCCGCAACAGTCCAGCACCGACGCCGGATCGAAACACTCCGATGCGGAAAGAATCGAACAGATTTTTCAGGAATACGCTCCAGAGATTCTTCGAATTGCCCCGGAAGTAAAGGGCCTTCTTCCCGGACAGGCCTTTGCTCACTCCGACAACTATCAACAGTCAGACCATGTCCTGCGTGCCATCGCAAGGTTCTTTTCAGAGCTCGCTCGTATCCAGCCCATCTGTCTCCTGATAGAGGATCTGCATTGGGCGGACAACAGCAGCCTCAGCCTGCTTCAGTACCTTGCAAACGTCACGACCGCGGAACGCAGGGAGTCAGTCAATTCCAGCGGTTCGGTTCCCAGAATATTCTGTTGCGCAACAGCTCGCCCGGAAAGAGATTACCCTGTTCTGCTGCAACTCCTTGCCGAGCTGCGTGACAAAGACCTGCAACGAACCATTGAGCTGGCACCATTTCGCGAAGAAGCTGTGGGCTGCATGGCGGCGGCTCTGCTGGGGTCGGTACCCGAACAGATCGACGAAACTCTAGCGCAG
>CAZIGZ010000261.1:0-1247 GCA_964538835.1 uncultured Chitinophaga sp. | reverse complement strand
CCTGCTGACAGCCGGTACCGAAGCCGTTTCGGCATTTGCGTTTCACGATGGGATTGCACTGCTGGAAAAGGCCTCTGAAATCCGGAATGCAAATTACCTTTCGGTCGATTCATACCAACTCCACTTGCAGTTAGCCAGAGCGTACGCCGCCGTTTCCAACCTCATTGCTGCCGAAGGAATGTATCGAGAATCTATACGAAACGCGGCATCGTCAATCGATCGTGCTGCAGCGCTTTTTGGACTGGGGGATACTCTCAGCCGGAGACGACAACCTGACGAATCGTTGATGATTTTTCGGGAAGGCCTGATGGAAGTTCGCCAGCCGCTCCATACGAATCTGCTCAGCACGGCCCTCGATATCGTTGGTGGTATGGCTTTCGCATTTCTGCTCCCTGGTTCCGTGCAACGTAAGCTCCGATTAAGAACTCGAACTCCGGATGAGCGCACTCTTGCCATCAAAATCCTGCTCGCAATGAAACACGTCTCAATGGATATCAGTCTCTTGAGGTATCTTCAATTAAGTCAGATATTTTTCATACGCGTTCATCAGTCTGGACAGCCCGAGCACATTGCGATGGGGCATGTCACCTACGCAACCAATTTTGGTCTATACGGTGTCCCCTATCTGCCATTCAAATACCTCAGCCGGGCGGTCGCCGTTGCAAATTCGTCCGGTAACTCCGAATTGAGTTCTTATACAAGGACACTTGCTGCAGCAGTCCGTGGTATGATAGCCAACGCTTCCGCATCTCTGATGGAAGCAGAAGAGGCTCTGGCTGGATTTGAAAGATTTGGTGAGAGTTACAGTCGAACAGCAATGACGCATCTGGTCCGACACCTTTGTGAGTACTTTGGCGACGCAGTTCGAGAACTCAAATATGCGGATGAAGAACTGCGGATGGCGAATCTTTCCGATGACTGGGAGAAACTCACCTGGGCTCACTACGGACGCGCGAGTGCGTTGGCACGATCCGGCCGAAACATTGAAGCAAGACAGGCAATGGACAAATCGTTTGAGACTCTTGGCAATCAACCGTCTATCATGGCGCGGCCTATCGCTGTCTTTACTGACGCGTTTGTGAGACTTCAGGCTTCCGAGAATGATCTTGCCTTTAACACGGCAATTCTTTCCCAAAAGTTGACAGAACAATCGCTGGGTGTCTTCATCATTACCGCGAAAGCCTATCCACTGGCGATTGAAGCCGGCCTTGGGCCAAATTGGCATGATCCACAATCCCACTCAGACA
>CAZIGZ010000260.1:0-4643 GCA_964538835.1 uncultured Chitinophaga sp. | reverse complement strand
CTCCTGGTCGTCTTCTTCTCCGGCTTCTGTCAGCAACTGCCATAAGTCCGCCACCGTGTTGCGAACAAACCGGAGAAGCGGTGCGCCGTTGGTGTACTTGCCTCGGAAGTGCGAAGTCTCTTCACTCCATTCCGTATGCGCCGGGTTCTCCGCGTCGCCCAGGAACTCTGTCAGCGCGGGGCTGTCGATTGCGACAATGCAGCGAAGATCGCGAACCAGGCGAGTCCTGACATCGGCAATCAGGATCCCGTCACGGAAGAAGACCGGCCGCTTCTGTGTCGAACCTTCCGCCTGTTCCAGGAAGATATCGAAGTGCCCGCTTCGAGCAGACCCGGTGCGATGCTGAACCACGACCGGAATACGAACGACCGCCTTCTGATGTTCCTGAATTGCACGGCGCACAGCAGAAAATTCGGCCGGAGCGATTGTCTTCCTTGTCCAGCGCAGGCCGGTTTTTCCCGAGTCGCACGAAAGCGTCAGCAAGGCTCCGGCCGCCTGCTGTTCAAAGCCCCACTGAGTCAATCGAAGCAGCGGGCCAACAGAACCGCGAAGATGCTCCTCGGAGGTTTCGATGATGCCCGGCAGCGTTTGTGAATTGAGAACATACTGCTGATCCGGATCTTCGATCGTCACGATCAGCTCGTCGCGAAGGATCACGTAGAAGTAATCCTGAAGCACAGTTTCCAGAATCGCGGCGATCGTCCATGCTTCATCGCAGAACGGAACCACGATCGACAGCCCCGGATCACGCTTTCGTTCGAGGTAGAAGTCTTCTTCGAACTGGCTGATGAATTCCTGATCGGAAACCGGAGGAGCCGGTTCGTCCTTCTCCGGTTTTTCCCCGAACCAGCCGTCCGGCGTGTAGTTGCGATCTTCCACATGATGAGACCGAAGGATTGACTGCCCCACAAGCAGACGCTTGCGGTCATCATGCCGAACAGTGACGGCGAAGAAACTTCGAATGCGGCTGCTGCGAGGGAACACGAACTTCCCCAGCCCCCAGCGTCCTCGCCCCGTCTCCAGCTTGTTTGACTGACCTTCCGCCCGGAAGAAGTAGTAGAACGGATTTCGCACGCCCGGAACTTCGTGATACTGCTCCGTATCTCCCGTCAGTCCCGTGGTCCCCGAGTCTTCAAACGTAATGAATCGGCAAACGTCCGTTCGGGCCGGCGCGTCTTTCAGTCCGCTGTCAGGAGCCAGAAAGTGATCCCAGCCGCCGCGGAAGTACCGTTTTGCTGTCTCGGGCGACAATGCTGCCCGGTCACCCGAAACGAAGATGCGAATTGAGACTGGTCCCTTCAGGTCCGGACGTTTGGCATCCAGCGAGTTCTGAACGGCTTCCCGGATGAAGGCGCGAATCTGCGTGTCGCTGGCGAAAAACTCGCCCTGCGTCGCTTCCCGGTTTTTGAACCGAGGATTCACTTTGCTGAAGTGCCACGCCAGTTTCATCGTTCGTTCAACGGTGGAAAACCCCCGCCGTTTCAGGGAAAAGCAACGTCCAAAAGTCCTTGAAATTGTCTGTGCCGCAGGCGTCCTGATTCAGGGCCAGTGACCTTCAACGGTAGCACTGAACGTACTCAAATCAAGAGCCGGGCAGGGTACCCAGAGTGATGACTGTTCGCCGTCGGGCTTTAGGAAATTCGAAAAAATTTCTTCTGCTTCGAGGACACTGCTTGGTCTCCAACGGAACCAACTGCCTGGTTGATCCTTTCTGAGCATTTTCCCGGACCAGAATTCCAGACAGCTTTCCGCCGGGGAACCGGAGTAACTGTTACAGGTGGCGTTTTCGCTCCATCTGATTCTGCCGATACGAACGATGAGCGACGGTTCCGGCTGCCAGCGCCCCAGACGTTCGCCAACTGGTGTCACCGAACCGGCCATGCCCGTTCGAATCGAGGTGGAATCATGAAGACCGTAAAGTTGTTGACCGTCACCGCCCTGACATCTTCTCTTGTGGTCGCGACTGGCTGCGCGGGCAAGGGACTGAAGGGAATGTTCGCGCGGAACGAGACTGCCGGATATTCCACCCTGGAAGAACTCGAAGCGAAGGAAGCCGCAAAGTCGAAGGGCGAAGTTGCAGATTCCTCCGGACCTCGATTCGCACCGTGGCTGCCGTTTGGAAAAGACAAGGCTGTGGACAACACCGTTGCTGCCGCGGAAACTCCTTCGGCCACCGCACCAGCCGACGATGCTGCAAAGAAGGGACTTTTCCGAAACCCATTCCGCAAGCAGGAGACGATCGAGCCTGATCCGTTCCTGAACGACCAGCCAGCAAAGACGGTCGCCGACTCAGGAGTCAAGGAGAATGAACCAGATGTCGCAACCAGCAAGACACGCCCGGCGACTCGGACAGCGTCCATGTCCAAAGACGTGGGTGTGACAGGTCAGGAGACGAGCGATGACGAGATGCCTGAGATCGCTGCTCACCCAGCGGACCGCAAAGCAACATCAGCAAAGACATCGCCGAAGAGCACCTCAGCACGTCCGGTGACGAAGACCGAAGAGTCAGATGCTGAACTTGTGGACCGTTTCGAGAAGCACTTTCAGAAGAATACTCTGGAAGCCGCGGAAGACGCAGATCAGTTGATCGTCGCCGGCCAGCAGGCAAGCGAGCGAAAGAAAGAAGCCGTCGCGAGGGAAGCCGCAGGCAGAAAGGCCGTCCCCTCAACGACAGAAGCGGATCGCAAGCTGGCGGAACTGGAAGAGATCCTCAAGGCTCGCAAGGGGCAGAGCAGCGAACGAGTTTCTCGTGCGGTCGCCGAAGAATCGGAAGAAGCCGACAAAGCCAATGAGACGATTCGACAGTTGTCCGGACGAGCATCCGATCAGGTCGCGCGGCGAACATCGCGAGCCGCACAGACAACCGACGCCGCGGAGTCCGAAGCGAACCGACAGTTTGACCAGCTCTTCGATGCTGCGTCGCAGCGGATGGCGGACGACAGCAGCGGGAATGCTCGGACAAATGACGTTCCTGTGGCCCCAGCCGATGACCTGTTTGGTCGCTCGGCGGTGAACAGCAAACCGGGGGCACGAAGCACGAAGCCAGCTTCCGACAAACCTGTTCGCAGCGTCTCATCGCGTCGCGGTGTTGAGGAACAGGAAGCGACGGAGGAAAAAGCGCCGGCGGTGTCGCCTTCAAGTGATTCTGCTGAATCCAACGGGTTCCGCTGGCAATCGCAGAATCTTCGGTCACGCGGTCAGCAGTTTCTTCAGGACACTGTAAAGCGATCTGCGGTAACGGCTTCCGGACTGGCACGCGAAAACGGACTCGCAGACTTCCTGCCGCCGGCTCAGGCTCCTGACGTGCCAGAACCATCCTCACGACAGGAAGCAGCACCATTGATGATCCCTGGTGAATCCCAGGCTCCTGCAACAGAGACGGCAGAGACGCTGGCGACGCCTGCGGGACTGACGGAAGACACATTCTTCGCATCGACCCAGCCAACCCCGACGACAGGTTCCGACGAGACGATGGACGACACACTGGCGAAAGACGCCCCTTCTGAAGCAACCTCGTTGACGGCATCGACTCCTGGGCTTTTGAATCGAATCAGTCTGCGAAGCTGGCTGTTGCTGGTTGGCGGAGCGGTTGTTGTCGCATTGCTTTATCTGCCCGGTCGCAAAAACGCTGCGTCCGCTACAACCGCTCAGATCTGAATGCTCCCCATAATCGGCGACCACTGAGTCGCAGCGAGCTTCCTGCGCTGCTGTTTCCACAGGCATTGGCCGCCGTGAGGTAGCAGTAACCCTGGATTTCCGGAAATCCTTTCCTTCACCACGTCGGTTGCGAACTATCGTTCAAAAAACCGCTGTCGTGGTGCATCAAAAGTCTGATTGGCGAGACACTTTGAACCGCCGCAGAATCACTCCCGCGCAGCGTTCCATTTCAAACATTCGTGAATTGTTTGCTGCTTGCCGGAGTTTGCCCCATGACTCAGGATCCATGGAGTCGTCCTACGATTGAAGATCTTCGCCGTGTTCTTGAGAGCATTGGCAAGCCGGATGTTTCCAACAACCGTGCCAATGAGCGACTGGAACTTTCGGTGCCAGCCGAGATTCGAACGCTGCGAGGCAATACGATCTCCGCGATGACACGTGAAATCAGTCGTACCGGAATCGGCTTGCTCCATCGCGGTGCTGTGACTCCGGGAACCGTCATTGTGAAGATGGCCAGCGAAACTCGCGAGTTTCAGTACAACGTCCAGATCGAATGGTGCTCACCATGTGACAACGGCATGTTCATGAGCGGCGGGCGTTTTCTTCCGAACAGCCAGGAAAACTAAGCGATGCTCGAGGCTCAGCAGACTACGGTCTGATCGTGCTTCAAGATGCTCGATTTTCAACGCAGGAGTCTTCTCCTGCGTTTCTTTATGCGCGGTCGATGGCCATCCAGCGGAAGGGTGCGAGCCCTCCGGTCTGCGTTACCTCACAAGGGTTGAATCGCCCTCAACGCGGAGGACCCTGCCGGCTCGTTGCCATTTCCTCGCTCACAATGCTCGCCGGTATCAACCAGGCATGCACCCTGCGTCCCAAAACAGCACAAAACTCGAACATCGCGTTCTGCGGTCTCGCGGCAACGGAAGACCAGCAACGTGCGGCTCACCGGACACATCAATTCCGTAATTCCGTGCGATGCTTCAGCT
>CAZIGZ010000259.1:0-4684 GCA_964538835.1 uncultured Chitinophaga sp. | reverse complement strand
AGGGCCCGGAGCGATTTCAGCAGATTCAGAAGAAGATCGAAGACGTCGTCGCCTCAACGGACAGGAACCTGCGGGCTGAGCTGACGGAAAACCAGGCAAAACGCTATGCTCAGTTAAGGCTCCAGCGCGATGGCGTTAGTGCACTTCTGCGTGAAGAGAACAGCACTGCGCTGAAACTGTCCGAGGAGCAGATTCAGAAATTGCGCGAGATCCTGGCTCGCAACAATCCATTCCTCCCGCCGGAAGAACGAACGGCGATGGAAAAGGATGCAAATGCCGTTCTGAGTGAAGTTCAGCAGAAGCAACTGGTGACTCTTCGAGGAACAGCGTTTGAGTTTCCTCAACCACAAAACGCATTTGGCGGTGGCTTCGGTGGCGGCTTTGGCGGCCCTCCGGGAATGGGTGGCCCCGGTGGCTTTGGCGGTCCTCCGGGAATGGGGGCCGATCGCAAGCTTGTCGCGGAGTTTGACAAAGACGGCAACGGCTGGCTGAACCGAGCCGAACGTGATGCGGCTCGACAGTCTCTGCAGCAGAATGGCGGAGGAATTCGGCGAGGCTTCGGCGGGCCTCCCGGATTCGGTGGCCGCGAAGAAGAACCGGTTTCACCGGGAGCCAGGATTTCGCCAGACGACGTGACTCCGGTAACGACGCCGTTATACGACCCGATGACGGTGCGGACAATCTTCCTGAACTTCGAAGGCGACGACTGGGAGTCGGAGATGGAGGCCTTCAAAAATACGGATGTTGAAGTCCCCGCTCAGATGATTGTCGATGGAAAGACCTACAAAAATGTGGGAGTTCACTTCCGCGGACTATCATCATTCATGATGGTTCAGGCAGGACATAAGCGATCCTTGAATGTCTCTATGGACTTCATCGACGAAGATCAAAAGCTGTATGGCTACAAGACACTGAATCTGCTGAATGCTCATGAAGACCCGACGATGATGCATACGGTCCTGTATCTGCAGGCCGCAAGAAAGTACGTCGCAGCTCCACAGGCGAACTTTGTTCGAGTTGTCATCAATGGCGAGAACTGGGGCGTCTACACGAATGCTCAGCAGTTCAACAAGGACTTTGTGAAGGAGAACTTTCCGAAGTCGGGCGGAACTCGATGGAAGGTCCCCGGAAGTCCCAACGGACGCGGCGGACTCGAATATCTGGGTGATGATATTGCCGCATACAAACGCACGTTCGAGATCAAAACAGACGATGATGAGGAAGCATGGAAGCAGCTGATCAATCTTTGCAAGGTGCTGAATATAACGCCTCCCGAACAGCTGGAAGAAGCTCTCAAGCCGATCCTGGATGTCGATGGCGTGCTTTGGTTCCTCGCACTTGAAGCAACACTCATTAACAGTGACGGCTATTGGGTGCGAGCCAGCGACTACAGCATCTATCTTGACCCCGATGGTGTCTTCCACATTCTGCCGCATGACGCGAATGAGACCTTTAGTCCTGGCATGGGACCAGGCATGGGTGGCGGTGGCCGTGGACGCGGTGGATTTGGTGGTCCTCCTGGTGGAGGCTTTGGCGGAGGTTTCGGCGGACCACCAGGCGGTGGTTTTGGTGGCGGTGGCGGTGGCTTTGGAGGTGGTCGAGTTGATCGTCCGTCTGCGGAAGGCGAACCAGAACGTCGTCCACAAGGCGGAGCAGGGCGTGACGCTCAACGGGAACCGGGTAATGTTGCAGGACAACAAGGGCCGCGCGGTGGCGGCGGATTTGGGCCTCCTGGCGGTGGCATGGGAGGGCCTGGCGGCATGGGTGGCGGCGGAGTCAACATGGATCCGCTGATGGGGCTCAACGATGCTTCAAAGCCACTTCGCAGCAAACTGCTGGCAGTTCCGGCATTGAAGCAGCGTTACCTTTCTTACGTCCGCACGATTGCAGAAGACTGGCTCGATTGGAACAAGCTCGGGCCCATCGTGGACGATTACGCGAAGCTGATCGGCCCGTATGTGGAGTCAGATACGAAGAAGTTCACGTCGTACGATGCATTTCTGACAGCAGTGAGCGCCAGGGCGGCAAGCGATTCGCCTGCAGCGGAACCTGTGCCCGGAGGATCAGCTCCGGAAGGTCGAGGGCCGGGGGGACCTGGAGGACGAGGGCCTCGCTTGTCGATCCGACAGTTCGCCGAACAGCGACGCGATTATCTCCTGAATCTTCCAGCACTGAAGGACGTGGCGCGCACTGACTATGTCCGTCCGCCCCTGCCGCCGAAGGAGAAGAAAGACGACAAAAAGGAGAAAGCTGCCGAATAGCCTTGCTGCACGTGAATCCGGTCAGCCGTGAAATCAAAGCCTCGGACGTGTCACAGCGTTCGAGGCTTTTTTGTTGGCTCCGGAGCCTTGTGCACCATACGGGGGCACTTTTGAGTCGAACAGGGACGCGCGAGTCAGTATCATTTCGAGACCCGCCCCTCCTTCCCTCCGAACTTGTAAGGAGCCACTCACCATGAGGACTCGGCCTGCCGCCTCATTTCTCCTTCAGCGCGTTCTCTCGTTGACCACTCTCTTGCTGCTGTCATCTGTGACCAACGAAACGCAGGCTCAGTTGCCGGCGACGCGTCTGGATTCGGTTTTCCCTGCCGGGTGTGCACCCGGAACAACCGTTGAAGTGACGATCGCCGGAACCAACCTGGATGATGTTGATCAGCTGATCTTCAATCACGTCGGGATCACAGCGACGCGGAAGATGGCAGAACCAACTCCGTTCGATGACGGGCCACAACCGATCGACAACGTCTTTGTCGTGACTATCGCAGCAGATGTTTCTCCAGGAACGTATGACCTTCGCTGTCAGGGAAAGTACGGCCGGTCGAATTGTCGCACGTTTGAAATCGGCTCCATCGCAGAGATCGTCGAAGTTGAACCGAACGGAGGGAATGACCTTCCGGAATGGGTTGTGACAGAATCCGGACGGACCAACGCCGCTTTGGAAGTGCAGCTGCCGGCAACCGTGAATGGACAGGCCGTCAGCGGACCGGATGTCGACTGGTATCGATTTAGTGGAAAGGCTGGCCAGCGAGTTCTGCTGGACGGTTTCTGTCGACGCATTGACAGTCGTATGGACCTGATGATGACCGTGATGACAGCGACCGGCCAGGTTCTTGGTGAATCCAGATCCGGTGCGGCCCGCGATTCCATCGTCGACGTCACACTCCCGGCAGATGGTGAATACTATGTCAAAGTCCACGATGCGCTGTTCGGTCAGGGACCGGGATATGTCTATCGAATTGTGATCGCGGCAAAGCCGTATGTGGACTTCATCTTTCCACCAACCGGAGTTCCGGGCACGCAGACAGAATACACGATCTACGGGCGAAATCTGCCAGGTGGCCAGCCTTCACCACTGCAGCTTGACGGTCGACCGCTGGAGCAACTCAACGTTCAGATTCCGATGCCCGGAGATGTGAGAGGGCGTATGCCGGTTTCCGCGTTCGTCAGTTCTCACCAGGCCGGGCTCGACGCGGTGGACTACAGAATCGCAGCAGGGCCCCTTTCATCCAATCCTGTCCTGGTCGTCGCTTCTGACATCGCCGCGCAGCGTGAAGTCACGAATGATGATCCCGCATCTCCCCAGGTTCTGACTCTCCCCTGTGCGATCGCCGGCCAGTTTTATCCGCAGCGCGATGTTGACTGGTACCAGTTCGATGCGAAGAAGGATGAAGAGTGGATCATTGATGTGCTCTCGCAACGGCTTGGCTATTCGTCGGATCCATCAATTCTGGTCCAGCAGGTGGTCAGGGATGACAAGGGTGAAGTCACTTACCGAGACGTTTCATTTATCGATGACGTTCAGGAACGCAATTTCAACAATCGGGCCGGGCGACACGAGTTTGATGAACGATCGGGCGACCCAGCGCTGAACTTCAAGTCGCCAGCCGATGGTACGTACCGAGTGATGCTGCGCGACGGCATCAGTGCCGTGCGATCGGATCCTCGACTCGTCTATCAGCTGGAGATCCGTAAAGCGAAACCTGATTTTCGTGTGGTTGCTGTTCCATCGGAATCCTATGGCTCTCTGATGCTGCGAAAAGGTGGCCGGGCAACAGTTCATCTCGTTGCATTCCGCAACGATGGATATTCGGAGGAGATTCGAGTGACGGCGAGCGGGTTGCCGGAAGGAGTCACCGCTGAAGAAGTCGTGATCGGCCCCGGTAATGACTACGGAACTCTCGTTTTGACAGCGTCCGATGCCGCGAAGGGAATTTCGTCCTTGCAGATCGCGGCGAAAGGCAAAGTCAAGGACACCGAAGTCACCCAGCCAGTGCGACTCGGATCTGCGGTGCAGTCCTTCCAGTTCAATCAGCCAAATGCCAATCTTCCGAGCGTGCCGGCTCGGCTGGTCTCCGACCTGCAGGTCTGCGTCTCGGAAAACGAATCAGCACCTCAGACGCTGACGATCGGTACGGGCGATGGCAAAATCCTTGAGATGTCGCGTGGCGGCGTTCTCAAGATCCCCTATTCGGTTCGACGATCCGAAGGGTCTGCCGGCAACCTGACGGGATTTCCGATCAACTTTCCGCCGAACACCACGGCTCAGCAGGTCAACATCGGAACGGCGGAGAAGGGCGAGTTCGAACTGCGGTTTCAGGCGACGACGATTCCCGGAACGTATTCAGTCTTCCTCGCGGGATTCAACCAGGGAATGCAGTATCGCCGGAATCCCGAGCTGGCGGACA
>CAZIGZ010000258.1:0-4746 GCA_964538835.1 uncultured Chitinophaga sp. | reverse complement strand
CGTTTTCAAAAAGGCGTTCAATCACCGACAGCGTTCGTTCGGGAACAGTAAACCTTCGAGGACACTCCGAGCGAGCAATGGGCTCAATGTCCTTCGTCAGCCCGGCTCGGCGAGTAATCCATTCACGCCGCTCATCGATCACCATCGTGTCAAAGAACAGATCGCCGAGTCGCTGAAGTTTGCGAGTCAACAGCATGGAAATGCCACCAACCACATAGAACAGCGGCAGCATGTCCGCGGTTCGAAGAAAGTTACGGCCGGTTGCACTCATCAGATCCACAGGGGTACCGTTGGATCGAACAACTCGGAGACCAGCGGATTTCTTCCCGGGCGTTTGTCCGTTCATCAGACCTTCAAACAGACTTCCGTAGAACCAGTCCAGCAGAAAATAGATGGCTCCGGCGAGTCCGGAAACTGCCTGAAAGGAATCACGAACTTCTCCGAAGTTGTCCGCTGGAAAAAGCAATGACGTCAAAAACAACAACAGCAAATACGCCAGAACGATGATGCCAATCTTCAGCAGCGTATCGATGACCCAAGCCTGAAATCGAGTACCCGGCCCCGCGATAATGAACTGAAAGTCGACGCCCTCAGGCGTCTCGACGACTACTCGCGTATCAACCTGACGTTTTTGCGGGTCTGACATGGAATCCTGGGGGATCGCGGTGTGCTGTGCTAATGGTGCCTGCGTGCGAGACAACTTCGCCGACGTTGAACGATGACACAAATCCGCACACATTTCAAGCGCCCCCAACAAGGGCTGCAACCCCCTCGACCCATAGGAGCCCGGGTGGATTGCGATCCGCGTTAGAAATGCAGAACGACTGTCCCAGTCGTTGACCAAACCGGCTCAGAGACTTTTGATGGCGAACTCGCTGCTTGATCAGCTTCTGACGACACACATCACGGCATCAGCGGTCTTTGCGTTTCTCATGGAATTGATGACGCACAAGGCCGGGAAGTACATCGGCATCCAGCGATGCGATTCGACCGGCATCGAATAACTCCCAGGCAATCGCAGCCATTGCCGCATTGTCCGTACAATACTCCAGCGGCGCGATGTGCAGGGCGATGCGTTCTCGCTGGCACATGACCTGAAGCTCTTTTCGAAGATGCTGATTCGCCGCAACACCACCACCGACACACAGGCGTTTGTAACCCAGCTGGCGAACTGCCAGGCGACATTTTTCCACGATCACTTCGACTGCCGCGGTCTGAAATGCCGCTGCGAGATCGTTAACGCGATCGGCAGGTGTTTCGGAGAGCTGGTCCGGTCCCGGGATTCCTCGGGCCGCGTACAACACGGCTGTTTTCAGTCCGGAAAAACTGAAGTCCAGGCGGCCACTGTGAATCATCGGCCGCGGCATTCGAAATCGATGAGGATTGCCTGTCTCGGCAGCTTTCTGAATTGATGGGCCACCTGGATAAGGGAGCCCCAGAATTCGTGCAACCTTATCGAATGCTTCTCCTGCCGCATCGTCCGTTGTGCCGCCAATCAACCGACATTCGGATGCCGATCGACAGTCGTACAAATTGGTATGTCCGCCGCTCACCACAAACCCTGCGCAAGGATAGATCGATTCCTTCTTTCCCATTCCGCAGGCAAAGATGTGAGCTTCCACGTGGTTCACAGTGATGAGTGGAAGGTTCAGGGCCATGGCCAGAGTCTTCCCGGCGGTCAGCCCCACAAGTAAAGAACCAACAAGCCCGGGTTCTGTGGTCACTGCAATCGCTGTCAGGTCGCGAGGCTGACACTGAGCCTGCTCGAGGGCTTTCTGAATCACCGGCAAAATGCGGCGTACGTGAGCGCGCGAGGCGATTTCCGGAACGACGCCTCCCCACTCCAGATGCAGTTCAAACTGCGAGGCAATCACATTGGAAAGAACCTGCCCGTCTCGGCGAACAACGGCTGCGGCGGTTTCGTCACAGGAGGATTCAATGGCCAGCAGCAGCGATGATGACTGATCACAGTCATTCACTGTTTGTGTTGCGGGAGTGGAAAGGGAACTCACAGGAATCTGCTTCACGAACTGAACGAGACATACCAAAATCACGAAACCGTGAACTCGGCGACAGCGTCTCGCATGTTCGAGAGTTTGACAGACATTTGACAGTCCGCTTCGAAATGAATCGCAGAATTCTGACGATCGCGACTTACGGAATCAGCCGCTTCCCGGAAACTGCCTTTCCGTAACGGTCATGCCGACCATCGTGGCCTGAGCGGGGATGACTGAGCCACGTGCCAGGGTCGACTTCCTGAGAACTGCGGCAAGACCGCACCTATTCAAAATCGACACCAATTCGCTCCGAATACTCGGAGTCCGGGCCGAGCGCTGCGACGACCTTTGAACGAGGAATTGTCACGCCATTTGGCAATGCGGTCATCATCTTCGAAGGCGACGTGTTCCTGAACAATCGGCTGAGATAGGGAATGTGATTGACGACTGGCGTCCCTCGCGGAGTACTTGAATTCAGCACGACCGCATCCTCGAGCACGATGTTGTCATCATCGATCCTCCGGATCGTTCCAACGTACTCAGTCGTGTCGAGACTGCCGTGCTTTTCAATTTCTGCGGGCGTTGAAACGAACGTGACGAGCCGTACCCGCTGATCTTCCTGCAGATCCTCCAGCGGAATCAGCAATGCCGCGGGGTCGATCACATGAGCGCCGCTTTCGAACTGGTGAAACTTCGGCACATCCGCATGCACTATTTCATCCGGAGGGCTGCTCGACATCGTTCCCGATGACGCCAGGCCAGCGCAGCCTGAAAGCCCATGGAGCAGGATCACAGTGAATGAGAATCGCTTGATCATTGACTGCTCCTCGGGAATCTGTTTCGCGCGGTGGGAATGCAGCAACTTCCCATCATTACATAACAGATTCTCCAAAGCCGGTGCGTGCAGAATTGCCTCCCGGTCCCCAACACTTGATCTCGGAGAGTCTCACCCAACAAAACTCCGGCCGAATCTGCCACACTAAGTCATTGCCCTGCGTGGAAATGCTGACGTGAACAGCACGGTGAAGGCCATGGAAAGCCTGCGACCAAGGGACCACGGTCGTCTGTCACGACAAAGGAACGCGTATCGACGCGGATGAAAAAAACACCACGAACGGGACGATTACGTTTACAACATCGACTTGCCAGAACTGATCAGTTCAAAATCCATCGCCGTCTTCGATGCATCTGTTTCAGAACTCAAACGCTCAGAACGTGGATGATACTTTGGAACATCGATAGACTTTCGTTAGGGTCGGGACGTTTACCGCAGAGGTTCAGCGGTCGCTGAATGCGTGAAGGACAGGGGATGAACTGGCTGATCTCCAATGTTTTGTGGCTGGCTGGTATTGGGCTCATTCTGTCCGCCTGCAGCGTTGTGCGTTTCCGTGAGGCGTTTGGCGCTCCGAATTGGTGGGTGCTTGGCCCTGGGCTGTTTTTCCTTTTGTTAGCGGCACTTGGGACGTATTGGACGTTTTACGGCCCTCCGGGAACGGGCCCCGTGGTTGTTGAGCCGGACGACGGGAAGGATAAAGATCCATCGAGCCTCAAGATGAATGCCGTGCAGCGATTACAGGCCGCATGGAATTCTGAAGAGGCAGCGAACTGGCCGGTATCGGAAACTCTGGCGAAATTCAGTGAGATCGCCTATTCCAGTCCTGTTGATGCCAGTAGAGAATTTCAAATCCTGGGCTTCGACACGTGCATGCCAGTCATCGATGGCTCGATGGCAGGATACGTAGTGTCGGCCGATGATGTCACGGTGATTGTGTTCCGAGGCACAGACTTCAACGAAATGTCCGACTGGTTTACCAACTTCCAACGGAAGGCAGCGTCGACACCTCATGGTGGTGCTCATAGCGGTTTCTATGGCGCGTATCAGAAACTGCGTGGTCAGATCCGGGAGATCGTCACGTCGAGAGCGCCGAAACATCTCTGGGTGACCGGACACAGCCTCGGCGGTGCTCTGGCGTTGCTCTGTGCTTCCGACCTTGCCGATGAAGGAACACTTCCGTTGGCCGGAATCATGACGTTTGGTCAGCCGCTGATGGTCAGGAAGGAACTCGCTGACCACCTAAACGATGTGCTCGCGGGCAAATACGTACGATTCGTGAATCGCGACGACATCGTGGCTCGTATTGATCCAGGATACTCTGCGTGCGGTTCTCTGGTCTGGTTCACGCCTGAGAAGGTCTTTCGTTCGTGGCCATCGCGGATGGTCACAGGGGCTGCGGCCAGCGACATGAACTCTCAATCGATCAACGAGCTTTCGCCAGATGCGACGCCGACCGATGACGGCAATCCGCCTGGTTCAGAGCCTTATGATGGGTACCGCGAAATTACTCCACTGAGCGAATCTGAGTTTCAGAGTTTACTGGAGGACTGGAACTCCGAAGCCGTCAAAGCCACCGACGAACCTCTGCTGACAGACCCTGCCGCTGAGTATGCTGTTGCCGATCCTGAGGGAGTTGTGCGTTCCATGGCCGTCGGCGCAGGACTTGTTCCGCAGAGGGTTCAGGATCATTATATGAGCAACTACCTTGAGGAAATCCGGCGCCATCTCGGCGTAACATTGCCGTAGCTAGGGCATTCTATGCCCGAGAGCTGTGCGAGACGCGCAGCGACGAGGTCTGTTCCATCTCCACAAGATTACGTAGGAGCTTCGGCACGGGCGTTTGCAAATACGCGACGCCCCAAAGGCTGAGTCATGGAATGACTCGCCTACACGTAGCTCGGTCATTCCATGACC
>CAZIGZ010000257.1:0-4902 GCA_964538835.1 uncultured Chitinophaga sp. | reverse complement strand
GAACACTGAAAACTGAACACTGAAAACTGAACACTGAACACTGAACACTGAAAACTGAACACTGAACACTGAAAACGCCGTCCCCGCGTTCAACGGGGACGGGCTGTGCGTGCGTCAGGACGATGGCGTCGTGGAACTTGAGACACTTTACGACGGCCTGAATCGGGTGCTGGAAGAAGACGGCGGCACGATTGAAGCGGATTACACCACGACCCCGGAACCGTACGGAAACGCCCTCAGCCAGCATCGCAGCGGCGATTCCAGTTTCTACCTGTGGGACGGCATCCGCAATGTCCGGCAGTTGACGGACGGAGCGGAAGTTGTCACCGACAGCTACGGTTTTGACGGCTGGGGACGTTCCACGGGCAGCAGCGGCAGCACCGCCAATACGCAGCAGTGGCAGGGCCAGTCCATCGCTTACCGCAAAGATGCCGACGCTGGCCCGGAATCCCAGCATGCGATGCATCACCGCAATGTACGTACGGAATCCGTGAATTCACTGAAGCACGGCCGTGAGTAAGCTGTTCAAACAATCTTCTTCACGGCGGGACATGCGCGTGATAGAATGATCACAGGCGCTGGCATTACGCTGGTTGTCAGAGTGAGGAGTTTGGTGTTATGAACATCATATTGAATCTTCCTTCCGATCTCGAATTGGCTGCTCGTGCTTTAGCATCGGCGCGAGGTGAAGACATCGAGACGTTTCTGGTGAGACAGATCGCAGTCACTCTGAAGTCGCAGACGGTGCCTGACGCGGTTGCTGCAAAGCACTCTCCCGGTGAGTCTATCGTGGATCGACTCAATCGCTTTACGGCGATGCATGGCGTTACGGGATTTGTGGATGACAGCCGTGAATC
Organism: uncultured Chitinophaga sp.; assembly: GCA_964538835.1. Lineage (GTDB taxonomy): Bacteria > Planctomycetota > Planctomycetia > Planctomycetales > Planctomycetaceae > SXXK01. Next base: position 4,045 of record CAZIGZ010000257.1, on the reverse strand, counting down.
GATCTACTCTGGACGCGAGTAATACGGATTCTGGTCGATACCAACATCATTCTTCGCCTCCCAGCCTAATCATCCGCAGCGACTTGAGATCGTGAATGCAATTTCTTCGTTGACCCTGGCAAAGCATGAGATGTGTGTAGTTCCCCAGGTATTCTTCGAATACTGGGTTGTTGCGACTCGACCAGTCGAAAACAACGGCCTCGGAACATCCGTGCCAGACGTGCAGGCTTCAATCGAACTGTTGTTGCAGGATCTCTTGCTGCTCACCGATACCACAGATCTGTTCAGCAACTGGCTTAAACTCGTTTCACTCTACGATGTCAAAGGGCGGACGGCTCATGATGCAAGGCTAGTCGCGGCCATGAAGTGTCACGGCATTGAAACCATGCTGACCTTTAATACCAGTGATTTCGCACGGTACGCTTCAATCACCGCGATTTCGCCGACGGATCAGCAATCGCTCAGTAAACTGACCAGTTAGAGATTTGATGGTTCCCAGCCGTTGCTGTTAGCCGCGAAACATCGAGACCACGATGTGGTGTTCTCGCCGCAGGAAAGTAGTCGTCACTCTCTGAGTGACGAACGTGCGATTCTTCACCGGCTTACAACCATCATTCGATCTTCGTCCGGCCGAAGCTTTCACGTGGAATCGCAGAGCATCACTCGGAGAGTGATGGCCACTTTGGTGCCGAAAGAAAGGGAAGAAATCGAAAGGCGGAATGCCCGTGTTAGCCACTGCCTGCGATTATTTTCCGTCGCACATTTTCTGTCGGACATCCGCCACGACGATCAGAGCTCAGATATGGGCAAAAAGATGGTGGGTTGGCTCGCAGTTCCTTGAGTTCCTGCTCCGTGGGTTCCGCAGGACTGCCGTCTTTGTTCTTGCGAGCCGGGCAGAGCATCCACCACTTGCGAGCCACCTGCTCGTCCGACCACGACTCCACAATGTCCGGTCGGTTCCGCAGGATCGTGTGAAAGTGGTTGCTCATCACCGCATACCCGAGCACCTCGATCCCCATAATGCCTGCCAAAAACTCCAGCCGCTGCCGAATCCTCTGCCGCCGATGTTCAAAATCCCGCCCTGAAACCTCATCTCTCCCGCACAAGAACGCTCGTCGCACGCACCGATTCACGCAGTGAGCAATCTGGACCTCCCCATCCACCAACACATCCCGCCGATTCGCCCGAGCCATCGCCGTTGTCCCCTCATGCTGCTGTACTGGAATAACAAACTCCACACCTACGTGGCACTTGCAAAAGCGTACCAGCACTGGTAGACTACGCCAACTGTCCAGATGGATGGCCCCGGCGTCCCTGAGGAATTATCAAGGAAGGCTATGATGGACGAACAACATAAGCAATTACTTCGAATGGGATACAATCGTATCTTCGGTGAGCAGCAATTGCCGCCCACCGAGCAACTATTGCTAGAACTCGAACGAGCAACTGGTCAACTTCCTGGCGAATATCGCTCATTTTTGCTTGAGTTTGGCAGCATTGGTCCTGCCGTACCTGTTGAACTGCCAGTTCCGAGTCTGGATGAGAATTTTTCCGTTTGCTATTTCTTAGGCTTTTACCGAGCCGATCCAAATCCGAATCTTCTTCGTTTTGATCTTCGCCATGTATACAATTCGATGAGACAGAAGGTCGGAGCGTCCATGCTTCCAATAGCTACGGGCGAAGGCGGATCGTTGGTCTGCCTTTCTTTATCCTCCGGAAAGACGAAGGGAACGATTTGGGGATGGGCGTGCGATATCGGACAAGAAGAGGGATGGAATCTGTTTCCTTTAGCAGACTCTATTGGCAGCTTAATTCGAAACCTACGACCATTTGTCGACCCAGTGAACAATTCGAAGGAAGACGATTAGTCGCCTGGGAAGCTCCCCGGGGCCATCCAGAGCACTCAGACCACCGCGCGTCTGTGCATTGAAAATTACAAACACACGGGGCCATCCACCATGCTTCATCATACGCAAGTACTTCAGAAACTGCCAGTTACGTGGAGCACGTCGAGTCTACGCCCGAGTACGTCGCGACGAATCCTGCCGGGCGATTCCGCCCGTGCCGCGACTGACACCCCTGCTCGGCAGCGTTCCCGAGCGAACGATCGCGGAGCGGAACCATTTGCGGAAGTTGAGCACGCAGTCGACCCATAACTCCGCGGAGATCTCCAGACGCTCGAAGATCGGCTCAAGCTCTTTCCGCAGGGGGCACAGGTCGCGCGGTAAGAAAATTCTGAGTTGCGAAAGTGCGGTGGAAATCGGGGGTCTTGGGTGATTGATGACGTGGGATGACGAGTTCCAGATCAATGGTCTGTAGCTGCGTCAAAGCGAGTCGCTGCGAGGTTTCAGAGGCGAATAGCGGTCGAAAATCACAGTCGGCGCGGACGTTGGACGCAGTCGAGTTCAGAATGCAAACTGGGACGTGGCGACTCTACGCGGCTCGTCGGGAATACGAGTGGATCACTCCGCCGAGCTTCGACGTGCAGACGATGTCGCTCGTGCGAATGCTGGTGACTTCGTCAGGGGCAGTTGTGAAATCCGGCGGCAAATGCTGCCGCGCTGAATGCGGTCGCTCTTCGTTGTAATGCCGGCTCCAGACTCGGCAGATGTGATCCAGGTGCTTTTCAGCCACGATCACAAACTTGTTCAGACATTCAAACTTGAGCGTCTGGATGAATCGTTCGACATGGGCTCGCAGATTTGGCGACAGCGGAGTGTTCCGTTTCACAATGGCTCCGCCGGATTTCAGCACGTCATCAAATTGTCCACTGAACTTCGCGTCGTTGTCCCGCATCACGTATTCGGCTGTAAGTCCCATGTCTTCGGCCACCATCAGAAAGTTGCGGGCCTGCAAACTCACCCACGCAGAATCGGGCTGCACGGTGCTCGGTGAAATCCAGACGCGGCGTGAACCCAGGTGCAGAAACACGAGCAGGTACACATCGACCAGGCCTTTTGAGGTCCACATCGGCTTCGACAGGAAATCGCATTGCCAGAGGGTGTCCATATGGATCTTCAGGAATTCGTCCCATGAACCTTTGCCACGCTTCGGACCGGGGTCGATGTCATGTTCCTTCAGGATCATCTTCACGGTTTGCCGGGAAACACTCTTGATTCCCAGCTTTCTGAGTTCCCCGAGAATCCGGGTGTAGCCCCAGTCGTTTTCCCGGGCCAGTTTCAGCACCAGTTCCCGAATGTCGTCCGGCGTGCGGGGGCGACCGGGTTTCCGAGCGGACGCGTTCTTCACTGCATGTGACGCTTCTTTCTCCCGGATCCAGCGGACAAAGGATTGGTAACTGACAATCGAAATCAGGTCCCGCAGCTGAACCCCAAGCTTACGACCGAACTTCAGCAGCCGGCGTTTCTCCTGAGGTGTCGCCACGAGTCGCTCTGGCAGCCTCGCCCTCAGGATCCGGTTTTCCTCCTTCAGGTAGGCGACCTGACGGGCCAGTTCCTGGCGAGAGACGGATGCCAAAAGGGCAAAAAGCGGATGCAAAATCAGGGACATCGTGCTACCGTGGATCTGGGTTGAAAACTTGAATAATCACAGGGAATCAGAATTTTCTTACCCCGCTGCAAGGCCGGAAGAATACTGAACACCAGCTGTAATCTGCAGGCTGCGAAATCGGTGGGGAACGAGGTACCTCAGAATCTTTAATCACTGCCCCTGCCATCCGTGCATCCGGACCAGATCAACGTGCGAACCGGCAATGGGGATGACAGCGCAGATATCCAACCTGGACTGGCTCTATTCAGCCGCTCTTCGCTTGACGAATGGAGGTTGAAGTGACCTGAAACTCATCGTTTGGAGCCGGTGAGAGCCAAAATATGCCCGCAAAACGCCTTCCACCCGCTTGCCCGAACTCATCAAAACAGGCAAAATCAAAGGAAATTCAGAGCACCTGTTAACCAACCGGTCTCAGGTTCGAGTCCCTTCCGGGGAGGGATTTGGAGATCAGTTTCTTTCTAATTACTTCCGAAAGTGGGGTGGTAGATTGGGTGGATTGACGCAGTCTTCATCCGCAGACGTAGCCGCGAATCTT
>CAZIGZ010000256.1:2134-4947 GCA_964538835.1 uncultured Chitinophaga sp. | reverse complement strand
TCGCAGCGCGTCATCATCGCGGCCTCGTCCAGACAGTCGCACGTACTGAAGATCAATCGCGTTGGCCCACACGGATCGTATCTCGGAACATTCCTGGGATGTCCCTTCCAGCAGCGGTTCGCAGGTCTTCAGACATTCCTCAATCAGAGGTGCGGCCTTGCGAGGATGTCCCAGATCCAGCTGAGTCTGACCTTCGTTCAGCAGAGATTCTGCCAGCAGGCGAGTCGACGTTTCTCCCGGGCTCACCTTGAACAGTGTTCGTGCTGTTGCGGTGGCTTCATGTAACCACGTCCCGTTCGCCGATTCCGGAACATCAACGTCCGCGGTTTCATCGAGGATCCACAGGTTCTCAACCAGCCCTCGCAGTGCAGTGATGTCCGACGGATGCTTCTTCAGCCAGGCTCGAAGAATAACGTCTGCCTGAGTCAGGCAGCGCATGGCTTCCTCATCTTCGTCCAGACGGCTCAGGATTTCCCCCATGCGCCGCAGTGCTTCGGCGGAAGCAAGAGTCTGTGGCTCCTGGTCGGCACTGCTTTGCTGGACTCTTCGCAATCCATCCAGCGCGATTTGCAGCGACTGTTTCTGGATTTCGTCGAGATCCACTTCATCGTCATCAAAATCCTTCTGAAGCTGAAAGACCAGTCGCTGCAGAGTCTCCAGGGCTTCGTTACGCTGTTGTGCGGCCGACTGTGCATAGCGTGCCACATCGTCGCTCGATCGCTTGAGATTCACGTACGACCACGACAAAACGATCGGAATGATCAGCAGCAGAATCAGCACGACAGCTGACAGAATCGAAACTGTCATGTTGCGACGACACCAGCGCCAGAACCGCTCCAGACGCGAGACCGGTCGAGACAAAATCGGACGCCCGCTTTCCCAGCGTTCGAGTTCGGCAATCAGTTCTCCTGCGCTTTGAAAACGGCTACCGGGATTCTTCTGCAGCAGCTTCAGGCAGATCGTGTCGACATCCTTCGGAATCGATTCACTGTAGTCGCGCGGGGATCGAGGATCATCGTGAGTAATCTGCAGAAGCGTCTTCCGCACGGTGCCTCGAAACGGAACTTCGCCGGTGAGCATTTCGTAAAGAACAACGCCCAGAGCATAAAGGTCCGTTCGAACATCCACTGCGCCTGGCGAAGTAATCTGCTCGGGACTCATATAGGCCGGCGTTCCCAGCAGCGTTCCTTCCTGCGTCATGCGTGTCGTCGAGCTGTCTTCAATCGCCAGTCCAAAATCCGTCAGCCGAGTCTGGCCACGTTCGTCCACCAGAATGTTCGACGGCTTGATGTCGCGATGAATCATGCCTGAACGATGAGCAGCCTCGAGCCCCATCGCGGCTTCTCGCAGAATGCGCACGGCTTCCTTCGGGGCAATCTGCCTGGTCGAATCCAGATGATCCTTCAGCGATCGCCCGGCCACATATTCCAGGACAAGATAAGGTGCCTTTCGTGCGTCCTCTTCGATGTGCAGAACCTGCACAACGTGAGGACTCTTCAGGGCCGCTCCAAGCCTCGCTTCTCGCAGAAAACGATTGCGAGCCGATTCGGAGATCATTAACTGAGGATGAAGCACCTTAATCGCAACCGGACGCTTCAGCACCATGTCGGTGGCTCGATACAGCGATCCCTGAGCACCGGAAGCGATTCGTTCCTGAACAGCGTACGATCCCAGCCAGCCCAGTGGCGCGGCGTCATTTGGAGGCGATGTCAGCGGCAAACTTGTTCCATCCAGAAGCACTGCTCCACCAGAAGCCCCGGTGTGACTTCCGTCGCTGCGTTTTTCCGGCGGTGTCTGAGCCAATCTTCGCATCAGCTCCCGCATGACGGCGCTCTTGGTGACATCGGGAATCACAGGAGTCGCAAGGCTGGATGTTGTCAGCTGATCACAACTGGTCTGACAGACCGCGCACGTTTCCAGATGCTGAGCAATCAGCTTTGCCTGACCGGGCTCCAGCGCATCGTCCAGGAATCGCCGAAGGTCACTTTGCGGAGGACACTTCATGCTCATCTTCCTCTTCCAGGCGACGTACTTCTTCTTTGAGCATCTTCAACACGCGAGACCGCGCGACATACACTTCGGCGACGGGCATCTGCAGCCGTTCCGCAACCAATGGAGCGGCAATTCCTTCGTTCGTCGTCAGATGCCATGCCTGCCATGTGGCCGCTTTGACTCGCAATTGAATACTCAGGGAGGCTCGTCGAAGCAGTTCCATCTGCCATGCTCGTTCCACTTCCTGCAGCAGTAGTTCTGCCGGATCCTGCTGATCGGCAGAATCAAACCGAAACTCCGAACTTCCACCGCTGGCTCGCTCCCTCCAGCTTTTCACCAGATCCAGTGTCACATGACGAGTCACCGTTTTCAGCCATCCGCGAAACCGACCTCGCTCCGGATTGTATTCAAACTGCTGAAGTTCTCTGACCAGCTTCATCAGAACCAGTTGAGTCGCATCGGCGGCGTCTGATTCCTGCAGCCCGAACCGACAACACCACTGGAAAATGCCAGGCGTATAACACTCGACAAAATCCTGCCACGCCGCCGCATCCGACAAATCCCGGACTCGCAACAGCAGCGACAGTCGTGTGGCAGCAGGATCGTCCAAAGACACTCGTCATCATCCCCGTGGATTCAGAAGTACTCAACGCCGTCCCGCGAAGAGTACCCGTGCCCCGAAGCAATGACCAATGACTTGTGACTTACCACCGAAAGCCGAAAACTGAAAACCGAAAACCCCAAACATCCCCTCCCAAACCCCGTTTCGGAGGGGGCGAACGAGCGCCAGCACGTTCGGGGGAGGCCCACGCCTCCGTGCC
>CAZIGZ010000256.1:0-2124 GCA_964538835.1 uncultured Chitinophaga sp. | reverse complement strand
TTGCCCCCACCCACAAAAACCCAAAAAAAAAAAACCAACCCCCCCCCCCCCCCCCCCCCACCCCCGGGGGGGGGGGGGCCGACCGCGCGCCAGCGGGTGGGGGGGGGGCCCACGCCTCCGTGCGCCAAGCGGCCCGCGCGCCTCCACGCTGCGCCTCAGTTATCCAGCAGCGATCCCAGACATCCCGCAAACACCGCATCCACTTCCGGCGTTACTGAGCTGCGTGCGGCAAGGCGAACAGAACCTGCTGAGCTGCCTGTGTTGTTCATCGCCGCCTGCCATCGAGCCGTTCGATGCTGCTGCCGGATCGCTGCTCGATAAACCTGACGATCCGAAAGGGCATTTCCGCGAACGACCGCATTGGCCGGCTGTGTTGTCGTTGCTGGCGATGACTTCGAGGGCGTCAGTTTCCGCCCCGCGGGCTGGTCCAGAGCCAGCTTGATCGAGCCGCTTTCGCCCTGATATCCATCCACCAGGATTTGATACGTCTGGCCCTTCACCGCACTGAATGTCAGTTTGCTTGTGTAGACTCCGTTATTGACGTTTTCATCATCATTCGCCTTCACCAATGTCAGTCCGTTGACCGCCGTTCCTCGATAAACTCCCAGAGTTGTGTCGAACGAACTGCCTGCCGTCGAAAGAGTCACCGTCCCGCTGGCCGGCGCCGTCCATGTCCACCAAACACTCTTGCCGCCGCTCACGCCAAGCACATTCGGTTCGCCAGTTTCCTTCGTCGCACCGACGTTTGATCCTGTGACGGTTGTCAATGCTCCTGTGATTGGGCGACGATTTGCAAACACGTCGTTCGATGTGACTGCATCGTTATCCGCAATCGTAACGGTGGCCGCACTGCTTGCGGAGTCGATGGAATATCCATTGCCCGAAGCAATCGCGAGGATGGCCGTTTCATTCCCTTCCGCAATGGCATCATCCCTCACGGTCAGAGTCACCGTCGCAGATGCCGCTCCGGCAGGAATGACGACCGTCGTCGGAATGGAGTTGTAGTCCGTTCCATTCGTTGCTGTTCCACTCATCGAAACATTGACGGTCAGTGCTGATGCTGTGGAACCGGTTCGAGTAATCGTCCATGAGCCCGGATTCGCTGTCTGCCCCGTTGTTGTTTCTGCGGCATTCGCATCGCCAGCCTTGATGCTGACGACAGCCGAAGGGTTTGTCACACTGCCAACGATCGAATCAATCCATGCCGCAAAGGCATCGACACGAGTATCGAACGAACGATCGCCGATACCAGCGGTATCAAGATCTCCGCCAGACGTGACTCCGGCGACATACTGCACCCCGCCAACGTTCACAAATGCGGGTCCGCCGGAATCACCAGGAGCCGTATTACTTTCGCTGTTGTTGTCGAAGTTCCAGCTGATCAGCTTCGCACTGACCTGATCAATCGGAGTCGTGCCGACTCGTTTGGTTCCGAAGGAACCATCATGTCCTGAGGTCCCGGTACCGCCACCACCAAAGCCCACCAGTGTCAGTAGCTGACCAACCGCCGGGATGGAACGATAAATGGGCGACGGGGTGACTCCGGTGACCGGGCGATCCAGTTTGAAGATCGCAATGTCGTTCGCGCTGTCCGATCCTAATGCGTTTACGTTGTAGTTCGGATGCAGAAAGACCTGCGACGTGGAATAGACTGTGTTGCCAATCTGAAACCGTCCGGCCGTGTTCGCAACACCTTCTGCACAATGTCCGGCTGTCAGAACATACTGGCTGCCAATCAGAGTCCCGCTGCCATAGAAGCCGCTCGTGTCACCGACCATACCAACGGACGGATATTGAGTCGTCACAGTTCCGTTGACAATACGAGCAATCGCGTCGTTGTCAGCCGTCGAATTGGCTGCGAGCAACGATGACGCCGTCATCAGCGCCCGCACTTCCAGAGACTCCGCCGCAGTCGGCTGCAGCCTGGTTGCCGATTGCTGTCGACTCGATCGGCGATTCAGAGAACCGGTGAAAAGACTGGAAAACAGTGGCAAAGTACGCATGGGGGTTCTCCCGGTGTTTCAGAAACCAATGCCTCAAGCCACCCACATCGGCAGCTCATTTCTGAAACAGGTACGAGCCCACTTTCCAAACCTTGCACGGAGTTATACGTTTTTTGCTTTC
>CAZIGZ010000255.1:0-4955 GCA_964538835.1 uncultured Chitinophaga sp. | reverse complement strand
CGCAGATTCGAATTTCCTTGATGATCGGCAATCGCTGCTTCAGCGCCTCCAGCTGAACTCGCACGCTTTCGGAAAGCTGCTGGACATGATCCAGAATCCCTTCACGTTCCAGTGTCAGTCCGGTCGCCAGCCCCGCGGCCATGGCCAGTGAGTTTCCACCGAACGTGCTTGCGTGCATTCCCGGTCGAAGGTCCGCTGCAAACTCATCACGACAGATCATCGCACCACATGCAACGCCGCCGGCAAGACCCTTGGCCAGAGTCATCACGTCCGGCTGCACACCAAATTGCTGATAGCCAAACCAGGTACCCGTTCGTCCCATGCCTGTCTGAACTTCGTCAAAGATCAGCAGCAGACCGTGTTCGTCGCAGAGATCTCGCAGGGACTGCAGGAAGCCGGGCTCCGGAATGCGAACGCCGCCTTCGCCCTGAACCGGTTCAATCATGATAGCCGCAGTTTCGGAATCGATCAGCTGCTTCACGCCTTCGACATCGTTCATCTTCGCGTATCGAAATCCAGCCAGCATCGGGCCAAGACCTTCGTGGTACTTGGGCTGAGCCGTCGCGGTCAGCGCCCCAAACGTTCGGCCGTGAAAACCATGCTCGAACGTGATGATGCGATAGCGTCCCTGAGCCGACCCGTGAAGCCGAGCCAGCTTGATGGCCGCTTCGTTGGCTTCCGCACCGCTGTTGCAGAAGAACGCTTTTCCAAAACTTCGCGAACACAGAAATTCGGCAAACCGTCCCTGAGGTTCAATGTACCAGGTGTTCGGAACGTGAATCAGCTTCGCTGCCTGTTCCTGAATGGCTCGCACGAGCGCCGGTGGAGAATACCCAAGGATGTTGCAGCCCCAGCCTGGGAACAGGTCGAGATAACGGCGACCATCGGCATCCCACACATGTGAGCCTTCGCCGCCAACCAATGCGATTGGATAGCGACGATAGTTCGGAATGACATACTCGTCAAAAAGATCAATCGTGGCCTGGCTTTTTGACAGAGCAACCTGCGTCATCGAACGGTCTCCGTGGGAAGGACGGTCTGTGGAAATCGGGCCATGCATTTTAGCCACCAGCGACCAAAAACGGCACGGCGTTTACGAAATTATTCAGACACAGAGAATTCGCGGAAGTTCAGGCCCGCAAACCCAAAGCATCGGGCATTTGATAGCAGAACAGCGCAAGCCGCCGGGTGACTTCGCGCGGTGGACAAACAACAGGGGACTCACCGGAGGGCTCGCTCCCTTCCGCTACTTGTCAGTTTGGTGCCTAGGGAACGATTTCCGTTCCAACACCGGTGTCAGAGTAAATCTCCAGGAGCACGGAATGCGGCATGGAAGCATCAACGATGTGCACCTTGCGAACTCCGGCGTCGAGCGATTCCAGAGCGGCTTCGACCTTGGGCACCATTCCGCCGGCAATTGTGCCGTCAGCAATCATCGCGCGGACCTGCGTTCCGGTCACATGAGACAACCGTGAGGCAGGATTTTTGATGTCCGTCAGAATGCCGGGAATGTCGCTCAGGAAGATCAGCTTCTCCGCGGATAAGGCTCGCGCGACGGCCGCCGCTGCTGTATCTGCATTGACGTTTAGCCGATGCCCCACAGGACTGAGCGCGATGCTTGGAATGACTGGAATCGTTCCGGTCGAACAGACTCGGATGATCGTATCGACGTCGACGTCCGTGACCTGGCCCACATGTCCGAGATCAATGCGCTCACCGTTTTCGCCTGGCAGAGTCAGCTTGTCGGCGGTCATCACATTTTCAGTGCCGAAGTGCAGACCCGTGGATCGTGAGCCATTCCGGTTGATGCGATCCACGATCGACTGACAGATGTCTTCCACCAGGACTCGTGAAGCAATCTGCAGAGTCTGTCGATCGGTAAAGCGACGACCAGCAACAAATCGAGGCTCAATACCCGCTGCGTTCATGGCTGCCGAAATCGCCTTGCCTCCGCCATGCACGATCACAGGACGCATGCCCACGGTCGCCATGAAGACAACATCCACCAGCAGGCTGTTGACTGCAGCCACATCATCCAGAGTACTGCCGCCCAGCTTGACGACAACGTAACGGCCTTTGAATCGCTGAATCCAGCTGAGGGCTTCAATCAGCACTTTGGCTTTGCGAATTGCTTCGTCCATGGCGTAACCAATCACTCAACAAGATGGGCACAAAAGTAAAGCGGGCGATTTTACGGCGTCGCAACGGTGATTCAACGTGCACTGAGACAGATGAACAGACTTTGAAGGGGTTTGCGAATCTGCGAATTCCTGTTTTCCATCAACATGGGGAATGTCGCGAATGGAGCCACCCGGCTTCTCGTTCTGACCGCTACAGTTTCCCCGCGGAGATTGTTTGTCTCCGCATCCGTTCAGGTGCTCACGGGCGACATCTTCAGAACGCCGGGAAGTTCGAGTGACTCGATTTGCTTCGAATCATCAGACTCACGGCAGGTTTGCAGATCGCGGGTGTGAGTGAAAAGGGAAGACGGTGGCCGGTCGATTGACCGGGAATCCGTCGCGGTCCCGCCGCTGTGATCGGGGACTGGTTCGCAACAGCCACTGTATCGATGTGCTCAGGTTTGTCGTCGCACGACGCCAGCGAGTACTCGTATGGGAAGGAGCGAAACCGGAATGATCCGAGAGCCAGAAGACCTGCCTGAGCTGATTGCAGACATGCCTCGCGGAAGGGCGCTGTCGGCACTGCAGATTCTGGCAGACTCAACGACGACCATCGTTCGCACGGCGCATCTTCTGATCCGGAGTGCTCCTGTATCCGGCGCTGGCGTTTTGAGAGCTGGCCAGTTGCTCTGACGCTGCCGCTCCGTCACCGCATCTCATGTCTGTGTTCATTCCCCACGAACACTCATCGAGGACTATGAGATGTTGCACCGTCGTCGCTCACGATCACGAGCATTCACGCTGATTGAGTTATTGGTTGTCATTTCCATCATCGCCATTCTTGTCGGCCTGCTGTTACCGGCGGTGCAGCAGGCCAGAGAAGCGGCACGAAGAACGCAATGCCGCAACAGCCTGAGGCAACTGGTTCTGGCGATGCACAACTACAGCGATCTTCACCGCGAGCAGTTCATTCCGTTTGTGGTCGAAGATCAGCAGAGGCTGAACTATCTGAGGACGTTCTCCGGAAGCGAGGGAACAGCTCAGTACTGGTTCGGAACTGTCAACTACGCCGAACCTGATCCGACAAAGCAGCTGAACTTCGCGGCGGGACCTCTGAGTCCGTTCATGGAGACGAACTATGAATCATTTCAATGCCCAAACTTCGGGACGAACCAGATGGATCGAGTTCGCTTCGGCAAGCCAGCCACCGGTTTTGGCTACAACGGCTACTACCTGTCACGAAGCGGCGGGATTGAGTGGGCTCCTCCGACATGGGCACCGCTCAACAGTCGCCAGCCACTGTGTTACCGCATGCGAGATGTCATGGAATCAAGCCGCACTGTTGTCTTTGCCGACAGTGCCGCTGTGAACATGATCAACTTCTCACCGCCGGAATACAGCTTTGAAGAGAACTGGCTGCTGGATCCGCCGAGCCGCAACTTTCCGACGACCCATTTCCGCCATCTGGATTCGGCCAACGCTGCCTTCCTGGATGGCCACGTGGAAAGCTTCTCCTGGGCGACTCACGTGGATGTTCCCGGGGACAACTTTCTGTCACCGGAACAAGCCTTGATGATGACCGAAAAGCGTCTCGGCTTCCTGAGTTCCGGGAACCTCAATGACCCGTCGAAGCGCGATGAGCTGTATGATCGGGAATAGCCTATCGTCGCGGTGCGCTGTGCCGAAGAAGGGAACAGAGTACGCAGCAGCGGAGGACCGCTGCTCTGCATTGGTGCGGCAAATCTCGCGTGTTTTCATAGGTTTTGCCGACCAAACTGGCTTCTCAGTGTCGGGACGTTCATTCAACGTCTGGAAATCGACGGGGAGCAGAATTACCATCTTGTATGCGTCTTTTCGCCCTTCAGTCCCGGTTGTCGAAAGCCCGACGTTATGCCCAAGGTCAAGTTTGTCAACGAGAAGCTCACAGTCGACGCTGCGGAAGGTGAAGATCTTCGCACCGTGGCGCGCAAGAACGGCGTCCAGCTGTACTCGGGGCCGCACACCATTGTGAACTGCATGGGGATGGGCACCTGCTGCAGCTGCAATGTGATCATTGCCAAGGGGCAGGAGAACGTTTCAAAGAAGGGGATTCTTGAGCGTCTCTGGAAGTGGTTGAACCCGCTGCTTGGCCTGAAGATGATCAGCAACCCTGGCAAAGAAGTTCGACTCGCCTGTCAGACTCGCGTCAAAGGCGACTGCGAAGTCGAAACTCATCCACCGATCAACTGGCACGGCGAAAAGTACTGGGGCTAAGACCTGCCCAGTCATCGTTCGGACAAGACAAAAGCCTGGCAATCATCGCCAGGCTTTCTTTTTTTGATCATCGTTTGACTTGAGCCGTCCGCTACTTTCGGACAAAGCGATAGCCGACACCTCGCACCGTTTCGATCAGATCTGCCGTATCACCCATCTTCTTTCGCAGTGAACGCACATGGACGTCGATCGTACGTTCCAGGGAATTCGCGTCTTCGCCTCGCGAGGTTTCCATCAGCTCATTGCGGGAGAACGGTCGACCGGGCTGCGACATCAGAGTCCACAGCATTCGAAACTCGGTCGGCGTCAGATCCATCGGAGTTCCATGCAGCCTGGCCACATGGTTTGTCCGATCAATCTCCAGACCGTGAAGACTCAGTATGGTCTTTCCAGTCTCTGCCGTTTCGACTCGTCGCAGCAGTGCTCGAATGCGATGAATGAGCGGCTGGACGCGGAACGGCTTGGTGACGTAATCATCTGCTCCCATATTGAAGCCGACGATTTCATCGGTCTCGGCACTGCGAGCTGTCAGCATCATGACAGGGATCGTGCGAGTCTTCGGTTCGGCTTTCAGAGCACGAC
>CAZIGZ010000254.1:0-5016 GCA_964538835.1 uncultured Chitinophaga sp. | reverse complement strand
CCGTCCAGCATCGCGGTCGCCTGAGCCAGCTGTTTGGATTCCGCCTGAGAACCGATGATCGACAGCAGTTTGGCCGCGGCTTCAGGATTCTTGTCGATGTCCATCATAATGCGTCGAGCGGCGAACTGCTGGAGTTTCGGCACAGAGCCCAGAAGTTCCAGCTTACCTTCCTGCGCCACGATGGGTTCGACAGCGTACCATGTCATCAGAGTCAGCTGGTTTTCCGCAGCAATCGTGGCCGCATTCTTCGGTTCGCTGAAAATGGCTTTAGCAAGGCAGTCGCAGGCACTTTTGTTTTGGAACTTTGGAATGGCTGAGACAAACGCGAGGAGCACATTGGCGGGCTGTTCCTTTGCGGCAACCTTCATCAAGGCCTGAAGATGAGTCCCTCGACGTTCATTCGTTGAAGTTGCCAGTGCTACCGCGGCGGCTCGGACCAGCGGATCAGAAGACTCCAGGGCGTCATGAATCCTGCCGTCGCTGTTTCCACCGAACGCTTCCGTGAATAGTAATCGCAGAGCAGACTCGCTGCTGGAGTTGGACGCCAGAGATCGCCCTGAGATTTCACCATCAGTAACAAGTTCCTGGCGAATGCGTCGAGCATGTCGTCCGAACCAGTCCGGCTTGTTGATCCAGTCTGAGTTCAGAAATGCCAGTCGATTACTGCCCGTCAGAACCTGACGCTGCGCCTCTGTCAGCTTCGGTGTTCCATATGCAATGCGGTAGATTCGTCCGCTGGTTCGATGAATCCCGTCGTGGTCATGACATTCGCCGTTGTCGGACCAGTCGGCAACGTACATCGCTCCTTCGGGCCCCATCTTGATATCGACACCGCGGAACCATGGGTTCTTCACGAGCATGAAGTCGGGTTCGCGGCGGCCGACGTAGCCACTGCCTTCGCGGTCGAGTCGATTCACATTGATGCGGCGGCCATGAGTATTGCACATGAAGATCTTCCCGAAATACTCCTTCGGGAAATTGTCTCCCTGATAAATCAGCGCGCCGACGTGGGAGTGACCGCCGCCGAGATCATTGGCCTTGCCGTCTCGGCTGTCCGTCCACTTCATCTTTGTATCCCAGTGATAATGATCGGCCGTCATATCCATCAGCTCGAAACTGTAAGGATTGAAGTCCTGACCATACATACGCTGGTAGCGAGCACCGGGAATGACGTGCCAGAGATGCCCCTGGACATTGTTCGTCATGAAGAACTGGCCGTCTTCGTTGTAATCCAGTCCCCAGGGATTGGTTGTGCCGTGGCATACGACTTCGACAATCTGCTTTGTGGGATGATATCGCCAGACGCCGCAGTTCATGAAAGGACGTTCTTCCTTTGGCGTCCCTGGAACTCCAGGGTAGGACGTATCGACAATCCCGTGGCGTCCGTAGAGCCAGCCATCGGGGCCCCAGATGAGACCGCTCACAAAGTTATGACCACAGTCCTTGCTCCAGCCATCCAGCATCACAACAGGTTCGCTGTCCGGAACATCATCGCCGTTCTTGTCCGGAATGAACGACAGAGTTCCATCATGAAGAACCCACAGTCCTCCGAAGCCCCACGTGAGGCTCGTCAGCATAAAGCCTTTGTCCCAGAACACCTTTCGAGAATCGTGTTTGCCGTCGCCGTTCGTGTCTTCCAGAATGATGACTCGATCCCGCAGCTTTGTTTCATAGGGACCGCCGCTGTACGTGTAATTTTCCGCAACCCACAGGCGTCCTCGATCGTCGAAGTCCATGCAGATCGGCTGCTGCACATCGGGCTCGCCTGCGAACAGAGTCACATTGAAGCCAGGCGGAACTTCAATCAGCTTCACCATCTCGTCGGGCGAAGGAGGATTGGAATCCGGCGGATCGGTATTGAACGCTTTTGGAAAATCATCCGCCAGAAGACGGGCGCTGAGCATCGTTGGAAACAGACAGGCGAGACAGCACAGCCAGAAAGACAGACGAATAAACAAAAGACGACTCATGGAGTGATCCTGTGGGAAGTGTTCACCGTGGCAGAACAGGCGGAGCTTAAGTTTGACCATTCGCGGACCTGGATTCAATCAATGCGATTTGATGGTGCGCATTGCTGAGTTACAGAAGTCTGACTGTTCCTATGCCAGTCGGTATTCCCTCCTCCAGGGGAATCATGAGCAGGTGAGGCACCTTGTGATCGGCGGAGCTCAGCTTGCAGGTTACTTCCAAAGCGTGTTAAAGTCAGCTTTTCACACGACTTTTGCCGCATAGGCAGCCATTTGCAACGAGAGACCTCATTGTCAGCAGGGAGAGGTCTTCTCCACGGAGTGTCAGGTGCGTGAGCTTTCGTTTTTGAGTCAGATCAGTGCTCGCTGCAGGGCGGCGAGCAGTGTCAGGGAAGTGCTCTCCATGACGACCGAGCTGGTCGTGCAGGCGATTTCTGTGAGTCGATGTGGCTTCATGCTTCTAGATCGAGATCGGGGGGTATTGAAAACCGATGACTCGTTTTTCCATTCTGACCACGAGCCGATTTTGAGTGAATTCCCGCTCACGTGCGGCATTGTCGGCAGGACAAACCGGGCTGGTGTGCCGTTCCGCGTTGCCGATGTGAAGTCTGATCCGGATTATTTCGAGTTTGATCCACGGACTCGATCTCAAATGTGTCTGCCGCTGCATGCTGGTGGCGAAGTGATCGGCGTGATGAATCTGGAGGATCGTCAGCTCGGTCGATTCTCTGAGGCCGACGAACAGGTGTTGATTCTTGCTTTGGATTTTGTGTCATCCGCGATTGAGCGATGTCGGGCGGCCGAAGAGCTGCAGTGTAGGCAGATCCCTGAAACTTTGACGGAAATCACAGCGCAAGAGCAGGCCGTTCAGATGCTGCGAGACAGTGAGCGAGATCTGCAGCTGTTCAGGGATCTTGTGAACTGGACGAATGACACGATTCATGTGATTGACCCGGCGACAAGTCGGTTTCTGGATGTTAATGAGCGAGCCTGCGAAAAACTTGGATACACGCGTCAGGAAATTCTGAAGCTTGGCGTCATCGATATTGAAGCAAATCTTCCGGATCAATCGTCATGGCAGGATCATGTTCGAAAAGTCACGGCTGCCGGAAGCATGCTTCTGGAAGGGGTTCACTGTCGAAAGAACGGCTCGACGTTTCCTGTCGAAATCAACGTGCGTCACGTGACTGTGGATCACAAAGAGTATCTGGTCGCAATTGCCCGAGACATTTCTGATCGACGTCAGGCGGAAGCGGAGCGGTTACGAACATTGAACGAGCTGCGAACTTCCGAGGAACGATTCTCGAAGTTGTTTCACGCGAGTCCGTTTTCGATCATTGTTGCCTCCTATCCTGACGGCAGGATCGTTGAAGCAAACGCAGCTTTCCTGCGGCTGTTTGAGTATCAGCTTGAAGACGTCATCGGTCAAACGACTGGTGATCTCGGCATCTGGGAAGACTCAATAGAGCGACAGCGCATGCTGGACGCCCTGCAGAGTCAGCAGTCTGCACGTAACATGGAGTATCAGTTCCGGACGCAGTCCGGACGTCCTCTGTCTCTGATGATGTCGGTAGAACTGATCCAGCTGGATGGGGCGATCTATTCGCTGGCAATGTCCATGGATATCACCGGACACAAGGCCGCAGAAGCGGAGTTGCAGAAAACGGATGAATTGCTGCGAGCGGTTGTTAAGTGCACGACTGATGCCATCTTTGTCAAAGACCTCGATGGGAAATATCTGCTGGTGAATGATGCTGCCAGCCAGTTTACGGGCGTTCCGGTGTCTGACATCCTCGGGCAAACTGACAGCGTTCTTTTCGATGAAAAGGCTGTGCGCGAGATACAGGACCGCGACCGTTCCGTCATGGAATCAGGGGTCGCCAGTTCCAACGAAGATACGGCGACGGCTGCCGGAATTTCCAGAACGTATCTCACCACGCGCGCGCCTTATCGTGATACTGCCGGAAACGTGATTGGCCTCATTGGAATCGCGCGGGATATCAGTGACCGCAAAAAAGCCGAACAGGCGACTCGTGACAGTGAGCGCCTGTTGAGATTGCTGATGGACTCTATTCCGGCTTTCACGGCCTACGTGGATTCCAGTGAGTGCTATTGCTGGGTCAACAAGGTCCACGAACACTGGTTTGGTCAGACTCGCGAGCAGATCGTGGGGCGAACGATACGGGAGTTGTACGGACAGGAGGCCTACGTCCGGATGCGGGAGCCCATTCAGCGGGCCCTGCGCGGCGAGAATGTTCATTATGAGCAGGAGATCATCACTCCTGAACAATCGAAAAGAACATTCGACATCAATTACGTGCCGCATCAGGGCGAAGACGGCCGCGTGCTTGGTTTTTTTACACTCGTGTTTGAACTGACGAGAGAACGAACGGCCCAGCAGGCCCTCCGTGAAAGTGAGGCACGATACCGAAGCCTCTTCGAAACCTGTGGAGATGCCATTTTCATTCTCGATCTTCAGGGAAGAATACGATCCGCAAACCCAGCTGCGGCCAGGATGCACGGTTATGAAGTTCATGAACTCGTCAGAATGAGCATTCGTGATCTGGATATTTCTGCCGATGCGGACCAGGTTCATGACTGCATGAACCAGCTCCTTTCCGGACAGAAGCTCCACTTTGAAGTCGTGCATCGGCGTCGGGGCGGATCGGAATTCCCGCTTGATGTTGTCGCAACACTCCTGCGAACGGAAAGCGAACCTCTGATTCTTTCATTCGAGCGGGACATTACGGAGCGAAAGCGAACGGAACTGGCTTTGGCTACGAGTGAACTGAAACACCGCACACTGATCAATGCGACAAAAGCCGTCACCTGGTCATGCCCGGCCAGTGGCGACCATGTTCACCCTCAGCAGGAGTGGATGGACTTTACTGGTCAGACCTTTGCGCAGATGAGCGGGGAAGGCTGGTTCGACGCGATTCATCCCGATGATGTTTCGGCCGCGCGAGCGCGATGGCAGCATTCGATCAGCTCTGGCGAGGTCTTTGTCAGCGAACACAGAGTTCAGCGCAAAGATCGTGAATGGCGCTGG
>CAZIGZ010000253.1:0-5160 GCA_964538835.1 uncultured Chitinophaga sp. | reverse complement strand
ATACGTAAAGATAAATTGCGATCCAATGGGATATGTTCCAAAAGCATCCGGAGTTAGCTGCTGATTTCAAGAAGTTCACTAAGTCCTTTCCTAACAGTAACTTACGGCATACTTGCGGTTTTGGAGGCTCCGCGGCACGACGAATGCAAAAGAAATTTGTCACAGAAGAACGTCAGGTGTGTACTGGAATGGCCGGATCAACACTGATGAGGAGATGGAATCATGGCCAACGTCAATTTGTTTCGAACAATCCCAGGGCCGCAGTTGCCACAGGCCACGGCAACAAATGAGGCTGGTGGAGTGGCGTACGCGATGACGGCGCCTCACGCTTTGGCTCAGTACGCGGCCACAGGATGTCTGAACGGGACGTTCTACGCGGACGCGGAAGAGCAGCTGGCAACGGTACTGCAGCTGACTCGCGAGTGTGAGCCGGAGTTCATTGCACGTACGGCACTGTATGCACGCGAGCGAGGCTACATGAAGGACATTCCGGCCCTGCTGTGCGCAGTGTTGTCTGTCCGATCGCCTGGACTGCTTGCCGAGATTTTTGAGCGGGTGATCGATTCCGCAAAGGTGCTTCGCAACTTCGTTCAGATCATGCGATCCGGTGTGACTGGGCGAAAGAGTCTGGGAACGCTGCCAAAGCGACTGATTCTTCAGTGGCTCGAGCGGCAGTCAGACGAGCAGTTGTTCTGTGGTTCGGTGGGAAACCAGCCGTCACTGGCGGACATCATCCGTATGGTTCATCCACGGCCAGCGACGGCCAGCCGCGAAGCGTTGTACGCTTATCTGCTGGGGCGAAGCTGTTCGCGAGAACTGCTTCCGGAGATTGTTCGACAGTACGAGGACTTCAAGTCGCTCGAGAACTCTGAAGGGCATGCGGTTCCTGCGGTTCCCTTCCAGATGCTGACGTCGCTACCACTGACGAAGACTCACTGGAAGCAGATCGCCCGGAACGCGTCATGGACGACGACTCGTATGAACATCAATACGTTTCTGCGTCATGGCGTTTTCGAAGATCCGGACCTGACTCGGGAGATTGCCAACCGACTTCGCAGGAGTGAACTGATTGAGCGATCACGTGTCTTCCCTTACCAGCTTCTGACGGCAGCTCGCAGTCTGAGTGAAGCTGTTCCGGGGGAGATTCGGCTGGCTCTTCAGGAAGCCATGGAAGTGGCGATTCGGAATGTTCCGTGTGTCGCCGGGAAGATCTTTGTGCTGCCGGACATTTCGGGTTCGATGCAGTCTCCTGTTACAGGAGTCCGCAAAGGATCCACCACGGCAGCTCGATGCATCGACGTGGCGTCTCTCGTAGCGGCGGCTTTGATGCGACGCAATCCGGAGACAGTTGTGGTTCCGTTCAGCGACAAAGTGACTCTGTGTGAACTCAACCCGATGGATTCGGTCATGACGAACGCAGAGAAGCTGGTCAATCTTCCGTCCGGAGGAACCAACTGCAGTCTGCCACTCAGATACCTGAATGAGCGGAATGCGAAGGGTGACCTGATTGTCTACGTCTCTGACAACGAGTCGTGGGTGGATTCCGGCCGAACGACTTCCACGAGTACGGAAACGATGAAGCAGTGGGCGATCTTTCGGAAGCGAAATCCGAAGGCTCGGCTGATCTGCATCGACATCCAGCCGTACGGAACGACGCAGGCGAAGGAATCATCAGAGATTGTCAATATTGGCGGGTTCAGTGATCACGTGTTTCAGCTGATTGCCGAGATTGCTGCAGGGCGTTTCGGTGAGAATCACTGGGTCAATGAAATCGCCTCCATCAGGATTTAGTGGCTGCGGGTCACCAGCAGTCATTGGTTCTGCGAAACCTGATCCACAACTGCCGAATGCGATGTCGACTACAACACCATTCTGTAGCTTGTCGCCATCACTCTTGTCGGCAGTTTGTGGGTCTCTAAAACATCTCAGGCGAATGCCGATGGAACTACAGGCTGTCACCCTCGTGGTCGTGGGTTCGAATCCCACCGGCTCTGCTGATCCTCCGGGATCGGAATCAGAGCCGTAGCTCAGCGGTAGAGCACGACGTTTCATCAAAACCTTGTCGTCTGAGATTTTCTTTTTTCGTATTCAGTTCCACTGCAGCTCAGATTGTTCATCAGGTATTCGAGCTGCCATAGACAAGCAAAGGATCAGGGTCATGCCCTACGAGATTATTCCCACTGGTGAAGCCACTGCGATTCTGCCAACGACTAACGGTAGCACGAAGCCGATCACTGTCATTGGAAGAGAAGCGATCCGCGGGACCTTTGATGAGGGATGCCTGAAGCAGGCTGTGAATTCTCGCATGGCTCCCGGCGTGACTGATCTTGTGTTGAACCCTGATGCTCACTGCGGTTACGGAGCCCCGGTCGGTTGTGTGATGGTTTCGCCAACTCACATCTATCCAGGCCCAGTCGGTGTCGACATCAAGTGTTCAATGAGCCTGTTGCAGCTGAGTGTGCCGGCCGAAGCGATTGTTGATCGTCGAGTACGTCGATCACTGATCAACGCGATTTGTGAGCGAACACCAACGGGGGCAGGGCGAGGTCAGCAGAGTGCTCCGAAGTCACGGCGAGTCGATGAGACTCTGGGACGCCAGATCATGCTGGAGGGCGCATCGGAATCCGTGTGTACTCAGCTGGGGATTCCGCCGGAATGGGCACAGCGCTGTGAAGATGCGTTCCATGTGGGTCACGATGACAGTCGGGATGCTCTTGGTGCGCGACTCGACCAGCATATGCAGGTCGGGTACTTTCGTCACAAGTTTCCGGGCAAGATGAAACAGCTGGGTTCGTATGGTGGCGGTAACCACTTTGGGGAATGTGAAGTCGTGCAGGTGGATGACAACGAGCGTGCTCGAAAGGCCGCGGATGTCTTCGGTCTGCAGGATGGTCATGTTGCCTTTCTGTCGCACTGCGGTTCTCGCGGGATTGGGCATAACCTGGCTGATGGTCAGTTCAAGGCACTGCAGGCCAAGTTCGCGAAGTGGAATATCCCGCTTCCGGGTAACGACCGAGAACTGGTTTATGCACCGCTCGGAACTGACGAAGCGAACGCCTATCTGGACGACATGGCTCTTGGGGCGAACTTTGCGACTGTGAACCATATGCTCATCAACGCTCTGGTTCTGGAAGCGTTTCAGGAGATCCTGCCGGGCACAACGGGGCAGCTGGTGTACTTCATCAGCCACAACATTGCTCGAAAGGAAATCGTGGACAACAAAGTCGCATGGGTTCATCGAAAGGGAGCGACTCGCGCGTTTCCTGCAGGTCACCATGCTCTGAAGGGGACCATCTATCAGGACACAGGGCATCCGATTTTGCTGCCTGGGAATCCTCAGGCGGGCTCCTGTGTGATGGTGGCCGATGAAGGTGCGAGCGTCAGCTGTTACAGCGTGAACCACGGAGCTGGTCGTGCCCTGGGCCGCAAGCGAGCGATTCGTGAGCTGGACCAGAAGGCCATTGATCAGTCATTCGATGAGCACGATATCCTGAGCAACTGTCGTCAGTATCCAAAGGATGAAGCACCGGCAGCCTACAAGGACTTCAATGAAGTTCTTCAGTCGGTCAAGTCCGCGGGTCTGGCAACAGAGGTGGCTCGATTGAAAGCACGCTTCGTGATCAAAGATGGTGAAGCGGCCGATGACTGATGTTGCGGATGCAACTGAAAAAGAAAAGGCTCGATGCGGGAAACCACATCGAGCCTTTTTATTTGTGACATGCTGGATCTCGAATCCGTCGCTTTAACAGCTATTCCGGCAGTCGAGCGGACGACACATGTGGAAACGTGCCCGTGCAGGCTCGCATGAATTCCACAATGTCACCCTTCTCTTCCGGAGTCAGCTTGAGCGGGACGATCTTGTCGCTCAGCCACTTGTTCTTGTCACCGCCCTTGTTGTAATGCTCAACGACTTCCTCAAGTGTTGCGAGGCTTCCGTCGTGCATGTAGGGGGCAGACAAAGCCACGTTTCGAATCGTCGGAGTCTTGAACGCGCCTTTGTCCTTTTCGACCTTGGTCACTTCGTAGCGTCCGAGATCCGGCTTTTCCGCGCTCATGCCGATGCCCAGGTTGTGATACTGCTCGTCAGCCAGGTTTGCACCCACGTGGCACGCACTGCAGCCGACTCGCTTGCTGAAGAACAGCTCCATACCGCGCTTGGCGCTGGCGGACATGGGATTCGTCTCCACCATCAGCTTGAGCTGTTCGTACTGCTCGTAAGTTTCCGGAGAGTCTTCCTTGAGTTCTGCCAGATCGTCTGGCTCAAGAGACGCGTACTTCTGATACGACTCCTGGTAGTCATACTGGGAAGGTCCCGTGACCAGAGTCCGCTCGAAGGCGGCGATCGCCATGCCGACGGTTTCGATGGTCACACCCTTGCCTGGGAACACCTTATCGAATTGAGCGGCGTAGACCGGGATTTCTTTGAGCGTCTTTACCGCCGCGTCGTGGGTGTTGCCCATTTCGATCGGGTTCTGGATGGGGCCAATCGCCTGAGCTTCCAGCGAGTCTGCACGACCATCCCAGAA
This sequence comes from uncultured Chitinophaga sp., assembly GCA_964538835.1. GTDB lineage: Bacteria > Planctomycetota > Planctomycetia > Planctomycetales > Planctomycetaceae > SXXK01. The sequence continues at coordinate 634 of CAZIGZ010000253.1, read as the reverse complement.
CTGAAGATCACTCAGAATTCGGTTGTAGCTGACCGGTGAGTTGCGTCCGCCCTTCTGACCCGCGATGCCGACTCCGGTCGGAGTATGTCGGGAGAAGCCTTCCTGAGGATGATGGCAAGACGCACAGCTGACCGTGTTATCGGCCGACAGTCGTGTATCGAAGTACAGCTGTCGACCGAGTTCGATCTTGGCTCGGGTCAGAGGGTTCTTCTCGAGGCCCTTCATCTGGGACTGCCCGAGGTTCATGCCGAGGGGCAGTGAAACGTTCAGCGTGGCGTGATTATCCGGGGAATCCAGCCATGCCTTGACCTGGTCCATCGTCAGCGGACCAGTTCCGGGGATACCGGCGGTCAGAGAATCATCGTCACCCAGAACCACGGTGTTTTCCTGAGCATTCGCGGAACCCGCCACGGTGGCCAGGCCCATGAGCAAACTCGCAGCCCATTTCCAGTTCTTCATCATTGACTCCTGTCGTTTGAGCGGGATGCCAGGTCCCGCCGTTTTGAAGCGAAATTGATCGCAGGCACGCCGATCAGACGGCGTCGATGCCGGATTGTAGTAACTCCGGCCCAGTCTTCCAGGAGACGGTCACTCCGAGAGATTTCTGCGAGGATCAGCGCGATCATTCCTGCTG
>CAZIGZ010000252.1:0-5199 GCA_964538835.1 uncultured Chitinophaga sp. | reverse complement strand
TGTCGACTGGTCACGGGTGACGGAATTGCAAAGCTCGGCAAACTCACGAATCTCACGTATCTCGAACTCCGCCAGATCCGAAAGCTACGTGACGACAGCTTTGTCGAACTGGGCACGCTGACGAACCTGACCGAGCTGATCCTTGAATCGACAAAGATCACTAATGAATCTGTTCCGACGCTCCTGAAGATGCAAAAGCTGGAAAGCCTGCACCTCGGCGGGACTCAGCTGGATGACGCAGGTTTTGCTCAGCTCAGCCAGCTTCCTGCTCTGAAGGTGCTGGATCTGACGAACTGCGAAGTATCTGACGAGACCGTGACAAAGCTCAAAGAGGCTCGCCCGGGACTTGAAGTCAAATCCAACTAAAGCACAATCGTTCACGAAAGAATCCCATGACGTCCATTCCAGACACGTCCACAAGAACTCGCAGTGAACGACTTTTCCGCCATGCCTCGAAACTGATTCCTGGCGGAGTCAACAGCCCGGCGCGAGCTTTCGGTGCGGTCGGAGGAACACCGCCGTTCATGAAACGCGGCGATGGTGCATACCTCTATGATGTCGATGGCAATCGCTTCATCGATTACATCGGGTCTTGGGGACCGCATCTGTTTGGTCATCGACATCCGGCCATTCTTCAGGCCATTCAGGGAGCCCTCGAGATTGGAACCAGTTTCGGTGCGCCGACTGAAGCGGAAGCCGAGCTGGCTCAGTGCGTGATCGAAATGGTGCCATCGATCGAGATGGTGCGCATGGTGAACTCCGGGACCGAAGCGACGATGTCGGCCATCCGCGTCGCGCGAGGCTTCACGAATCGTGCAGGGATTGTGAAGTTCGCAGGTTGTTATCACGGCCATGTCGACAGCCTGCTCGTTTCCGCCGGCAGCGGTGCTCTGACGCTGGGATGTCCTTCCAGCCCGGGAGTTCCCGCGGGCTGCACAGCAGATACTGTCGTGCTGCCCTATAACGACTGCGACAGTCTGCGAACGGCGTTCGAAAAGAATGGCGACAAGCTCGCCGCTGTCATTCTGGAACCCGTCGTCGGCAACATGGGCTGCGTGATTCCGTCGTCCGAGTTTCTGTCAGAGCTTCGTCGGCTGTGCGATCAGTACGGCACTGTTCTGATTTTCGATGAAGTGATGACAGGCTTCCGAGTCGCCGCTGGAGGTGCTCAGGAACTGTTTGGTATTCGTCCTGACATGACGACGCTCGGCAAAATCATCGGCGCAGGAATGCCGGTCGGTGCATACGGCGGACGGGCCGACATCATGGAGAGCGTTTCTCCTGTTGGAAAGGTGTACCAGGCCGGGACGCTGTCGGGAAATCCCGTGGCGATGGCTGCCGGAATTGCGATGCTCGGCCTGATTCGTGAACTCAATCCGTATCCTCGCCTGGATGCGTTGGGGGCTCGACTGGAAGAGGGATTTCGCACTGCCGCAACGGCGGTTGGCGTCCCCGTTCAGATCAATCGAGTCGGCAGCATGCTGACCGCGTTTCTGACATCATCGCCGGTCCATGATCTGGCGTCGGCGACGACATCCGACACGGCACGGTTTGCACGATGGTTCCACGGAATGCTGAATCGCGGTGTGTATCTTCCGTGCAGCCAGTTCGAAGCGATGTTTGTTTCAGCCGTCCATTCCGACGCTGACATCGCCGCCACGCTGGAGTCAGCAAAGGCCGCCTTTGCCGATCTTAACGGTTAGGAGGCCGTCGGGCTGTTCAACCTGGACGACCTCATGCAACGCGCGATGTTGACGGTTTTCAACAGGTTTGTGCAGACCGGTGAGTTACGTCTTCACATGCCGGAGAAACCTGATTTCGGCAAGTCACTTCGGAAATTGCAATCTGGTTTGACCTAGTCTTTGAAAGACAGGTCGACGCTCATTCTGTTTGTCTGTCGTCGACAGATATCAGAAGAGCCAGACTCAAAGAAGTCTGACGATTTCATTCACAGATTGTAAATTTTCCGATGACCACCAACGCTACACTCGAACCCGCAAAGTCTGATATCAGTCCTCGCCAGACCACCGAGCAGTCATTTTCTGCTCTCGTCGCGGCTCACACGATTGATCTCCCGGGCACCGACTGGGTCTCACGTCTGTCGTCCGGGATGGACCGGGAGAATATTCGGTGCCTTCCGCTGTCATTTCGAATCTGCAAGCGACTGTTCGATATCGCCGCCGCTTTGACTCTGATGGTACTGACCGCTCCACTGATGCTGACAGCCGCGATTCTGATCAAGGCGACGTCGCCTGGTCCGCTGATTTATTCACAAACGCGAGTCGGCCTGAATCTTCGCAGCAAGAAGAAGCCGGATCGCCGCAAGGAAGGTCTGCTGCCAGACGATCCCGCATTTCAGTGCCGTCGGTCCGGTCGCGATCGCCGCGAGATTATGAACTATGGTCGTCTGTTTACGATCTACAAGTTTCGAACCATGCGAACTGATGCCGAAAAGAATGGTGCTCAGTTTGCGAAGCAGGGCGATGCTCGCATCACGCCGATTGGTAAGTTCCTGCGACGAACACGCATCGATGAACTGCCACAGCTTTGGAACATTCTGAAGGGCGATATGTCCCTCATCGGTCCTCGCCCGGAACGTCCGGAATTCATGATGAAGCTGCAGGAACATATTCCGAACTTCATCGACCGACTGGGCCTCAAGCCCGGCATGACCGGAATCGCTCAGGTTGTGAACGGTTACGACAACGAACTGGAAGGCTTCCGCCGCAAGGTCTCCTACGACCTTCTGTACCTTCAGAACTGCTGCCTGTGGAACGACATCAAGATTCTGTTCCGAACGGTTCGCACCGTCATCACTGGCGACGGTGCTCTGTAGACGAAGATGTCGTCATCCCCAAGCCTCGTCATCCCCGCGCAGGCGGGGACCCAGCACTGCGATTTTTGAACCGCGGATGACGCGGATCATCGCGGATAGAACAACACAGCACAAAGGCGAGCGGCTGGAGGTCAGTCCTCCGCGCACCGCGCATTTTCCACATCGGCTTCACGCCGCTTGAGCAATCGCCTCACCATAACCCAATTCGGCGCCAATCCGGCTTCACGCCGGTTGAGCGAGGGTTTGGAAACTAACAAACCGGGTCCCAAACGCCCACGTCCCCACTCCGGCTTCAGGCCGGTGGAACGAAGGTTTGAAAACTTGCCGCACCGCATCTCCCTCCGCGCGCCATCATGCCCGAGCATGCGGAAACCCAGCATTGCGATCTTCGAGCCGCGGGATAGGAGGGCTGGCACAACACCTGCCGGGTTCGTCAGGCCCCGGTTCCGTGGCTCGGAACCCCAAAGGCCCGGAGCGCCGACACAACCTCGTTCACTGATTCCAGAATTCTCGTCGTTCCCATGAATCCAGAAAACCAGCACTGGATTCGTAACCGTGGATGAACGCAGATCATCGCGGTGAGTGCAGCTGATGGATGATTCGCCGGCATCCATCGCGGAACGATGATGAGCACGGAGGGCTAAAGCCCAGCCGCTCGCCGTTTCATGGCCCTACGTGTTTCGGAGCTTCACTGAACCCTCTGTTGACACCCAAGGATATCTGCTGACGCTGCTCCGCGGCTCCGCGGCTCAAACTTGTGGGAGGGGAGCAGTTGAGGACAACTGCTCTACGATGCCAACAACAGCCGGCCGAAGTACCACGTTGTGAGCAACAGGCCAATGGCGATCACCATGCGACGGACCAGTTGCTTGTCCAGCTTTCGAGCCCAGGCGGCTCCCAGCCAGCCGCCGAACATGGCTGATGCCACCATGGGAATGGCGAGCGGCCAGAAGACTTTGCCTTTCGCGATGAACACAACCATAGAGACCGCATTGATCAGGCCGGCCAGCACGGTCTTCAGCCCATTCACCTGATGGATGTTGCCCATGTTCAAAAGACTGAGCGAACTGAGCATCAGGATGCCGATGCCGGCTCCAAAATAGCCGCCGTAAATCCCGATCAACAACTGCAGGAGGAACACGAGCGTTCGATAGTTCGTGCAGTGGAGCTGCTCAGTTCCGGCAGGCTTCTTCGGTGTCAGTTTCGGCTGCAGAACGAACAGCACAGTCGCCAGAGCAATCAGCCAGGGCACCGCCGCCTTAAACGAAGACTCGGGTGCGTAAACCACCAGCAGCGATCCGGCCATCCCGCCAATCAGACTGGGAATGGCCAGCAGCCTGGCCCACGGCCACAGCTCCTTCAGTTCGCGACGATAGGCCCAGGAACCTGAGAAAGAACCCGGCGCGAGTGCGACTGTGTTCGTCGCGTTTGCGATGATCGCCGCTCCGGGAAGTCCGGTCAGTGATTCCAGAACCCAGACGAGTGCAGGAAACGTCACCAGAGTTCCGCCACCTGCAATAGAATTGATCGCGCCTCCAAGAGCCGCTGCGGGACACACAACCAGACAGGCTTGCCACAGTTCCATGAATGAACTCTATCGAAGTTCCAACGCTCGACAAACGGCAAAAAAGAAACCCGGCTCGCAGTCGAACCGGGCTTCGGAAATCGCATTCAAAACTTGTGGGGGCTGGTTACTTCAGCTTGCCAGCCTTCAAACCAGCACCGTCCACTTCGATCGGCTTCTCAGCGTTGTCGCCTGCCTTGATCCTCACGGTGTACTTGCGGTTGATGTAACCGACCTTCTCATGCCATACTCGGAATTCGTGGTCACCCGCTGGCAGATTTGGAATGGTGAACTTGCCGTCTTTGTCTGTTACGGCCGCATATGGATGATCAACAACCAGCCAGTAGGCCGCCATCCATGGATGGAAGTCACATTTCACAGCAAATGGAAGGCTCTCGGAGCTGTTGTAATTGTCGACAACGTACCCCTTACCTTCGCGAGCCATTGGAGTAATCAGGACGTTGATCGCCTGATTCTTCAGTGGATACGTGTGTGTGTTGTGCGCCACTGAGTCGTCGGAAAGAACTTCAATCGTCTGACCAGCACGAGCAACCATGGCATGCGGAGTAAACATGCATCCCTTCTGGTCGAACAGCATCTTGGCTTTCGGATCCACCTTCTTCAGATCCGGATGGACACTCTTGGGAGCCTTCGGAAGATAGATGAAGACGTTCGCCAGTCCCTTATTGTCCTTGTTGATAACGATGTCATCCTTGTAGACATCGACAGCAGCACAGACTTCTTTGTCCTTCACTTCCGCACCTTTTCCGTGCAGGAGTTCAGCAGCAGGGATGTCACC
>CAZIGZ010000251.1:0-5260 GCA_964538835.1 uncultured Chitinophaga sp. | reverse complement strand
CGCCAGGCAGGAAAAGCCACGCCGTATTTCAGCCAACGCCCACAAAAGATGCTGCGTTAGTCCACTGCCCAAGTTCTCGCTGGAACTTCACACTCTTGTCCACTTCCAGCATCCCGTCCTCCGCCAGTCGCAAACCAACCCGCTCAAGCGGACGTGGTGCAGGACCTTCGAAGTTGATACCAGACTTATAGAAACCTGAACCGTGGCAAGGACACTTAAACTTCTGCTCACCTTCGAGCCAGCTTGGAGTACAGCCAAGGTGAGTGCACACGGTGCTCAGTGCATAGATGCAGCGAACGCCATCGACTTCGTTGTTAACGACCCAGATGTTGAACTGAGCCTGCCACTTGGTCGAGACGGTTCCTGGAGCGTAATCCGATGGTGGTCCGATTTTGAATTTTGTAGGAGGCTCAACCAGCACGTTGGGCATCATGAAGCGGGCCAGTCCAAGCCCGGATGCTCCAAGGGCGGCGGTGAATGATCCCCACGCAATCACAATCGGAGACAACAAGGTTGCCACAATGGTCCCGACGACGCCGCGACGAGGAACATCAGCCTCAGCGGCCTTCGCGGCGGGTGCTTTACCCGGAAGTGGCTTCGTCGGCAGTGCAACCTTTGGTGGCTCGGGGGCACCTGTTGCTGCCGAGCGAGCCGCCTTGATCATCTCAGCTGGCGACATCCCTGTTGGCTTCGCTACAGCAGGTTTCGTGGCGGCAGCGGGAGTCGCAGAGGCCGCGGCGGCCGGAGCCGCTGCAGCAGGCGCACCAGCTTTCGCACGAATGGACGCCATAATGTCCGACGTTCCCTTTGCGCCGCCTGCAGACGGAGCAGCAGCAGGAGTTGCTGCCGCAGCCGCTGGCTTAGCCGCCGCCTTGGCACGAGCCGCTGCAAGGATATCCGCGGTCGACTTAGGTGCAGCAGCGGCAGCCGGGGCTGCTACCGGGGCATCACTCGCCGGCGCTGGCTCTGCAGGTGTTTCTGCTGGAGCAGGCGTTGACGCAGCCGGAGCCGCTGCCTTCGCACGGATTTTGGAAAGAATGTCGTTGGTAGAGGGTTTTGGATCAGTCATTCAACCCTGCCAGCCAGGTAAGAAGGGATTGATCAGAGGAGAACCCTCTGACGGTTGGCACAAACCATTGATACGCCGCAAGTTGAGAATTCCGCGCGGCGCAGAGACGCTATCGGATTCTGTCTCTCGTGTTTCGGACTGACAAGGCGGCTGAAACCAGGGCGTTTTCTTTTCTCAGAGGCAGGAAGCTCTGATCTTCACTTCCCAGGCCGCGGGAACAAGCAAACCCTTCCTAATCGTTCGATACAGTCGCAGTACCTGTGCACAGTTTCGCCCGGAATGCACACATTGCAGATGCCTGCTGCCTTCCTGTCTTCTGAATCCACGGCATCAACACAAGCATTTCAATACTGCCACTCGGTGCAAACGATGGCCGCAATCCCAGGAGAGGCTCTGTGACACGCTCCAGACGGGTGAATGGCATGGTGACTTGCTGCGATTGTCTCCGGGGCTACGATGCATCGATCTTTGAACGCACGTCACTTCGCGATCGAGCTCCTGAATGCTGTCCCTTCGACTTTTTCTGCTGTTCGCTCGCAATGCCTTGATTCGGGAAATGATGTTCCCGGCCAACTTTATCATTCAGGTGGTGACTCGTCTGTTCTGGTTCTTTGCCCGCATTTCACTGTTCGGTCTGATCTATCGGGAAGTGGACCACATACAGGAATGGTCTCGCGAATCGTATTTTGCGTTCATGGCAACCGGCATGCTGATCAACTCCATCGTTGAAGCCTTCTTCATGCCGAATTGTGCTGCCTTTTGTGAGGATATTCGCACCGGAAAGCTCGATTTTGCCCTGACCAAGCCAGTTGACACCCAGTTCCTGGTGTCACTGCGGCGAGTCAATCCGGCGATGATGATTCAACTCGGGCTGTCGGTTGCGCTTCTGATCCAGTCTCTGGTGGCAATCGGGAAAGCAATTTCGCTCCAGCAAATCGCCGGTTATCTGTTCTTTATCTTCGTTGCCGTCACGTTCTTCTACTCGATGATGATCATCACTGCCTGTACCAGCATTTGGTTTGGCCGGAATCAGGGTCTGTACGATTTCTGGTTCTACATCACAATTTTCGCTCAGTATCCGCGCAGCATCTACAACGGCACCGATGCGAATCACTTCGAGGCCGGGGAGGCTCTGCAGTTCGTGTTTTCCTGGGTCGTCCCGATCTTGCTTGTGGTCACCATTCCCGCTGAGACCATCGTCGGCGCAGGCACGGATCCTCGCTTCATTCAGGTTGCCGTGATGATGACGGCCGCCGGCTTCTTTCTGTCTCGCCGAATTTTCCAGTGGTCGCTGAACCACTATCGAGGCGCCAGTAGCTGAGCCGAGCACTGCGAACGGAGCTGATCGCATTGGGCTCGCCAATCCACGAGCGGTCACAAGATGTACCGGCAAAGGCCCCCTTTGCTGTTCTGATCGCTCAAATTCCGGAACATTCGTCTCAAGTTCGCGCTGTTCGGATGCGTTGATTCGTGGATGCGTGCCGAACCGGAATCTGAGTGATCGTTCAGGTCAGGTAACCGATCCGGAACTCTGTGCGTCCGAAGAATCGTCAATGTTTACCTGACCGTACCGTGTCCGAACGTAATAACGATTCCGCTCGATCCCTAGCTCAAAATCGCTGCAACCGTCAGCCGACCTAAAGCCGCAGAAGCGGTTTTCTGCACAGGCCGTTTCTGTCGTGACTCTTTGTCCGTCCCACACTTCGGTTGGCAGGATTCAGCAGTGTTGCTGCGACGCTTCCATGACGGAATACTGAAAAGACTCGGCCGAGCAGGCATCAGGCGGTTCGTGTGCATTGTCGTTCTTACCGCGGTGTGTTCTGCCTGCGAGGTCAAGGCTCAGTCGTTGCTTGAGCAATGGGACCTCCACGGTGCGTCGCCAGAACCAGCACGGCGAGGAACATGGCTCGATGATCTTCGCCGCAGGAACGAGGGCCAGCCGGTTTCTGCAGCCGCGGAATCTGACACTGTCCGCCGCCAGAATGTAGAGCCGCCGGAAGAGTTTCCGCTGGAGGCTTTTCAGAACCTGCCATCTGCTTCCAAAAATCAGAAGCCAGGTCGTTTCAGCATGGTTTCTGATGAGCAGGACGATCAGCCACTGGGCGATCCGGCAGAGCCTGTGCCGCCAGTTCCCGAAATGAGTCCTCTGCCGGATTCAGGCCTCGAACTTCCTGCGTATGAAGAAAAACCGGAACTGCGTCGCGACATCATTACTCCCGGACAGGTGTTCCGCGAGGCCGCCGAGCCCTGTTATGAATACAAGATGCTTCCCGGTTCGCTGCTCTATCACTCCTACCTCGCAGGAGAAAAAGAGCCTCGCATGCAGTTCCTTCAGCTCTATGACATGAAGAGCGACCGTCGCCTTTGGGAAGCCGTGCTGGGTGGTCGAGTCGGTCTGTTTCGCTATGGACAACTCGGACCAAAGCCGCAGGAAGCCTTCCAGCTTGACCTTGAAGGGGCGGTCTTTGCTCGAGTCCTTCCCGATGAACCCAGCGCCATGCTGGAGTCCTCAGATTATCGAGCCGGGCTGTTGGGAACATGGAGGTTCGGAAATGAAGCCTACAAGGCGGGCTACTACCACATCAGTTCTCACGCAGGCGATGAGTTTCTTCTCGCCAATCCCGCCTTCAATCGTCTCAACTATGTTCGTGACTCACTGATCGTCGGAACAAGCCGCGACTTTGCGGATGCCTATCGCCTGTACGGCGAAATCGCCTATGCCATTGGTGCCCAGGGGGGCGCACTGCCCTGGGAACTTCAGTTCGGTGGTGAATACACGCCGGCAATGGGGCCAGGGCTAAAGGGAGCCCCGTTCGCCGCTGTGAACAGCCATTACCGCGAAGAGTTTGGTTCGCGGCTTGGCGTGAACTTCAATGCAGGCTGGGGCTGGCAGGATGAAGAGACGCTGCATCGCCTTCGCCTGGGGCTGAATCTGTACTCAGGCCCATCTCTGAATTATCAGCGATTCGACCAGTACGAAAGTCTGATCGGTGGCGGAATCTGGTTCGACTTCTAGCCCACGCTGAAACTCAAACAAGGGCTTCGCGATTGATGCAGCCCATGATCCAGTGGTCGATCATCCGGGCTTCGTTGCTGACTGGGTCCACTGGCAGAGCTGTCAGTTCCACATCGACAGCGGCACCGGCGGAGCGAAGCGTACGAACAGATTCCACACACCGGGCCAGCGTGTCGTGCTGACAACTGCGAGCAACCGACATCAAAACGGGCTTGTTGCGAAGTCCGGTCAGGCGATCGGACTTCAGGCAGCCCGAATCACAGAATGGGTCCAGCAGCACTGCACCCGCAAACCAGTCCGGCTTCTGAACCAGAACCTGCATGGCGATGTCCGCACCATGTCCGGCACCTGCCAGAAAAATTCGCTCGCTGTGAATATGGAAGGCTCGTCGAAGTCGACAGGTTGTCAGATGCAACAGGTCCGTCAGCGGCACCGACCCGAACTGCACCGAGGATGGATTCCAGCGGAAGCCACCGCTCACCATGTCTTCATGATTACCACGCAGCGCCAGTCCCATATAGTTCTGTGAACTGACGGCGTTCATGACCTGCTCAAGCTGATCCTCGTCATTCGAATCGCTGTGAAACCAGAGGATCAATGGATACGCATAGCTCTCTTCGTATCGCTCGGGCACATAAATCGAAACCGGCCAGTCAGACTCGGCCACACTTCCCGAATAGTGCTTGAGGGAAGCGTCAGACTGACACCAGTTTTCGTACAGCTCACGAAGTTCCACGGGAAGCATCTCGACGGCAATCTTCGGAACCAGCGAATCCATCTCGCCGGACGAAAACGACATGCTTCGAACTCGATTGAACATTTCAATTTGCTTCCATGACCAGAGTTGTGACAAAGATCGACGCCATGCACAGAAGCTCGGCTGAAGTCGATCGGGAAAGAACGTCGTCTGGCTTTCGCATATCGCAAAAGCCCGCGGAACAGAGGGAAACTGTTCAACGAGTCCCGGTTTTTACCATGACTCGACGCAGTTCACTGAAATCAAAGTGCCTGCCGGGGCAGGCCGTCGCTTTCACATCCGAATGTCCCAGGAGCCGAGCTTCCGGGATTTGGTGACGTTGTGAAAGTTCTGTAAGCAGCCGTTTCAGAGCCTGAATCTGTGTGTCCGTCGGTCGATGGTTCTCAAAGTTGCCGATAAGACAGATTCCGATGCCGCG
>CAZIGZ010000250.1:0-5263 GCA_964538835.1 uncultured Chitinophaga sp. | reverse complement strand
GTTTGGTGCGGGTGGCGGAAGGACGTTTGAGGAATGCGGTTGGGGTGGCTGGATTTCCAGATGGATTTGCCGGATGTGTTTACCGGATGCGTTTACCGGATGGCTGGCGCCATTCCGCTATTTTTTTGGAAGGGGCGGTGGATGCTATGAGAGTCGCCAGAGGCGGCGCATGATCCATTCGAAGCCGAGGAGGGTGGCGGCGGCGTACATGAGCCAGGCTCGGTCCCACAGTGTCCGCAGTTGCTCGTCCACGACAATCGGCTGGCTCTGGTCGGGCAGCAGGGATGGCAATGTCGAGATCTCAGAAAGGCTCAGGTAACGTCCCTGTGTGTCGCGGGTCAGTCGAGTCAGTTCTTCGACGTCCTGAGTCGGGTTCTGAGATTCCAGGTTGGGCAGAACGACGTCCAGGACCGTGTTGAGAACGTCGGCGGATTCCGGTACCGGGACGGAAATTCGATACAAACCGGGTCGCGACGGTCGAAAGTTCGTAATGAACTGCCCGAGTCCTCGGCCGTCAGCATTCAGTCGATCGGGCACTGTCAATGTTTGTCCGTCCGGATCGGTGATCGTCAGCAACACGCTGTCCGAAGAGAGCGGCTTCAGTTGAGCATCATACAGCTGAGCACGAATGGTGACGGGCTGGCCGGGGGCGACTTCGGAATGATCCAGTGTCAGCAGTCCTCGTGCTGTTCCTCGGTTTCGTCGGCCCTGTCCCACTTCACGAATCAGGCTCGTCCAGAATCGCTGATGGCCCTGGGAGGACAGTTCGCGCAGTCGCCATGTTTCCGCTGATCCCAGAAAGATGGTTCGCCCGGTACCGTAAAACTGCGACACAAGAAATGGCGGCACACCCAGCTCCGTGCGAGCCCGCGGATTGTCGTACTGCAGCAGGACTGCCGCTCCATCGCGAAGGCCTCGGATGGGATAAGACCGGTAGATGCCCTTGAACTTCTTCCAAAGCTCCGTGGTCGGGTTTCCGCTTTCGTCGGCGATCTTCAAAAATTCCGTCGCCGCACCTTCCGGGGTCAGCACCAGTGGATGTGGTTCGTCGGATCGCTGAGTGATCGCCATTTCCGGAACCATGCGATTCAGCAGCACGGGATACAGCACGCTGATGTCGCGCAGGGCATCAGGATCCTGAGCCAGTTTGGGCGTGTAAATTTCGCCGGCGACAATGACCAGGCCTCCGGAATGTTCAGACACCCAGCGATTCAGAAACGTCTGCTGTTCCGCCGAGAGACGTGACCAGTCCGGGTCGAAGGCCACAATGACGTCGTATTCAAAGAGTTCGGCTTCGGTCTTCGGGAACTCCGTCAGCAGCTTGCGAGATTCCTGAGAGACCATGCCGACGTTTTCCAGAGTCACCGTCTGCAACCACACGTCTGATTCGACTCCGCTGTGTCGGTACATCGTATTGCGGACGAACTGGTAATCTCGCATCGGGCCGCTGGAGATGATCAACAGTCGCATCTTGCGATCTGTGACTTCGACCGTTCGACGACGTTCATTGTCATCCAGCGTCATCTCGGTCAGCCCTTCGGCCGATTCGACTCGCGCGATGAAATCGTACTTGCCGGGAACATTCAATGACTGCGTGAACCGCGTGGTCACCGGGATCGCTTCGTCCGTGATGCGGATGGCCTGCTGAGCCACTTCGCGGCGATCCTTGCCATCGCTTCCGGCCGTCTGCTGAAACAGTCGCAGCAGAAGAGGCTTATCGACGGCGGAAGATCCATGCACCGACACACTGATGTCGAACGGGTCGCCCTGATGCACGTCCGTGGGAGACTGCATGCCGGAAATCCAGACGTTCATCTGAGGCTTCAGGCTGCCGACGCCGACGGAAATCAGCTTCGTTCCCGAACGCTCCGCACGGAGTCGGGCCGCTTCAGTTTCAAGGCCCGCGTTGTTACGACCGTCGGAAAGGACCACAACGCCGGACAGCGTGTTGCCGGAGAGCTGGCCGACCAGCTGGTAGAGCGATTCGCCAAGTCGCGTTTCAGTACCCTTCGGCTGCAGAAGCTCCTGCCATTTCTTCAGCACAGAAGGATCCATCATCGGCTGATCATCGGCCGATTTTTGTTCGTCGAGAGACACAACGGCTTTGTTGTCCGAAGACGATCGGGACACCGTTTTGTCCGTCGGATCGGAGAATCTGACTTTGCCATCGGACACAATGGCCCATGGACCCGCTAACGAACTGTCAAACGTATAGACGGAAACCGCATGGGTCTTGCTGAGATCCGAGAGGACTCCGGATTCCACCAGGTTTCGCACCACCGCGGCCGCTCGACTTTCAGGAGCTGGTGCATTGGTCGCGGCTGGCGACGTTGGGGCATCCACCGCTGGCCATTGCATTGAGCTGGACGTATCCACAACGATGCCGACGCGAGATTTTTCGACACGACTCAACTGCGTGCGACGCTGCGGGTTCAACAGGATCACCACGACCGCCACGATCACCAGCAGGCGAGGAATCAACAGCGTGATCCTTGCGCCTCGTTTCAGAAATCGTGAATCTCGCAGGGATGTTCGGACCGTGAGGCCGAATAGAATCGCCAGCAGCCCGAAGAACAGCAGGATGCCCGACGTCGATTCCGGCAGATCCAGCTCTGTCGTTTGAAATGTCTGTGTTTCAACTTCCGCGACTGGACGAGTTGCGGATGGGGTTTCCGCTGTCTTTGCTTCCGCTGTTTTTGTTTCTGTTGCTGCCGGCGATGCAGGGGCGGCGGCTGGCGGAACGGATGGTGTGGAAGTTGCGTCCTGTCCGGAGATCATCGCGCCACCTCCGGATGATAACTGAGCCTCAGTGAGATCAGCTGTTCGGCGATCAGAGTCACCATCAGAAGTCCCAGCAGCACCCATCGCAGCTCCCGGCCGGCGTTAGACCCACCCAGAGCCTCCGCGGAATCACCTTCGATGACTCGCACTTGGCCCAGGTCGCCGCCGGACGTGATCAAAGCGGCATCGGCGATCGTCAGAGCACTTTCGGTGGTGGGCACATTCAGAGCCACAGCCAGATCACTCGCCACGCCTTCAGAACTGAAGCGTCGAATTCGATAGACGCCCGGCGGATTGGCATAGCTATCTGCGCCAGTCTCGTTGTTTTCTGTGTTGACGGCGGACGCTTCCAGACGCACGAACGTTTCCGCAACGGGTTCTTCGCCGGGGCCAGCTTCGGGCAGGTACACTTCCATCGTTTCCGTGAACTTTCGCGCTGGCCACTGCAATCGAAGAGGTTCCGTGAGTTCACGCTGTTCGATCGTATCGACAGGCTTCTGCAGATACTGATGAATCAGCAGGTGCATCACGACAAAGCCAGGGGCCGCCGGGGCGACCGGCCAGTTGCTCCAGCGTCGACCACCACCGGTCAGAAACGTCAGGACTCGACCCTTCCCAAGAGCATGTTCGAATGCGACCGGTTCACCTGTCTTCAGTCGCATCAGGGTTCGCACCCCGTCGCCACGTTCGGTGTCGTCGTTCTTCCAGTCCGTTGTCACCTGCAGCCATGAGGACAGTTGCACGGTGTCAGGAAACGGACTGTCGGGTGTGTTGTAAACAGCAAAGATCGGATGCGGCTCAAAGACCGGCGTGACAAACGTCGGTGTGTCGTCGGTCAAGGTTCTGACAGCTTCCGTTGGAATCGCCTGCCTGACGGTTCCCAGCGGCACAGGAAACAGCTTTTGTTCCGGAGTTCGCAGTGTTTCCGAATACCATGACAGGTTCGCCTGATCGCCGGGGAACCACACAATGCCGCCGCCGTTCCGGACATATTCCGCCAGCAGCAGAGTCGTGTCGGCCGGCAGATCGCGAACGTTCAGAAGGTACACGCAGTCATACTTCGGAAGATCGCCTGCCGTCAGAGCCTGCGATGCTCGAATATCCGCCGTCAATCCCGTCAGCGCTGGATCGGCACTGAGTGCTGCAGCGATGAAACCCGCATCGTCCTGCTGACCATCATCGTCGACAATGAGCACCGATCGTCGTTCGGAAACTTCCACCGCAAGGAAGCGTCGGTTGTCTTCACGCAGAGCATCATCATCGAGCCGTACTTCCACGACGTGCCGTCCTTCAGATTCAAAGGACAGGTCATGAGACACCGGCACGGATGCGCCAGGTTCAATGGAAGGCAGCAGCATCTTTCCCGGCAATGCGGTACCATCGACAAACACGGTGGCTCGCAGACCATTCGCCGCCGATGCCCCATGGTTGACGACCGTGGCTGTTAGTCGCCACAGCACACCCTGAGCCACTGCGAGCGTGTCGGCCGACAGTTGACTGATGGCGATGTTCGGACGAGGTTCGCGGGACACCTGAATCAGATCCACCGTCGCTTTGATGCTCTTCAGTGATTCCAGAGCTTCCGTGACTTCGGGACGATTGTTCCAGTCGGAGGCTCGCAGATCCGTCAGCACATGCACCTGAGGGCTGACGCTTCCGTCCGCCGCCAGAATATCTTTGGCTGCCTGAAGAGCATCGACAGGAGACGCCGACCGCCACGAACACGGAAGGTTGCGAAGCCGCGGAGCAAACTCCTGCACGAAGGCGCCGTCGAGTGATCGGTCCGAGACGATGGGCCGGCGAGGATCCGACATGGACAGAATCGTCACGCGTGCTGAACCGCCAGCGATCCGACTTCCTTCCGTCAGCATGCTTTCCAGAGTCGTGAGGGCTTCACGAAAGACGGTCTCATCACCTTCGCGATCACGCATGGAAAGCGAATCATCCAGAAGGACGACATGATGCACACTGGCTCCGTGGAGCATCAGCAGGCGACCGGGATCCAGAAGCAGTCGACCGATCAGCAGAACAAACAGCAGCACTGCCAGAATTCTCAGCAGCAGCTGAAGCAGTTGCTCAAGAATGATTCGGCGACGATTAAGCTCTTCACTCTCCAGCAGAAACTCCATCGCGGCAAAGCGCACCTTGCGATAGCGGAGTCGGCTGAGAATATGAATGATGATGGGGATCAGCACCAGCGCAGCGCCCGGCAAGACGAAGGCCGGGTTCATGAAGAACTGCGAAAGTGATGACATGGAAAAAACGTCTGTGCACAATGGTGCCGAGCAGGAACGGTCGGGCGACGTTCGGTCTCAGCGGTTCGATTCAAAATGACGGTCCGGAGGATAGCACACCCTATGCCGAACCCGAAGCGCACGCCGAGCTTTTTCAGATTCGCCCCTGTGGTTCTTGGTTCCTAGTTCTTGGTTCTTGGTTGGTGGTTGTTTTGGGTTTTTGGTTGATGGTACTTGGTTTATGAACG
>CAZIGZ010000249.1:0-5282 GCA_964538835.1 uncultured Chitinophaga sp. | reverse complement strand
TCGCCACCGCCGCAAGCGTACGCGTTCGAAACGGACAGTCACTCGTCACAACTGGGCCCTTTGCAGAGACGATCGAGCAACTTGGCGGTTTCTTCCTGATCGACGTGCCGAATCTGGACGAAGCGATTTCTGTTGCCGTGCGACTTCCTTCGGCGAAGAAAGGCACAATCGAAATTCGCCCCCTCTTTCAGCTCGAAGGCTTGCCGCCGGACAGGTTTGGCGCCGAACCGACCAGTCAGCCCGCCGGAGCTCGCTACATGTTGCTGTGCTACGACGACGAAGCTGCCTGGACTAAACTCGGATCAGCGGCCCTGTCTGCTGCACAAGTGGAAGCCGTGGAACTCACGCACCAGCTTGAGAGCCGTGGCCAGTACATCAGTGCGTCACCACTTCATACCGTTTCAACCGCAACCTGCGTCCGCATCCGGGAAGGCAGACGCTTGATCACCGACGGCCCCTTCGCCGAAACCAGCGAATTCCTGGGTGGATATTACATGATCTGCGCCCGAGACCTGAACGACGCTATCACCATCGCCTCCAAACACTCCGGCGCCCGTGTCGGCACTGTGGAAGTTCGAAGAGTCTTCGAACTTCCGGCCGATTGAGTCACGTTGAACGGCTCACGGTTGGCGGACCTGAAATGTCCGGGGCATTCGTTTACAGATAGTCAGGCAAATCCACAAAGACGTCATCGAGAGCAGCTTCGACTTCGCGAGTACCTGCGGAGGCCGCGTTGACGAGAAGCGACGTGTCGTCGTAGTACTTCTTCGCCACCGTCGTGATGCGTGCTCCGGAGGCACCTCGACGTCCGTCCCATCGGAACAGACCGCCGTCCTGCTTCACGATGTACCACTGAGAGGCGGACTTCACCCACTTTTCGTTTTCACCGCCCCAGTTGGTGAGGTCATTGCGAACCGTTGTCAGCTGAAGTCCGCGATCAGCCGCGAACGCCTTTTCGGTTTCCGTCAAATGCGTTTCTGCTTCGGTCAGCAGCTCCGGTCGTTCATGGAATCGCTCGTCCAGATGCCCAACGACTGTGCCCTTCGCTTTGTTGGATCCATCCCAGCGAGTCAGGGTTCCGTCGGGCGTCATGAAGTACCACTTCTGAGCATTTCCCTTGAACCACTTTTCTGCCAGTCCGCCCCAGTTGGTCGTGCTTACGGCCGCTGAAGTCAGATTCAGTTCACGATCCAGCTCTGCGGCTTCAGCGCGAACCAGACGATCGTCTGTGCCGATTACCTCCGGGGCTTCTGCTTCGTGAAGCAGTTCGGGGCGAGCATGCAAGGAGTCATCGAGGACCGCAATTCGCTGGCCGTTGGCGCCAGCCTTTCCGTCCCAGCGATAGAAGGAGCCGTCAGGCGTGATGAAGTACCACGAGGTTCCTTTTCCCTTCAGCCACTTCTCACCGCGTCCGCCCCAGTTTTCGTACATCGAGGAGAGAGCCTGCAGGCCAAGAGTCTGATCGAGTTCGTAGGCTTCGCGGGCATTGTCTTCGAGTGGCGACAGTGTCTGACCAACTCCAGTGAAGGCTCCGGTCAGCGCGCTGCCAACGGTAACGATGGTATCGACGTTCGCTCCTGGCCAGTTCGCGGGGAACGGCTTTTCGACGCTGCCGTCTTCAAAGGCCAGCTTTCCGTATCCTTTGCTGTTGATCAGAATCGTTCCGACCTGCTGTCCGCCGACATTGACGGGCACGGAGGTTCCCGGTGTGCCGTTCCAGAGCTCCACTTTGAATTGACGACGCACCACACCACCGACACCCGGAACGGCTTCGTAAACGGCCTGTCCCTTCATCGTACCTGTTCCGAACAGGTTCAAATGCAGATGATCGCCGCCATCGGTAATCGGAACCTGTGTCACCGGAGTCGACGTATAGACGCCGGAGAATACCGCTCCGATAGCAATCTGAGTTCCGTCAGTAATCGCCGGGAAGCCAGCCGGAAACGCGGAGTAGCCAGGACGAGCTCGGTCGGAGTACTGCAGGTTGGCATTTCCAAGAGCATCTGTCGTCACTGAACCAACCGTTTGTCCATTGATTTGAAACGCGAACTGCTGCGAAGGTGTCAGGTTTCGAATGTGAAGTTCGAAGCGACGAACAGTGATGTTGCCATCTTCCTGTTCGGCTTCATATTCAGATTCCAGGTATTCACCGTTCGCGCCCACGAGGCGGACCGTTGCGTTTTCGGCAATACGGCTGTCTTCGCCTTCAACGGCAAGACTGCCGGAATAGATGTTGCCAATCTGGACGGAAGTCCCGGCTGACACCGCGGGCCAGTTCTGAGGAAACTGGATGCGGTTCCCGCCACCCGAGCCATCACGCATTTCCAGCTTGCCAACTCGGTTCGCATTGACATTGATTTGAGCAACGACTTGCCCACCGACCGTCACGTCGTAAGAACCTGGCGTGGCGTTGTAGACGCGGATTTCGAAGCGACGATCACCGTTGTCGTCCTTGTATTCCGCCTGGCCAAACCCGGCCGTCGCCCCGGTCAGAACTGCGGCCAGTTGATTGGTGCCAGAAAGAACAACTCGCTTTTCGACGGTCTCGCAGGATGACGAAACGGAAACTGTCATTACACCCTTACCATTACGCCGGCTGTTTTTTTTGCTGAACATGTTTTTTACTCTACCTGTCATAGACACGAATTTGCTTTTAGGTCGTCATTTCTGTTTTGATGGGCACGTCACAGACACTACACGTCAGACAGCCGCGGAAAACAGACGGCACGGGGTTCGAGGGATTCCCTACCAGATTCATCGAAAGAGTGGCGTGATTGAGCAGATTCGTTGAGAACCGGCAACAAGCAAAATCTCTGATGACACCACATCGCCGTACAGTGAAGCGGCTTCAACGAGCTCCACCCGCCACAATATTTTGCGGATTCTCAAAACAGTTGTGTCCGGGGTACGGCAAACAGCTGGAAGGCTGAAATGTGCTTCACGCGACACTAATGACCAGGTGTCGACTCCTCTGCACAAACAGAAATCCCACAGTCTTGAGCCATGATGGAAGGGCATTGTTTGAAGGCAACAGGCACCGACTACCAAAGGTCCTGCAATCGATGAAACAATGACACGCAGGCGGGCCTCGAGGCTGCCAACTAAGCAACTTCACCAGTCAGCTGACTTCGCATTTGACGGAAACCGAAAAGGCGTTCGCGGCTGATCGCGGACTTCAGCTGACAACGGTTCGCAATGACCTCACCAACTGGGGCGGTGAAAACGAAAAGTGGGTGAAGTCCGCCTCTCAGTGGTACATCGTGAAGCAGGACGGCGGTCTGTTCCGATGGGACGGACGTCGAGGTGCCTCCGGAGCACGCATCACGACGGTGGCGAAGAAGTACTACGACGACACGTCGCTTCTCGTCAACGCGGCCTCCGCAGGTACTCGCGAAGTCGAAGCTGCTCTCGATGACGTCTTTGTGGATTTGCCTGACTATCTGTCGGTCGGAACTGTTGCAGGGGGCTTTTCCAGTTTGATCGGAACAAGTTTGCCGTCAGAGTCCAGGCGTGTTTCTCACCTGCCACCAGGCCTGGCGGCGAACTGAGGGGAACCGCTCCTGGTTCTGGAGGTTTCCCTGCACATGAAACAACTGTGCTGAACGCAAACTCGGAATCCAACCGTTCCGATACCATAAAGCGGAGATGTTGACGACGAAACTCCCATTACGTCCGCCGTCAGGCAAGCTCTGTTCGCAGGAAGTACGCATGTCCGATTCAGTGCTCAGGGCAAAACTGGATGCCATCTTTAATGCCCATGTCGAGGCGGAACTGGCTGGCGATCTGGATCTGACATTGGCGACGATGTCCGCCGATCCACACCTCGTAAATGTGCCAACGATGATCGGCGGTCAGGGCCGAGAAGGTGTCCGGAGGTTTTACGCCCGGCGCCTGATCGGTCAGTTCTTTCCGCCTGACGTCACCTTTGAAACAGTCTCGAGAACCTATAGTAATGAGAGACTTGTCGATGAACTCATTATCTCGTTTACACACACCATAAAGATGGATCATATCCTTCCCGGTGTTGAGCCGACTGGGAAACGGGTTGAAGCTGTCTTCATTGTCATTGTTGGAATCGAAGGTGAAAAAGTCGCCTACGAACATATCCTGTGGGATCAGGCCAGCGTCCTTGTCCAGCTTGGTCTTCTCGATCCGAAAGGTCTGCCTGTTGTGGGTGCCGGGGCCGTGGCCAAATTGAGAAATCCCGCGATCCCCGATCCCTTTTTCGGTGAGTGCTGACCACCGATTCACAAATCAAAACGGTTGACAATAAGTGCCCCCGGAAGAGACGCATTCATTGTTGCTGTGAATTGTGACGGCGAGGATCATCTGGGCTTGCCCGGCATCAACTTGAATAGAATTGACTTTGCCGGACATCCGGGACTTCAGGGTTCGATTGAACTTGGATGATAACTGGCAAACACACCCGGCGATAGGACTTTCCCTCGGTGACCCGGCATTGGCTGCCGTGAGTTGAGATGTGGTTGGCCCGTCTTCTATAAGCCACGAATGGATCACGGCGACTGAATTCCCACGTCGGCGTTTTGAGCATTCCTCGGCTTCGAGTGCTCAGGTCTTTCAGGCACTCAAATGCCCGGGAGAACGATCGGTTTTCTTCCGAATGCGGCACGTTACAAGTGTCAGAATTTGTCAGGCGTCATTCACCATGCTCCATCGCTTGATCTGGCTAGCAGTCTTCTTTTCCGTGGCTTCAAGTGCCATCGCTCAAAGTCCCTTTGACAGGACACACAGGATTGCTCCGCATCTGGAGCCTGCGATCTCCCACCCGGATCAGGAGGAGGCTGCCCGCAAGAAGCTTGATGGTCTGAAACGCAGGTTCGGTCGAGCACCCAACATTCTGATCCTTCTTGTGGACGACATGGGCTGGGGGGACATTGGCGCAAATGGTGGTGGCGTCGTAATCGGGGCGCCGACTCCCAACATCGACAGGCTGGCCCAGGATGGGCTGCGGCTGACATCGGTCTATGCCCAGTCCACCTGCACTCCGACTCGAGCCGCTCTGATGACAGGGCGGTTTCCTGCCCGAACGGGCCTGACACGCCCTTTGCTGGCAGGAGAAAAATTCACTGTGAATCCGTGGCAGGATGAAGAGACGACAGCCAAACTCCTGTCTCTGGCGGGCTACCGGACTGCACTTTCCGGAAAGTGGCATCTTGGTTCTGCTGAAGGTACTCGCCCGCATGAAGTCGGCTACGACGAATACCTCGGAATTCTTGGCGTTGCGTCGGAAATGACCCAGGCCATCGACTCGCGGATCTACC
>CAZIGZ010000248.1:0-5327 GCA_964538835.1 uncultured Chitinophaga sp. | reverse complement strand
ATGCCATAAGAGGTCAACGTCGATCCGGGTTCAAAAAAACTGGTTTGACAACTTCGAACTGTGTCTCAGGATTGGTCTTGTTGAGCGACATTGGGCGGCGAGTGCGGATCGTGTGAGTTCCTGGTTTGGACCGGATTTGACGGGAGGTTCGAGATTGCGGTTTGTGGGCACGTCGTTTAGGCCTACAATGAGTTTGTCTGAAGAATTCGGACGAACGAGTACACAAGTGCAAACCGGAGAATGAGGAAATGTCGGATCAGCAGCGACGTCAGTCGATTATTGAAGAACTTGCGGTGGCGTATTGGATGGAGATGGAGACGGTCATGAACTTCCTGTCGAACTCCATCAACCTGGATGGTGTTCGGGCAGAAGAGATTAAGGCATCATTGCAGGCGGACGTTCAGGCTGAGCTGATGCATGCTCAGACTTTGGCAAAACGGATCAAGACTCTGGGCGGAATCGTCCCTGGAAGCGCTTCGTTCCAGTCGCGACAGCCAAGTCTGCAGCCTCCGGCAAAGCTGACGGACGTTGTGAGCGTCATTAAGGGAGTGATTCAGGCGGAGGATGCCGCGATTGCTCAGTACTCCAAGCTGATCAAGCTGTGTGATGGTTTCGACTACGTCACTCAGGATATCTGCATCACGGCGCTCGGCGACGAAGAAGAACACCGCCGGGAGTTCATGGGATTCCTGGCTGAATATGAAGGCTAACGTGCCAACGGTTTCCCGCTGAGACGCATCAGGCGTCGGGCACCAACGATCAGGCATCAACGAAGGCTCCTCAGGATCAATCAGATTCTGAGGAGCTTTTTGTTTTTGAGTCGCCAGAAGGCAGCAGCCAGCCCTTTCATGGATGGCCGTCACGTGTTCAGAAGTCCTGATTTTAATTGGCGGAATCCCGTGGCTCTCGCATTGTCCACGTCAGTGCAGAGCCAATCAGCACGATCAGGGAGACGCCGCAGAACGGAATGACGTGTCCGAACCAGTGCACGAATTCTCCCACAAGGGGCGAAAACAGGAACGGGATTGCCATGCACAGATTCAGCGTGCTGATGTACTCGGGATGTCGTTCCCGCTGGACAATCTCAATGGCATAGTTCACCTGCATGCGCAGAGTGACGGGGACGAGCCCAATCCAGAAGAACGTGATCCAGTACCATTCGAAGCCGCAGAATCTGGCGAGTCCGATCGCAAGCAATGGAGCAAGAGCTGCACATGTCAGCAGCAGCCTGAGTGCTGCTCGTGTGCCGAACCGGTCGGCGAGGAATCCGGAGATCGTACTGAAGACTGCAGCTCCGATGTGCTGAGCAATCACCCATGTCATCAGGGCGGTGCGTCTTGATCCGGGCAGGGAAAGTCCGAGCCATTGGTAGTGCGGAAAGATAATCTGCGAAAAGATAAACAGCACGGCCGTGATGCAGAGTCTTCGCAGCACGGCATCGGATCGAAGCAATTGCAATGTATCGCGGAAGAGCACCAGAGTTCGGCGTGACGTGCGATCTCGGCTGACATCCGCGGGCTCCTTCAGCGTTCGGACCCACAGTCCCGCGATCATCATCATGCTGCCGACGAACAGGAAGATCCACTGGAAAGGACGCTGACCAGGTTCCTTCAGCCATTGGCTCAGCAGGAGAACCGCAAGTGTGATGGCGAATGTTGTTCCAAGTGTGCTCGCTGCCGCCTGCAATCGGCCCCGAACAACCGGTTCGACCAGCTTCCCAAGCACGGTACTCGCGGCCATCTCATTCACACCATGCAGGCAGAAGAACACCGCATAGGCGACCAGAAAGATGGATGCGAACCAATCGGGAAGTCTCGCCTCCGCATACCAGATACTCAGCGACAGAAACAGAAAGGGTGTTCCCATCAGAAAGGTCGTTCGGCTCAGCCACGCAGCCTTTCCTGGGGATGCCGCAAGGCGGTCGGACATCAGCAAGGGGGCGACAGATTGCCCTGCCCGGTTTAGCAGCGGCAGAGCACCACGAATGAAGCCCGACTCCGAGACGGTGTCGAGAAACGCCGGCATGATGACGCTCTCGGTCTTGAAGATCCATGCAATTCTGAACAGCACCTGATGGATCAGCAGCGCCGCGATATTCCACCGTCGCCCTTGCGCGGACTGAACCGCTGTGGCTCCGGCCGGCCTTGCCGTTTCGGAGTGATCGCTGGGTTCTTTTAAAGTGGGTAGGTCGGCCACCGGAAATTTCTGGTCTGAGGTTCTGTCTGGACGATGTGTTGGGGAACGATAGACGATACAGTGCCGACGACGATGAAAGAACCTGTCCCTTTTTGGCTCGGACGCTGATCCGGGATTGTCGACGCGGCAGGACTCTCATTTTCCTCCGGAGCTGCCTATGAAAGTCGTTCAGACGAATGATGTCAAAGCCTGGCTTTCCAAAGCCAGCCAGCTGTCTGAGTTTACTCGAGGAATCGGCGGACCGTCGGATCCCGATGCTGATCAGGAACTCGGAATCCCGGATCACTTGCAATTTCTGATTCGACGGCTTTCGTCCAGCGCGGCCGAAGGAGTCGCGATTGACGCGTTCGATTCCATTCCATTTTACAGTCTCTGTCGTGCGTTCTTTCTGCCACTGTCAATGCTGGACCCGGAACGCTCGGCAGCAATGTTTGGCCTGAAGACGGCACCACCTCCGGACACGGCAGCGCGTGAGGCATTGCTCGCTGACTTTCTGAATCGAAACATTGGGCTGACGCTGGAAGAACAGCTGGGTTGTATTCTGGGCGATGTGTTTATGGGCCGCCGAAGTTCCGTCCGGCGAGACAGCCTGGTGCGGCTGCTGATGAGCCTGAAACTGATCTCGCGCCGGGAATGCCTTGACCGGCTGACTCAGGTTGGTGATATCGCCGTGATGTTCGCGGAGAATCGACCGGCCCTGAAGTCTGATGTTCCGCTGACTTCGGCCGAGGTGATTCGCACGCTGCGATTTCTTCCGGACGCGGGGCAGACGACACGCTTTCGTGTCCTGCGAAGCCTGTTCAGTCGATGCGGCAAGCTTGAAGCCTACTTCCTTGCCAAGTTGCTGTTGCAGAAAGCCGGCCTTGGCTTCGACTATCAGGGTTCGTTGATTGCACGCCTGCTGGCTTCAAAGTTCGGCGCATCCGAAGAGCAAGTCAGCCATGCCATGGCGCTGACAGACGCTTTCAAAGTGGCTGGTGTGCTTTTGAATGAAGGCGTAGATGGCCTGCGACGGATCCAGCTGCAGCCGCTCGTTCCCGTACGACCGATGCTGTCAGGCGGAATGGTCGCTGACATTGAAGATTCAGAATTGCCGGTATGGGTTGAACGCAAGTATGACGGTATCCGGCTGCTGCTTCACAAGTCGACCGACGTTCGAGGCTCCGTGCTGTGTGGCGCGTATACTCGAAATCGTGGCGACTGGCTGGAGCAGATCACTGGCATTGAAGTGTCGATCCGCAATATTCCAGCGACCAACTGCATCGTCGATGGTGAGTTGTTTGGCACGGTTCTGGACATCGAAGCGGGTGCTCGCCCGGCGTCCGTGTATGAAGTGTACGCATCGTTGCAGGGGCAGGCAGCGATTCCGGTGAATCTGAAGTTTGCGGCGTTCGATCTGCTGTACCTCAACGGACTCGATCTGACTCAAAAGCCGCTGCATGAACGACGCCAGATGCTGATGGGACTGCTGGCACCGGTACAGGGACGTCCGCTGGCGATTCCGATTTCCGTCAGCGAAGGACAAATGGCGCAGAGCAAGGATGATCTGAATCGGCTGTTCCACCATTTTCGAGCGCAGGGTTATGAAGGCATCATCACGAAGGATCTGAACGCGCCGTATCGCCTTTCAACTCGTGATCCGGGCTGGAAGAAACGCAAGCCGGAAATCACCCTGGACCTGGTGCTGCTCGGAGCGACTCGTGCCGTGACCACCAAAGAGAACGCCGGCATGTTTGGTTCGTACGTAATCGGAGCCCGAAACAATCAGGGTGGGTATGACATCGTCGGTGATGTGGCCGGCGTGGATCGAGTTCGTGAGATGGAGATTCAGCGGGAGATTATGCGTGAAGGCCTGATGACTGGTCAGCGAATGGAGCGACCGAGTGCTTCAGGAGCACGCCCCGGGGTTGCGCTGCGGCCTTACATTGTCGTCACCGTTCGGTTTGAAGGCATTGCCCGCGATCAGGTCACTGGTGCTCTCAGCCTGCGTGACCCCAAGCTGGTTGTGCTTCGAAGCGACAAGCCGGCGGCAGAAGCGGATTCGATGGCGAATCTGGAAGAGATCTACCTGCGTCAGCGAGTCGGATAGCAAGCTGTTCAAAGCTCTGGCATTTGGAGTGTGTGATGAACAAATCGGGTTCCACGGATGACATGAGTGGCCTGCAGCAGGCCGGACTGTTCGTGTTCATCTTTCTTTGCGGTGTTCCGGCGATGGAACTGAATGGGTTTGGATTTGGGTTGCCGATCACGTTTCAGACCGGTCTGTTTTGTGCGACTCTCGGCGGGCTGATCGGCGGAGCCATGATTTGTCGGAAGCCGCTTTTTGCCGGGATCATCGGCGGGTTGCTGGCCGGACCGGCGGGATTGCTCGCTGTCTACTACTACACACAGAATCGCCAGGAAGTCTGGAATGTGGAACTGGCGCTCGTTCAGGGACTCGCGTCCATTCC
Organism: uncultured Chitinophaga sp.; assembly: GCA_964538835.1. Taxonomy (GTDB): domain Bacteria; phylum Planctomycetota; class Planctomycetia; order Planctomycetales; family Planctomycetaceae; genus SXXK01. The sequence goes on along the minus strand of CAZIGZ010000248.1, from coordinate 681 downwards.
CGGGTTTCTTGTCGGAAAATTTTTGACACGGTTTGGAGCATCCAACGCAAGTGGCGGAGGTCCGTCGGTAGATCCGTAACCAGGTCATTCGATGACCGCAGCTTATCGAGCCGCTTGTCGGCGAGTGCCGTTCGATCTGCAGTTTGGGCCATTTTGTGAGTTCTGTGTCAGGCACTGGGCAACATGTTAGGGCGTGCAAGGTTGAGTCATGGAATGACTCGCCTACACGTAGCTCGGTCATTCCATGACCGAGAGCTGATCAAGCCGCTTGCGGCGAGGACTGTTGATTGCTGCCTCCGCCACCGGCGCGGCATGATCCCTCGCTAACGCAGCCGTTTGGGAGGATTTCAGCATGCGGCTTGGCTGTCCCGAGTCGATCCGGCAGTCGTCGCGGACATGTCATGACGGCATGCAGGGAAAGAGGCTCGAGTCATGGAATGACTCGCCTACACGTAGCTCGGTCATTCCATGACCGAGAGCTAATCAAGCCGCTTGCGGCGAGGACTGTTGATTGCGGCCTGAGCCACCGGCGCGGCATGATCCCTCGCTGACGCAGCCGTTTGGGAGGAATTCAGCAGGCGGCTTGGCTGTCGCGAGTCGATCCGGCAGTCGTCGCGGACATGTCGTGACGGCATGCAGGGAAAGAGGCTCGAGTCATGGAATGACTCGCCTACACGTAGC
>CAZIGZ010000247.1:0-5384 GCA_964538835.1 uncultured Chitinophaga sp. | reverse complement strand
ACGGCTCCGACCATCGGGTTTGGCTCGACAGAACCAAAGCCTCGCCGAGCCAGCTCCAGGGCATGCTGCATTACAGCGATGTCGGACTCGAACCGCATGCTCAGATTCCAGAAACGGACGCGTCGTCAGTTCCCAGGACTTCGCGCAGCTTGCGGATGGCTCGCAGATATCGCATGCCGGCCGCCGGAGGACTCAGCCCCAGCGCTTCGGCGACTTCGCTGTTTCCCAGGTGTTCAAAGTGTCGCATCACGATAATCTCGCGATCGCCTTCTTCCAGCTGTTCGAGCGCCAGCAAGAATCGATTCTGCATTTCCTGACGCAAGGCAGCGGCGGCCGGCGTCAGCTCTGCGTCGCGAAGAAGGCCTGCAAGATCCGCTGCGGACTGGTCATCACTTCCGAGTCCGCTGAAGTTCTGTTCGCGATCCACGGAGCGACGCTGCGCACCTCGATGGCGTCGGTGCATGTCGATAATGCGATCTTTCGCCAGCTGACGCAGCCAGAGATGAAACGGCATCGCTGGATTCTGCAGATAGTCGGTCAGTCGCTGTGACGCTTCCAGCATCACGTCCTGCACAACATCGCTCGCGTCGACTCGACGAGCCACAGCCTGATCCAGTCTCATCTGAATCATGCGGCGGACGGCGTCTCGATGACGATCCATCAGTCAGTTGACGGCCGATTTATCGCCGCCAGCCACTTCATTCAGAAGATCCTGTGTTTTGTCGCTCTGAGGCCACATGGTTGATGTCTCGATGAGCATACCGGAGGGTTGATGCGAGTTCACGGCGCGAACCTGACGATCGTGGCTCGCGCGAGCCGCAGTCATCCGTGTCTACACACCGCCAAACTCATCTTCGTAGTCTGCGATCGCCGCCTGAATGACTTTCTCGGCGTGAGCACGATCGTAGATATGGTCAATCGAAACCTGCTGGGACGTGTCGCCCGGCATCACTTTGTACGTTGTGAAGTAGTGTCGAAGCCGCTGGACCAGAGCCTGAGGAAGTTCGTCCAGGTCTTCCACGTGTGACCAGATATTGTCCTGGGCCAGCACGCCGATGATCTTGTCGTCTGCTTCTCCGCCGTCAATCATCGGCAGTCCGCCAATGACCCTGACGTTGACGATAACTTCCGACTTCGTGATCGGACGTTCGCTCAGAACACAGATATCCAGCGGGTCTCCATCGCCGCGTCGCGATCGAGGCATCAGTTCGGCGACTCGTTGCCCACAGAATGTCCGCGGAATGAAGCCGTACAGTGCCGGTGGCTGTGACGACGTGCGCTGGGGGCGGTCGACTCGCAGGTATCCCGTCACCTTGTCCACTTCGTACTTCACAAGGTCGAACGGCGAGATCTCAATGAAGGCATGCACGAGATGCGGTGGGTTCGGTCCCACCTCAAGCCCATGCCACGGGTGCGGACGCCAGCGAAAGAATGGTTTTGGAAAGGCCATGAAGAGTCCTTGACGGCTAGCTATGCTTGAAGTCCATTCCGGTTGCCGGTCTGTGACTTCCGCGAAGACTCTAAGGCATCCGGAAGTCAATAACACCCCCAGACTTACGGCCGACGCAAAATTTTCATGGCTGACGGACCACCGTCCGGGTTAATCGGAGGTCCGTCAGCCATTTCGCGGCGGTTTTTGCTGTTTTGGGAGCGTGGACGACCCGGTTCGGTGACCAGAAATCCGGATGGCATCAGAGGACTATCGACCAATGCTCTGTCCGGATGGTCGGCGAGTCTTCGCGGTTTTGAGGTCGAAGTTCGCTTCCCCAACGGTTTCTCCGAGGGCCTGAAGAAACTCCGGACCGATGTTCACTTTGCAGTCGCTGCCAGTCGTCAGAATGTACCGCAGACGCTGCGCACCTTTGTCCTCGGCATCGCCGGAACCGTTGCCATTTCCGTTTCCATGATGCCCATTGCCGTTCTTCTTCACGGCGTCGGCCCAGGAATCCACAACAAGGATCACATCCGTCGAACCTGGATACTTGGACAACAACACTCGCACGCGATCCACATCTTCCGGTGAATGCATTCCGGTCTCAAACTTGATCGCAACCTGCGAAGTGAATTCCTTGTCCGCCTGATCCAGAGTGTAAATCCGGTTCACGACCAGGTTTGGCTCGCGGCTTCGGCGATCCACTTTCCCCGCCACGATCACGACGTTTTCGGTTTTGATCTGCTCCTCATAACGAGCATAGTCTTCCGGCCATGCAATGCACCGAACGATGCCCGATGGATCTTCGAGGTCGAAGTTGGCATAGCGAGTATGTCCGTTGCGGCTGGACTTCTTGGCCGTTGCCAGTTTGATCGAGGAGATCATTCCGCCGACGACGACCTGCGAGCCTTCTTCCATCTCCGCCAGCTCTGAATTGCGGTTCTGTGCATACCGCTCGACTCGTCGTGAATGCTGAGTCAGCGGATGCGAGGTCAAATAGAAGCCAATCGTTTCCTTTTCGAACGCCAGCTTCTGCGAATGAGTCCAGTCGGGAACATCCGGCAGGCCGGTCGAAACCGGTGCACCGGCGTCATCGGTCTCTTCCTCGTCATCGCCGCCAAACAGACTCTTCTGGCCACGAGCCTTATCTTTTTGCTTCGACAAGGCCGACTGAACAGCTCGTTCAACGACAGTCGTCTGCTGTGCTCGAGTTCCCGGCAGACAGTCAAGAACACCGGCCTTGATCAGAGTTTCCAGAACCGACTTGGTCAGAATCTTCGGATCGACTCGTTCTGTCAGATTGAAGATGTCGCGATACGGACCATTCGCCATGCGCTCTGCGACAATGGCCTTCACCACGTTTTCGCCAACGCCTTTCAGCGCTGCGAGACCGAAGGTGATTTTGCCGTCAAGGATCCCGAAGTCCACTTCCGACTGGTTGATGTTCGGAGCGAGAATCTCGATCTTCATGCGGCGAGCATCATCGATGTGCTCGCTGATTCGCTCGGTACTTTCCATCTCGCAGCTCAGCAGCGCTGCCATGAATTCGACGGGATAATGAGCCTTCAGGTAGGCCGTCTCGTAGGCGATCAGTCCGTACGCCGTCGAGTGAGATTTGTTGAAACCGTATCCCGCGAACGCAACGATCAGGTTCCACAGCTCCTGCGCGACCTGTTCGGCGATGCCATTCGAAACAGCTCCGGCGATGTAGTCCGAGTGGAAGCCCTGGATGACTTTTTCCTGCTTCTTGCTGATCGCCTTAATGCACTTGTACGCTTTGGACAGCTCGATGTTGCCCACTCGGTTCAAAATGCGCATCACCTGTTCCTGGTAGACCATGACTCCGTAGGTCTCTTCCAGAACCTGGTCCACCAGCGGATGAACCTTGCGAGGCGGCTTGCGTCCATGCTTCACATCGACGTATTCCATCACCATCCCGCCTTCCAGCGGGCCTGGTCGGTACAGAGCGGACGTCGCGATGATGTCAGCGAAGCAGTCGGGCTTCATCTTCGTCAGCAGGTCACGCATCCCGCCGGATTCCAGCTGGAACACGCCCTTCGTTTCGCCTCGCTGAAGCAGGGCGAAGGTTCGGGCATCCGTGAGGTTGTTCTTGACGTGCTCCAGATCAAAGTCAGGATGACTGCGTTTGACGTTCTGAACAGCCTTGTCGAGGATCGTAAGGTTTCGCAGTCCCAGAAAGTCCATCTTCAGCAGGCCGACTTTTTCAACCGTCGGGCCGTCCCACTGAGTAATGATGTCTTCCTTGCCGGTAATCGTCTGCAGCGGCAGCACGGTCTCCAGAGGAACGTCCGCGATCACCACGCCGGCCGCGTGAGTTCCCGCCGAACGAGCCAGACCTTCGACCGCGATGGCAAAGTCCAGCAGCTTTTTTGCCGTCGGGTCTGTGTCATACGCCGCCTTCAGATCCGCGCTTTCGTCGATCGCGTCTTTGAGCTTGATGTTGAGCGTATCCGGAACCATCTTCGCCAGTTCGTTGACTCGCGGAAGCGGAACATTCAATGCTCGGCCGACGTCACGAATGGCGTTCTTGGCCTTCAGTGTTCCATACGTTCCAATCTGCGCGACGTTTCGTTCGCCATACTTTTGCTTGGTGTAATCGATCACCATCTGCCGACGATCGCGGCAGAAGTCGATATCGATATCAGGTGGCTCGTTTCGACTTGGGTCGAGGAATCGTTCAAACAGCAGGTCATACTTCAGCGGACACACGTCACCCAGTCGCAGTAGATAGGCCACAATCGCCCCGCACGCAGAACCTCTCGCGCCGCAGGGGATGCCGTTCCGACGAGCAAACTCGACGAAGTCCCAGACGATCAGGAAGTAACTGGCGTACCCCTTCGATTCGATAACGCTCAGCTCATATTCCAGACGTTTCCAGTGCTGAGGTGTCAGCTCATCGCCGTAACGCTCATACATGCGTTCGTGGCAAAGATCCTTCAGATACTGAATGTCGGTCTTCTGGTCCGGCGGACGAAACACCGGATACAGCTTGCGGTCGCCCAATTGAATGTCGACTCGGTCTGCGATTTCCTGTGAACGAGCCACAGCGCTGTCGAGCCCTGGAAAACGAGCGTACATTTCATCCGGCGTGCAGACATGGAGCCCATCGTGCTCCATCTTCATACGTTTTTCGTCGTCGATGGTCGTGCGAGTATTCACGCAGAGCATCACGTCCTGAACTTTGGCATCGGCCTGAGTCAGGTAATGGGCATCATTGGTCGCAACGAGCGGTAAACCCATGCGGTTTGCGAGATCGACCGTCAGTTCAAGGCACTGGCGCTGAATCTCAAAGCCGGAGTTCTGAATCTCCATGTAGAAGCGATCGCCGAAGACTCGCACAAACCACTCAACCAGCTTCTTCGCTTCATCCTGATTATCGGCCAGCAGCAGGCGAGACAGATCAGAGGACGCACAGCCGGAGAGGCAGATGATCCCTTCATTGCACTCTTCCAGCAGTCCCCGGTCGATTCGCGGCTTGTAGTAGAACCCATCCAAATACGCCAAAGACGACATCCGAATGAGGTTATCGAAACCCCTGCGGTTCATCGCCAGCAGAGTCAGGTGGGACGCAGCATCCTTCTGGCGGCTTGCACTTCGGTCCGTCCGCAACCCCGGCGCGACGTACGCTTCGTAGCCGATGATCGGCTTGACTCCGCCGTACTTGCACGCGTTATAGAACTCAATTGCCCCGTAGAGATTTCCGTGGTCTGTGATCGCGATGGAATTCATCCCATTCGCCTTCACGTGCTGGACCAGATCCGGAATTCGGTTGACTCCATCCAGCAGACTATAATGAGTATGGCAGTGCAGATGACAAAACGGCCGCGTGCAGGTCGCGGGATCATGCGCAGCAACAGGAGCAGGGTCAGCCATGACGAAAAATCCAGGTTCACAAAATCGCGGAGTGCAGAGAAATCTCGGTCGTGGAATG
>CAZIGZ010000246.1:0-6066 GCA_964538835.1 uncultured Chitinophaga sp. | reverse complement strand
CCAATGGACACTCGTCTGGTCGCGGGTCGCGGCGAGGCCGCAAGGTGCCGCTCGGTAAGCGGCACCTACTGCGCGCTGCGCACGCCGACAACAGACTCCCGAATCCGCGCCAGTAGCGGGCCGATGGAATTCAGTGGCCGACCCAGGCGGCGAGCGGCTTCGGCGTAGCTCAAGCCTTCCAGATAGATCCAGCGCAGAAGGCTGGCGGATTCTTTCGGAAGCTTCGAAAACAGGTGTTCAACCTGTTCTTTCTGTTCGGTCTGCCGGGAAGCTGGTGCATCTGACGAAGCAAAGTCAACGGCGGCCTGATGAGCATTCACGTGGCCCAGTGCCTTCAGGAACCGATGTTCCGTCAGCTTGCGGACGACGACGCGGCGAGCAATCACGCCGAGGTAGGTTGCCAGGGAGGCTCGGCCACGGAAATTGCGAAGAGCAGCCATGTCCCGAACCAGCAGTTCTGTGAACGTCTCGGCACACAGATCTTCCAGGTCGTCGTCGTTCAGCTTCAGGCTGTGTGCATGAGCGGTATGACGAATCACCTGCAGAATCAGTCCGGAGAAACGGTCTACAAACAGTTTCCACGATCCGCTCTGTCCGGCGAGCAGGTCACTCAGCAGTTTTCGATCGAGGTCTGTAAGAGGCACGGCATGGCTCCTGAAAGCGAAGGACGCTCGTCCGTGAACCATAGCGGAAAAACAAAGTGACTGTGACAGACGCTAATCTAAAGAACCCGGAACGACCTGGTTCGTGTCTGACTGTTTGCTGGTTCCGGCAAAATTTGCCGACGTTACTTCGGACTCATCATCAATGGGACGTCTGATACCGGAAATTCTGTCCGCGATTTTCGGCCCAAACAACCTTCTTTACGGAGAGTGGTTCGAGTTCGCCGGATCGAAAGCTGGATAACCGCTAGTTTTTGCCTGTTTCTCGCGATCGGCCTTCACAACAGGACTTCGAACGCCTCTGCCGTGCTGGTCCTTACCGGTTCGTCGCCCACGAACTTCGCTTTCTCAGGACGTGCCTGGAACAAACAAGGATCAGACAAAGTTGAGTATCTCTGCCGAGAGACAAGAGGCCAAAACGGCCGTTTCGAACAGAGACTCCGTCTCAATTTCTTCCGTGTGGAATTGCTTTTCGGACCGATCTGGAAATTGCCGAAAAGGATGTCATAAAACATGGCAGGACAGAATCTGTCCGCACTCGAATTCAAAAAGACCGGCCACAGGGCCGTTGATTTGTGACCAGGATTTCTGGCGGGAAAGGGTTTTTCGATGACTCATGTCGTAGCCGAACCATGCTTTAACTGCAAATACACTGACTGCGTGGTCGTCTGTCCAGTCGAATGCTTCTACGAAGGCGAAGCGATTCTCTTCATTCATCCGGAAGAATGCATCGACTGCGAAGCATGTGTTCCAGAGTGCCCGGTTGCTGCAATTTTCCACGCTGACAACCTGCCAGCGGAATGGGCAGCCTACAAAGATCTGAATGCCGAGATGGCTCCTCAGTGCCCAGGCATCACGGAAAAGAAAACTTCCATGGCCGAAACCGACGGCACCTGCACCGCTCCAAAGCGATAGTGCCTGCTGCGATCAGAAATCGAGTATCATTGAAAGCTCTGGCCTGAAACTGCCAGAGCTTTTTTGTTGCTCCACCAAAGTGCTTGGCGAGCAGGGGAGGTCAATCCCCTGATTCTTCCGCTTTGAAAAACGGTCGTTCAGAATCGGTCTGCCATCTATGTCCCGGCCTGGTGTTCTGCTGCCTGTGATCCAGAACTGGAGCTGCCACAACTGTGGTGGCTGCTGTCGGGAACACATGATCGCAATCACGGCCACCGAGAAGGCTCGCATCGAGAAGCAGAACTGGACTCCGGCCGATGGCACGCCTTCTGATCGCCCCCTCATCGTCCCTTTCGGTTCGGCATGGCGCCTGAATCATCAGGACGACGGAGCCTGCGTGTTCCTCGACGCCAAAGGCCTCTGTCGCATTCATGCTCGCTTCGGCGAAGACGCCAAGCCGCTGGCCTGCCGAGTCTATCCGTATGCCATTCATCCGGCGGGAACTTCGGTCACGACGAGTCTTCGCTTCAGCTGCCCGTCCGTCGTGCAGAATGCTGGCCTATCCGTGGCCCAGCAGCGAAAGGCGGTGGAAGAAATTGCTCGGGAAGTCGTGCCGTCCGATTATCGAGCACCCGAAGGACCAGAGCTGTTTCGAGGCCATCGACTGTCGTGGCAGGACATGACGTTGCTGCTGGCGTGGTTTGAGCGGTCACTGGGAGACACGTCGGTTCGTCTTGTCACTCGAATGACGCGAGTCCTTTCCTGGCTGGACCTTCTGGAACAGTCTCCTGCAGAAGCCCTGAAGAGCGATCAGTTCGGCGCGCTGCTGCCACTGCTTCACGAAGCCTCCGTGCGTGCTCAACCGACGGATGCGACAACCAGAACCGCGCCCAAAGGAATCGCACGGCTGATGTTTCGTCAGCTGCTGGCGGTGCTGCTTCGACATGACACCGTGATGAAGACGGGATTCGGTGATCGGCTTGGCTATCTGGCTCACGGTCTGCGGTTTACTCTGGGTCGCGGTCGAGTCCCCTGGCTGGGCGATCCGAACTCGGTCCGCACGGCGTTTATGGAACGCACGCATGCTCCGGCGGCCAGCAAGCATCCAGCATTTGCAGAACTGGAAGACGTCTTCCGCGGACCCGCAACAGAGATCGATGAACTGCTGACTCGGTACGTTCGAGTCAAATTGCAGGGCATGCACTTCTGCGGTCCGGCATTCTATGAGTATTCCGTGATCGACGGATTTCGCTCGCTGGCTCTGATGCTGCCGGCAACCATCTGGGTGGCTCGTCTTCGCGCCGCGCGAGAAGGGCGGGCCGAACTTCTTCTGCGGGATGTTCAGGCCGCACTGGCGACGGTCGATCACAATTTTGGCTATTCCCCGGCTCTGGCACTCAGCAGCGCGCGGCGGCGAGTTCAGCAGCTGGCTCAATTGCAGCAGCTGGCGGTGTTGTGTCAGTGGTATGCTGACTGCTAAAAGCCGGAGTCTGCTTCTCGGCGTGTCATCCGAACTTCGTGAAATCAAAACCAATCAGGCACCAACCATGCGTGGCCCAGTTCTGGATCGAGACGAATACATCGAACAGGAATACTTCTTTCGCGTGTATCGGGAGCGGCTGGAAGAGAGCGTGCCGTCACAGGAAATTCTGCAGACGATACACGAAGAAATCCTGGCAACCACACGTCTTCCGATGGCCATCGACTTCATGCGGGCAGAGATTCTGCACAAAGGAAGAATCAGCGATGCCATGTATCGCCTTCCCCATTATTTCGCTCCCTTCCAGGCGTTCGTCATGAGCCGCGCCGAAGATGATGAAGCGCGATTCGAACAGAAGACCGCCCTTCGCATTCTGGAACTGGAAGCCAGTTACCGGGCTCGCGAACCAAAGATGGCCGGACTGTTCATTTACCAGCTGGAGTGCCTGGCAAGAAACCGCCTGGGCTATGCGGATGGCTTGAAAGCGATTGCTGACGATCCACTTTACGCGGACGACTGGAGTCACTGGATTCTACATCTGCGATCCGAGCTGGGCCCGCGCGAATTGTCCGAGCTGGTCTTTCAGGTGTCGGAACATTTTTATACTCGAGCCAACACCGGGCGACGTTCCGGAACGGCGATCGAACGAGGACTTGTGCTGTTCGGCGAGCAGGAAGGACGCATCGCCCGAGCCAACATGGGACGCGACCCGCTGAATTTCTTCGCAGCCCTCCAGAGACATCTCGACTACCCCGCTGTCCCGCACACCAAAGCGTCAGACTCCTCAGACCGACTCCCCGGCTTCCTCGAAGCACGACTCCAGAAGATCGAACAGCGCCTCAAGATTCTGGACATGGAAACCCGCGGCGGCATCGACCTGACCCGCTTCTATTCCCAAAACGAACCGCCACAGGACCAACGGTAGGTCTCGCTTGCCGAGCGAGACTTTCGCCGCCAGGCGAACCGGTTCTCGCACTCACTTGATGCCAAAGCCACTCACACAAAAAGCACTCGCGCGGCGAGGCCTTCCATCCACGTTCACCTGCGATCCTGTGGAACCTCGTCAGGGCGCTGGGCGCGGCGAGGCCGCGAAGTGCCGCTCGGCAAGCGGCACCTACTGCTGTCGATTCCACCAGGCTCGTGACAGGATCGGTACCCAGCCGCAGATGCCGGTCCAGCCGGAGTAGATCAGCGATGCTCCCATGAACAACGTCAGCACGTGGCCAAGCCAGCGAGTTGTCGGCCAGAGACTCAGCAGCGCTGACACGAAGACGATCAGACCGTTGGCGATCAATGCCTGTTGTGCGAGTGATCGCTTCATGATCCAGCCCACCGTCGCCCTTATCGATGCGAATACGCCTGGAGATTCGCCAGCAGTGATTCTACACAGGCCACGGAGAACGCGGGATCATTGATCTCGCAGTCCAGCTCACGAATCGAAATGTCCGGCCGCAGAGTCTCCCTGATCGCCTGAAAGAGAGCCTCATCCGCCTGCGCGTCATGGAACGCGCCGCCCGCCGCGCTGATCACGCTGATAGCTCGGCGAGGAATCAACATGGTCACCGGTGCCTTAGACTGATTCACTTTCTCGGCCAGCATGATCCCGAGCTTACGACATTCCTCGGGGGTTGTCCGCATCAGCGTTACCTGAGGATTGTGGATGTAGAAGTTGCGATCCGCGAACGGTGCTGGTACGGAGGATCGTTCACCGAAGTTGACCATGTCCAGACAGCCTGGAGTCACGATGGCGGGAACGCCACAGCGAGCCGCAGCGGTGACTCGTTCCGGTCCTGCAGTCAACACACCGCCCACAAGTTCATCCGCCAGCTCCGTCGTCGTGATGTCCAGAACACCGGCCACCATCCCGCTGTCGATAAGTGACTCCATCGTTCGACCGCCAGAGCCGTTGGCGTGAAACACGAGCACTTCGTACCCAGCCTGTTCGAGCAGCGGGATGGCCGCGTTCACACACTTCGTCGTGTTCCCAAACATGCTCGCGACGATCAGCGGCCGGCCGGACGACTGCTGTTCCGAGGCGGCTGCTTCGACCATTCCGCAGATGGCTCCCGCCGCCCTCAGAAAGATCGCTCGGGAAATACGATTCAGCCCGGCGACATCGACGATGCTGGGCATGATCGTGATGTCTTTGGTGCCGACATAATGAGCCACGTTGCCGCTGGCCATCGTCGATACGATCAGCTTCGGAAAGCCAATCGGAAGGGCTCGCATGGCCGCCGAACCGATCGCCGTGCCACTGCTGCCGCCCAGAGTGACGATGCCGGCGATGCGCTGTTCTTCGACAAGCCTGCGGACAAAGATCGGAGCGGCCGTGGCCATCGCTGACACACATTCGCCTCGATCGGCCCGCTGAAGCAACGGAGCCAGGTCAAGCCCCGCCGCTGCGGCCACATCAAACCGACTGCAGTGAGGAGCAACCGTCGGAGGACCACCCGTGCCCACATCGATCAGCAAGGGCTCATGCCCGCGCTGACGAATCTGCTCGGCCAGAAATTGATGCTCCTCGCCCTTGCTGTCGAATGTTCCCAGGACCGCGATCGTCGCCATGGAGTATTCCTGTCATAGACCAACCCCACCGGGTTCATCCCGGTGGTTCAAGGTTTCTGCACTACACATGGCCATCAGACTTTCGACCGGTAGTGCAGAAGCCGATTTCCACCGGGGTCAACCCGGTGGGGGAAAGGCATCAATAGGGCTTCACCCGGTCGTTGCCTGGCTCCGGCCAGTTCAAGTGCTTGTGCAGGAACTTGTACGTTCCCTGACCGTTGATCGTATGTGGCCCGACGAACCATTCGATTTCGGTCCTGTCGCCGATCTTCAGCTGAGCTGCATACAGGTGCCGGACCTTCGCGTATTCGTAGCCGACCCAATGGTCTTCGCCGACGCCGTCGAAGTGACCTCGTTCCACCATGAACGGTCGAGGACAAATCAGGGCGGCCATTTCCGCATAGTTGAACGTGCTGCCGAGATCCCATTCGAAGATCTCATACTCGCCCGTCCAGATGTAGCTGA
>CAZIGZ010000245.1:1646-6203 GCA_964538835.1 uncultured Chitinophaga sp. | reverse complement strand
CAACGCCCATCAGATTCATGCCGTTTCGAATCACTGCGATGATAAACGCACCGATCAGCGTGCCGAACATGCGGCCTTCTCCGCCCATCAGGGAACAGCCGCCAACCACGACGGCAGCAATGACTTCCAGCTCCCACATATCGCCGTACTTGAAGTCGCCCGCGTTGAGTCGTGAACTCAGAAGAACTCCTCCCAAACCCGCCAGCGCTCCGGTGATGGTGAAGACCAGCAGTCTGGTTGTTTCCACAGGAATGCCGCACAACCTGGCAGCGACTGCATTTCCTCCAATTGCGTAGAGCCGTCGTCCAAACACGGTCTGACTCATGATGAACTGAGCCATTCCGTAAAGGATCAGCATCAGCCAGACAGGATTGGGCAGACCCAAAGTTGTGCCCCCGCCCAACTCACGAAAAAACGTCGAATCCACTTTGATCGACTGCTGATTCGACAGTTGCTCCGCCAGCCCTCTGGCCATCAACATCATGGCCAGAGTTGCGATGAAGGATGGAAGCTTGCCGAGCGTCACCATTCCGCCGCTGAATGCGCCAGCGACGGCGGCTATCAGAATGGCTGGAACAATTGCCGCCACAACGACGGCAGCCCCGGGATCGGATCCGCCCGCCAGTTTTCGCAAGAGCAGGGTGCACGTGACAGATGACAGTGCGACCAGAGAACCTACGCTCAAATCAATACCACTGGTGATAATCACCATCGTCATGCCAATTGCGATGATGGCGTACATCGCCGTTTGATTGGCCACTCCAATCAGGTTGGCCGATTTCAGAAACACGGGCCAGCGCGACGCTGAAGGCGCGAAGAACACGTCGCGAGGAATCTCCGGATAACGTTCAAAAACTGACCATTGCGACGATGTTTCCGTGACCAGAACTGCCGAGATGCGATTTCGATCCGGCAACGCATCCAAAAGGTCTCGGGCTTCGCGAGGACTGCCGGCCAGCGTCGCGGCCGGAGCGATGCCTTTCTCCTTCAAGGCCTCCGTCGCACCAACCACAAAGGCCATGTCCTCTTTTCCAGCCGGAGCAATGATCAGAACAACGGCATCGGAATTCAGTCTCGCCGCAGCATCGCTGACGACCGCTCGACCCGCATCAGCTCCGGAAGAACTTTGGGGCTTGATGGTCAGGAGACTAAAGGCCGTCACCAGCAGCAGCAGGACGGCGATCATACTGTAGTCGGAAAGCCACTTGCGGAAGCGACCATTGAGCCGGGCAGGGGAACTCATTCTTTCATCTCAGACTCTTGGTTGTCCTTCATTTCATCCTTCTCATCGTCGTCAGAATCTGACGCAGGCGTCTTGCCAAACACCAGCACCAGTTCCTGTTCTTCTTTCAACCGACGCGAACGAATGACGATCGTATCTTTCACTAGCCGAGCACCGCCAGGCACGGACACGACAATCTGGACTCGGTTATCGGTCACGTTGATCGAGCTGGAGTTTGTAATCTCCTTGAGCTTGCCGCCTTCCACTGGATAACCCGGCGCCGGAACGCCACGGGCGTAAAGCCCTTTGTTGAGCGTATCACGAGGCAGCGTCATTTCAAACTTGTCCGAACCAATGACGCGGCCACTGAGATCGCTGACTTTGTACTTTTTGACGTCATCCGGCAATCGAACCTCAATGACAATCTGATACACCTGACCGGGACGAGGATTTGCGGGAATCGTAAATGCCGTGAAACTTCCTTTGGTCACAGCGAGCCCTGCTTTTGGAACCTTGAGCAGCAGCCCGGAACCTTCACCATCCGGAGTCGCAGAATCTCCCCCCGGAACATTCTGCCAGACATCATCCAGCGAACTCTCCAGCCATCCGGCATCGGCAACGGGAATCTGATTCTGAATCTTCTCCAGCTGCCTGGAAGGACTGTCAGGAGTCAGTTCGACTTCTCCGGCGAAGTCGAGCTTCGCCATGTCATCCAGTACTTCTTCGTCCCCAAGTGACGCCTGCAACGGAGGCTCATCGAACTTCACCAGCTCCGACCAGTTGACACCCAGCAGGGGCAAGAGGATCAGCAGTACGGCCCATGCCGCCAGGTGAAATGTCAGCGACGAAAAAACACTGACAGCAACCGGCGTCGCCGCCAGCGCGGTTGCCTTCAGAATCACACTTTGAGGTTCTGTCCCGTCGGAATCGCCAGCAGCAGGGTTCAGGCGAATTTTGGGCACCGGCACGGATTCAACATCCGTGGACGCTGCTGTCGCCGGGGAACCGGGGGCTGGAACACTCACAGGAAGTACTTTCGTTCTTGAAACTCTTCAGTTCACTCAGAAACGTTTGATTTCACCAATCTTCGTCCATCAGAATCGCAGCCGTCGAAAAACTCGGGCAAGTCGCGGCGTCAGGTTGAATTATCGTGCGTTCTGTGGATCCCTGATGCAATTTATCCCCGAAATTCGGTCGCCGACAACTGCACCATGGCTTCAGAATGGCAACAATTCGAGTTCATTGCCACACTTCCAACGCGCGATACTGACAGGGGCTAATCGACTTTTTGAGCGTTTTGGCCCGATTTGAGCAAAGCAGCAGGTTTTGCTTCTGGAGTGAACAGGGATGATTCAGACCGCCGGAAATATCAAAGGGCCAAACTCGAACGAGGCAAGTCCCTTCCTTCGAAGTCGTCCACTTCAGCGACTCGCTCTGGCCACCCTGGTGGTCGTGCTTGCGTCGCTCGAGTGCCCGGGGCAGGAGAAAAAAACGGAGAGCCCCGAGCCGTCTGGTCGAAAAATCACAGCACTCACACTCACCGAACCCGCTGGAACGCAGGTCGAAGGCTACGTCGTTGCTCCCATGCCAGATGGGGGCGTTCTCCTGGAACAACGCAGCGGACGTCTGCAGATGATCAACGGCCCGATGATTGCCGAGCGTTCAGAAACGGAGGTCGATTTTCAACGCATGAACGACGACGAGATGGGTTCGTACCTGACGTCGATGACGGGTGCCGAATTCCACATCTCACAAACGGACCATTACATCATTTGTGCAAACACCAGCGAAGCCTACGCCGAATACGTCGGACGCCTCCTGGAGCGAGTCTACGAACAGTACGCGGAATTCACCACACAATTGAAGGCACCGTTTTCTCCGCGACCAGAGAAACTGCCCGTCATTATTCTGAGTTCCGTCAGTGAGTTTCAGGAGTTCGCGAAACTGCAGCACCCTGAAACCACTTTCGAAGATACGCCGGGCTACTACTCCATCCGAGAGAACCAGGTGCTGCTCCAGGATCTGACTCGCGACCGAAGTTTGAAGGCGCCAGCGATTCGAAAGAAGCTTGCTGAGCAGCCGTTACAGCTGGCCACGGTCGTTCACGAAGCCATCCATCAATTGGCATTCAACACGGGTCTGCAAGTCCGCATGGCAGATAACCCGGTGTGGATCTCGGAAGGCCTCGCGACCTATTTCGAACAGGTGGCCGTTCGCTCGCCCCAACTCTGGACAAAACCCGGTCTGGTGAATGCTCGACACCACGCAGAATTCACGCGGACGGCCAAAGGTGAGTCACTCAGCATTCCGCTCGAAGAACTGATGTCCGGGGAACAGACCTTCCTGGATCCCACATCCGTCGCCACCGCGTATGCCGAATCATGGGCGCTGGTGTACTATCTTCACAAAGAGAATCCCGACGGACTGGGAGTGTACCTGAACAGCCTCAGTCGCCTTCAACCTATTCAGCGAGTATCCCCGGAGATGCGTCTGGCCGTTTTTCGCGAAGCCATCGGCGAAGAACCCGCGGCCGTGGAGAAAAAGATGATCCCTGTCATCAGAAAGCTCAAACCTCCAAAGTAGTGTAGATCGATTGTCCTCAATCGATCCCCCGCCCCCAAATTAGCGGAAGGGCGCAAGCCCTCCGGTGAAAATCTCCCTTCGTTTTCCGCCACACCGGACTCTCTGGCCACACCATTCCAAACATCAGTTTTCAACCAGCAATCAACTGGCCTTCCATACTCAACCGCATCCGAAATCAAATCCGAATGACCGTGATTGAAGCACAACCTTCCGGCGCAATCTCTTCGGAGTCCGTTCAGCGACGACAGCGAGTCGGCTGGGTTGCGCTGATCTTCGGCCTTTCGGCAGGGGCCGGCTTCATCTTCGCTCCTGGCGATTCGGCATGGCCAGCCGCCTGCCTGCGAATCGGGATCGTCTTCGGCTCGCTGTGGCTGTGCCTGCCCGTTCGAAAACGCCCCGCGGTTTGGAACAAACTCTCCGCTGGTCGACTGATCGCGCTGGCCGTCGGTGCGATCCTGATCAATCGCCTGAAGTACCTCTTTCCCGTCATCGGCGTCCTGACGGTTCTCGTGTGGATCCTGAAGCCCCGCCTGGGCCGCAAATCGTAGCTCGGTCATTCCATGACCGAAGCTCCCCAAGCAGCAAAGCCCCTCGCCCCTCGCCCACTTTGCAATTTTCAATCTCCAATAACCATTAACCATTGCACTCGAGTCACCGGGCAGCATCGTCACCGATTGAAGACAATCGCTCGACTTCCGTCCCAATCCATCTTCCCGATCACGGCACCACGCCGCCCCCCCCCCATCCCCGCC
>CAZIGZ010000245.1:0-1636 GCA_964538835.1 uncultured Chitinophaga sp. | reverse complement strand
CGCGTGAATTCGCGGTTCCTCGCCCCTCTCCCACTTTGCAATTTTCAATCTCCAATAACCATTAACCATTCCCCCTCAAACCACCGCGCCGCACCACAAGCGATTGAAGACCATCGCTCGACTTTCGTCCCAATCCATCTTCCCGATCACCGCACCACGCCGCCCCCCGTCATTCCCGCGCAGGCGGGAACCCAGCCCCGCGCCCCCCTCCCCCTTTGCAATTTTCAATCTCCATTAACCATTAACCATTCCCCCTCGAGTCACCCGGCATCATCGTCACCGATTGGGACAATCGCTCTACATCGTCGCCCCTCGCTCCTCGTCAAGGCTGAGTCATGGAATGACTCGCCTACGTGAATCGCTGGTTTTCTCAGCGAAAATGCGTACCGCTTTGTCACACGACCATGAAGGCAGAAGATTCGCCGTCATTTGAGGAGCAAAAACGACGGAATTCCGTCAAAATCCCG
The DNA here is from genome assembly GCA_964538835.1 of uncultured Chitinophaga sp. Taxonomy (GTDB): domain Bacteria; phylum Planctomycetota; class Planctomycetia; order Planctomycetales; family Planctomycetaceae; genus SXXK01. The sequence goes on along the minus strand of CAZIGZ010000245.1, from coordinate 1,169 downwards.
CCCGCGTCTTGCGAAGTTCTCAAACTTTTGGAAAGCTGACCCAATGCAGAGCCTGCTTGGTCTCCTGGTGGTCAACTTGTTGTACACAAATGCGGCGTTCAATTCGGACGCTGAATGGAACAGACTATGAAGGTGGTGCTGGAATTACAGGACCAGCCGTCCAACGTTCGGCGGATTACCGTTCGACATGACATCGTGATTGGTCGCGGTTCGGACTGCAATCTTCGGCTTTCCGCACCGCAAATCAGTCGCCGTCATTGTTTCCTGCGGGTCAGTCGCGATGGCGTATCCGTGACGGACCTGGACAGCAGCAACGGCACCTACCTGGACGGAAAACGCCTGAAGCCTGGCAAGCGAGAAGACGTGGCCAACGGCGCATCGCTTTCCCTGGGACCGATTCGCTTCATCATTCACGTTCGGGACGAAGCCGTCAGTGCCGACGTTCTCAAGCCCGCACCGCAAAAAGACGCCGTCGCCCCCGCGAAATCCCCAATGAGTCTCGGGATCGAACGCGCTGCCCCGTCGGCGGAACCTGATGAATCAACCGCCAGCCTTTCCGGACCAGCCAAGGCTCTGCGAATGGCGATGGGCGATTTTCCGCCGGATATGCTAAGTCGGGCAGAGATCATCGATCTGGGGAAACTGAAAGATTCGGCTCACGGCCCAGACGGACTCACAGCCTCGGGCGACCGAAAATCTCCGCTCGACGAACTACCAACCGTCGCGACCGGCAGTCTGGATAATGCGGACGTTCTCGACGTCCTTCAGGAACCTCGGCCTTCGAAGCCGGATCCCGCGGCGTCTCTGGCCGATGCAACATGGTTTTCCGGCGGTGATTCGGCGAACTCCATGCCGGTCATCTCCAGCAGCGATGCCGCCCCTTCAGCAACTGCTGAGGACGTTGAAGAAGTCGAAGTGCTCGATGAATTCGCGGACGAAGTCATTGCTGACGTCGAAGTCGTAGACGAATTCGAAAGCGACTATGGACTCGCGTCCGTTGAGGTGATCGAGGATGTCGAAGCGGTCGAAGTCGATGTGATAGAAGACGAAGTAGAAGTGCTGGAGGCGGACGAAGTCATCGAAGAAGCCGAAATCGTCGAAGAAGTGGACGCGGTCGAAGTCGATGACGTCGACCCGGAACTCCGCAAATTCCTCAAGGGCTTCTGAGC
>CAZIGZ010000244.1:1227-6251 GCA_964538835.1 uncultured Chitinophaga sp. | reverse complement strand
GCCTTGGATTTCTTCTGCTTTCTTTCCGGTGGCTTACGCACACCGGCAGGGGTTGTGTCAGCCCGCTGGGCTTGAGTCGCAATCTTGGGTGCTGGGTCCCCGCCTGCGCGGGGATGACGGAGTGTTTTTGAACGTGTTGAGCACACAGCTGCGAACACTTCACTGTGCAGACTGAAAACTGCACACTGAAAACTGAACACTAAAGTCCGAACACTGAACGCTGACCGAGGGAACGATTGAGGACAATCGTTCTACACTCGCTTCTGGATCGCATCCTTCAAGAACTTCTCCACGTCTTTGCTGTTTGCTTCTGCGACTTTTGTGAAGCGGATTTTGACGCAGTCGGTGTCGCGGACGGGGGTGATTTCCTGGCTGGTGCCGAGGGTTGCGATGGAGCCGATGGTGATGAGGCCGGGTTTGCTGTAGAGACACAGGTCGGCTCCGTCGCTGCGTTTGGTTTGCAGCTCCGCGACAAGCGTTCCGGTCTTTGGGTCGTTCCAGTTGATCTTGCTGCGAATGGCATAGTCCGGTGTGAAGTCGCTCAGAACGGCTTCGACTTTTGGCAGCAACACTTCCAGAAGCGCGAAGTCCCACGGGATGCGGCCGTTGTTTGGCAGCGCTTTCCGCATGAGATGCCATTTGCGGCCCAGTTTTTTCCAGGGCATCAAATCATCTGGATTCGCGGCTTCAGCCAGAGCCTGTTTCAGGTAGGACTGCAGTGCCTGGTCAAGGAACTTATGAAACGCCGGGGTTGCGACTTCGTCCTTCTTCCAGACCTTCACGGTGACTTCCTGCCACGCCGTTTTCAGGTTCCTTGCGGTGACTCGTGGTTCGCGGCCGTAGACGGGAATCTCGCGGATGTCGTCGAGCCTCTTCAGGCCCAGGGCGGCATCCAGCGCATCGGTCTCGAACGAGTCTTTGCGGACTCGAAAGCAAAGCGACAGAAGCCACTCGCCGGCCGTGCGAGCATGCAGGAACCAGCCCAGTCCCTTGTCGGCTTTCACTTCGACAGTCGAACGGTCGTTCCAGTTGATGGCGGCGATGTCGTCGTGAACGATCAGTCGGTCCAGCACATGCAGCAGGGCCTGAGCATCCCATTTGCACGGCGTGCCGGCATGGGAAATTCGATCCTGAGTATGCCATTTGCGCCCATCGACTTCCCAGGGCAGCTTCGCATTCTTGCCAAGCTCTTCGACGCTGACGTCACCCTTCTTCTTTGCCGCAACGGACGCCGCGTCGAAGATCTCAATGTCACCTCGAGTCGACTCCGCAAGCACCGGAGCCAGAAGCTCGCCTGTCCACGATCGCAGCGCGGCAGACTCCTTACTGCGTGAAGACTTCGCCGCCTTCTGAGTACTCATCGCGTACGCGACAACATCTTCGGGCGTCCCCTGAGTCACGATGCGTCCGCCGCCAGCACCGGCTTCGGGACCGAGATCGATAATCCAGTCGGCCGTCTTGATGACATCCAGATTATGCTCAATGACGACGACCGTGTTGCCCTGTTCGACGAGGCTGTTCAGGACTCCGAGGAGTTTCAGGATGTCATCGAAGTGCAAGCCCGTGGTCGGTTCATCCAGCAGATACAGCGTGCGTCCTCGATTGGGCCGACACAGTTCCGCGGCCAGTTTGATGCGCTGTGCTTCACCGCCGCTGAGCGTCGGAGCGGACTGACCGAGTGTCAGATAGCCAAGTCCGATGGCTTCCAGAGTCGCCAGGGGGGCTCGGATTTTGGGGACGTTGCCGAACAGTTCCAGAGCTTTGCTGATCGACATTTCCAGCACATCGGCAATGCTGCAGTCGTTGAACTTGACGCTCAGCGTTTCCGCATTGAACCGACGTCCTCGGCAGGTCGGGCATTCGACCCAGACGTCGGGCAGGAAGTGCATTTCGATCTTCTTCTGTCCCATCCCTTCGCAGTCTTCGCAGCGACCGCCCGGCCGGTTAAAACTGAAGCGAGCCGGCCGGTATCCTCGAACCTTGGCATCGGGCATTCGGCAGAACAGTTCACGAATCTCATCGAAGACACCCGTGTATGTCGCAGGATTCGACGCCGGCGTTGTGCCGATCGGATTCTGATCCACGATCACGATCTTGCTGAGATGTTCCACGCCCCTGAGTTCCCGATGAACACCGGGAGCGTTCGACGCGATATTCAGTTTTCGCGCCACAGCAGGAGCCAGCGTGTTCATCATGAGCGAACTCTTGCCGGAACCGCTGACGCCCGTGATGCAGGTCAGCGTCTTCAGCGGAATTCGAAGATCGACGCTCTGCAGGTTGTGCTGCGACGCACCAAGAAGCTCCAGAACAGGATGATCACTGCCGGCTTTGGGCTCACCGCTCACGGGTTTTCCAGGTTCCGTTTCGGAGCTTTGAACTCGCCGTGTCGTCGGCACCGGAATGCCTCGTGAGCCGCTCAGATAGCCGCCGGTCAGTGACGCTTTGTTTTTCTTCAGTTGAGCGGGCGTGCCCTGGGCCACGACGGTTCCGCCGAGTCGACCTGCACCTGGCCCGAAGTCGTACAGACAATCAGCCGCGTCGAGAACTTCCCGATCATGTTCCACGAGCAGAACCGTGTTGCCAAGATCACGCAGACGTTTCAGAGCCGTCAACAGCCGACCATTGTCGCGCGGATGAAGTCCGATTGTGGGTTCATCGAGCACATACAAAACACCAGTCAGCGAACGCCCGGCCTGACCCGCCAGACGAATGCGCTGAGATTCGCCGCCGGAGAGTGTGGGCATCGAGCGATCGAGCGTCAGATAGTCGAGACCGACTTCGACGAGGAAGCCGAGCCGGTGAGTCGCCTCGTTCAGCAGATCACCAGCGATCTTCTTTTCGTCTTTCGACAGCTTCAGTGTCTTCAGGAAGTTCAGAGCCTCCACGAGCGGCATGCGGCACAGCTGCGGCAGAGTGACCGTACGAAGGCGGACCGCAGCCGCGTCGGCTTCCAGTCGGCTTCCATGGCAGACAGAACAATCCCGTTCACCCGCCATGTCGATCAGCGACTTGCGATGAGAATAGGACAGCCGCGACGCTTCTTCGATGGCCGGATACAGCCCCTTGTAACGGAAGCGGAACGGCCCAAAGGAAAGCTCGCTCGATTTGCCCGCAGACTTCTTTCCAGCCTTTGCCTCCGGCGGCATTCCGGGTGGTCGCACCGAAAGCCAGCGTTTGTCGTCACCGTACAGAATGATGTGCTGCTGCTGAGGCGACAGAAGATACCAAGGCTGATCGAGCGGAATTTCAAAGGCTTCCGACATCGCCTTCAGCATCTGACAAAACGTGTCGTTCTTCTTCGGATCCGGCCATGCTCCGATCGCGCCGTCCATGAGAGAACGTTCGGGACTTGTCACCAGCAGCGACTGGTTGGCACCGAATTCGGTTCCGAGACCTTCACAGACTTTGCACCACCCCAGCGGACTGTTGAAGGAGAACTTCTGCGGCGCCTGATGTTCGAACGATCGCTGACATTTGCTGCAGGACAGATGCAGGCTGAAGCGCTGAGTCTTCCACTTCGGTTCTTCCTTCGCGGGATCCGCAATCGCCGCGTTGATCACGCCTTTGCCCAGGTCGAGAGCCGATTCCACAGAATCCGCGATGCGAGTCCTCTGCTTCGGATCCACCGTGATGCGGTCGACCACCACAGAGACCGTGTGCTGCCGACGATGATCCATCTCCGGCACTTCGTCCAGGTTGTAGGTCGTGCCATCGACGCGCACCCGAGCAAATCCGCTGGCTCGAAGGCGATCCCAGACCTTTGCGAACGGCACCGAGCGATCAATTTCCACCGGAGCCAGCAGCAGCAAGCGTGTTCCCGCCGGATGACTGAGAATGCCATCGACGATCTGATCGGTCGTCTGCTGAACTGCCGGAACTTCGCATTCCGGGCAGTGAATCTGTCCAAGCCGCGCGTAGAGAACTCGCAGGTAGTCGTAGATTTCCGTCACCGTGCCGACGGTGGAACGCGGGGTGGCGCCCACGGTCTTCTGTTCGATCGCGATGGCGGGACTCAGCCCCTGAATGCTCTCGACTTTCGGTTTGGGCATCTGTCCCAGAAACTGACGAGCATACGCAGAGAGACTTTCCACGTAACGCCGCTGGCCTTCCGCATAGAGCGTGTCCATCGCGAGCGATGTCTTGCCGCTGCCGCTGGGGCCGCAGAAGACGCTCATCTGTTCGCGGGGAACTTCCAGGCTGACCTTCTGAAGATTGTGCTGGCCTGCTCCGGAGATTCGAATCTTCTGGCTGAGGATGAACGGGTCGGCCTTGGAGCGAGCAGCCTTCCCGGTGCCGGACTTGGTCTTCTTTCGAAACCCCGGCAGCACGGTCTTGAGTGATGCCCCGGTGTGAGATTCACTGCAGCGGGCGATTTCTTCCGGCGTGCCTTCCGCGACGATGCGGCCACCGCCGGAACCACCTTCCGGGCCGATATCAATGATCCAGTCGGACGTCTTGATCACATCTAGGTTGTGTTCAATGACGATGACCGTGTTGCCTCGATCCACGAATCCCTGCATCACTTCGATCAGCTTCTTCACGTCGGCGAAGTGCAGACCGGTGGTGGGTTCGTCAAGAAGATAAAGTGTCTTGCCGGTGGAGCGCTTGCCCAGCTCGCGCGCCAGCTTGATACGTTGAGCTTCTCCGCCGGACAGTGTGGGAGACGCCTGGCCAAGCTGCATGTAGTCCAGACCCACGTCCCGCAGCGTCGTCAGGAACTGAGTAATCTTCGGGAAGCTTTCGAACAGTTTGATCGCGTCGCGGATTTCGAGGTTCAGCACATCGGCGATGCTCTTGTCGTGGAACTTCACTTCCAGCGTTTCGCGATTGAAGCGACGACCTTCGCAGACGTTGCAGGGAATCCAGATGTCCGCCAGGAAGTCCATTTCCAGCTTCGTCGCCCCGTGGCCTTCACACGCTTCGCAGCGACCGCCTTCGACGTTAAAGCTGAAACGCCCCTCCTTGTAGCCTCGCAGTTTCGACTGGGGCAGCTGAGTAAACAGCTTGCGGATTTCGTCGAACAC
>CAZIGZ010000244.1:0-1127 GCA_964538835.1 uncultured Chitinophaga sp. | reverse complement strand
GTGATGCCCTTCAGATTGTTATGAGTCGCGTTATGGACAACGATCGATCCTCGATCCGGCGCGCGACGGACTTTGGGAATATCGATCGTTTGCCGACCGGACAAAAACTGTCCCGTCACACTGCGTTCGGACTTCAAGACATCATCGACGGTTCCCTGAGCCACGACCTCGCCACCCAGAATGCCGGGGCCCGGCCCGAAGTCCACCACGTGATCAGCGGCCCGCATGGTCTCTTCGTCGTGTTCGACCACAATCACCGTGTTGCCCTGGTCTCGCAGACGCTCAAGGCTTTGCAGCAGCATGGTGTTGTCGCGAGGATGAAGGCCGATCGACGGTTCGTCCAGAATGTAGACAACACCGACGAGGCCACATCCAATCTGTCCCGCGAGACGAATGCGCTGAGATTCACCGCCGGACAGAGTCGGAGCTGAACGCTCGAGCGTCAGATAGTTGAGCCCGCACTGAAGCAAAAAGCCCAGGCGCCCTCGAACCTCCTTGATGGCTTCTTCCGCAATCAGCTGCTGAACCGGATCCAGAACCAGCGCCTCAAAGAACTCGGCGGCGTCTTCGACCGACAGCGCACAGACCTGAGGCAAACTCAGTTCGGACTTTTTCTGCTTCGACACAAACGACTTGCTGGCCGTCTTCAGCCGCACGTTTCTGGCCTGGCGGTTGAGACGTTCGCCGCTGCATGCCGGGCACGTGACCACTTCCATGTATTTTTCGAGCTGTCGGCGTCGCATCGGATTTCCGCCGGTGCGATAAGAATTGAGAAGGTTGTTGGACCAGCCTTCCCAGGTGCCGCCATGCTTCCAGCCGCCGCCTCGGCTTTTCCATGTGAATGTGATGTGGCGATCGCCCGTGCCGAACAGGATCTTCTGCTTCGCTTCGTCCGGCAGATCGGCCCAGCGAGTCTTCAGGAGCGAGTCGGGCTCCATTCCGCAGTCTTCTTCGATCGCATTCGCTGCCCCGACAATAATGTGTCGCGGCCAGCGTCCCATCTTGGACCATTCGAGCAACAGCAGCGCGCCCTTCTGAATGGACTTCTCCGGGTCCGCAATCAGCTGATGCATGGGGAACCCGTGCATCATGCCGAGCCCGTTGCATTCGAGGCACATGCCGAGCGG
>CAZIGZ010000243.1:5418-6354 GCA_964538835.1 uncultured Chitinophaga sp. | reverse complement strand
GGTTCGGTTTTTGACATTGAAATTCTTCTCCCGCAACCGACTGATGCGGGTCGTTATGCAAAAAGAGTCGGCGCATGGGTGAGTCCACAAAGTCCGTGTGTGCATTGCTGATGATCGTGGGAATCATCGCTTCTGTGTTGGCCTGGACGGCCGATCGCCCTGATGCAACGACGTGGGGTTTTCGCATCGGTGCACCCATCGTAGCGTTGCTGTCACTCGGCTTGATCCTCAAACTACAGCTTCGTCCCGACCTTGAACGCGACTACCTTCGTACCCAAACTGGGACATACTTCAATCGGGATGGTTTCTGCTTTACTTTCGTCGTGACGCCCATTGACGGCACCGCCTTCATGGACGCATATTTCCAGACGCAGTATGACAAGCCCAGTGTCGGTCGTATTGCCTTACGTCCTGCTCGCGGCTTCTTTCTAACTCGCGCAAACATTGACGCCATCACATTTGAAGTTGAATGTCCACCGGCAGCATTCGGCTTTGCCCGTATTGCGATCCCACTTCCTGCAAAATTGCAAGGCACGCGGCAGTCATTCGAGGTTGGCGCATCTGTTCGGTATCCGGAAGGTAAGGGCCGTCGCGTCCGTTTCCACGACGGCGTATTCCTGCGATCCAATACAGATTTCGGCAATTCATTCGGCACTGCACTCACTATTGCAGGGGCGGCAACTGGCTCAATCGTTCTTTCAAAGCCGGCAACAACAACTGTTGCCTTGCCGACGGGCGTTGCCGAAGATGTCCCGCAAGGTCTTGCCGCGGAAACCAAGGTGCTTTGGCAACTAGGTGACCCGCCACTCGAAAGTAATGCATAACAAGCGGTTCAACCGGAGCCGCGGGCCGCGCGGTTTCAAATGGTAAGTCGGTTCGCCGCGGCCCGGTTAACCGTGTCGTTCTGCAGTACTGGCGGCGGAAATGTTGCGTCGA
>CAZIGZ010000243.1:0-5408 GCA_964538835.1 uncultured Chitinophaga sp. | reverse complement strand
GCTATCCTGTTCGTAGTTTCGTCTAAACCGTCGCTCCCGCAGGAACTTATCGAACCAACGGCGATTGATACGATTGATTTTTCACAGCTCAAAACGCCGGTTGCCCAATTCATCCAGCTGGCTCGCGATCACAAGACCATCGGAAGGCAAACCTCAGACTTTCCTGATCTCTGGCAATACTCGTCAACACCAAACAACGAATCACAAAAAGATCGATTCGTGTTCAATGAGTTTATTCTTCCAATGACGACGGCCCAACGTGCTGAAAACGATCGGCAGATCTCAAAACAAGGTGGAGTGCCTCGCTGGCCAATGCTTGGCATTCGCGTCGATACATCATCGTCTACCATCGTCGCCGTGGCTGTGTATACTCAGTGCCTGTAGTTTTGTAATTTTGCTGCAGTGGTCGTGGCGAGAAACTGCAGAACAAGAAGATGCAGCCGAGTCGCCGTCGGCGGTTTCTCAAATGGCAAGTCAGTCGCGGCAACCGGCTGATCTTTGGCGTTCGTCCTCTAAACATGTTTGCAGCGCCACCCTTCATGAATCTGACAGTGCTTCGATCGCCAGATATCGACCGAGCGTCCAAGTTCTATTCGGAGATGGGACTGCTCTTCGCAAAACACCGTCATGGATCAGGTCCAGAGCACTACACCTCATGCGTTGACGGATTCGTTTTCGAGATTTACCCGCTAGGCAAGCACCCGCCAACCATCGGAACTCGCATTGGCTTCTCGGTTGATGATGTTGATTCTATAGTGTCCATGCTTACTGCCATTGGAGCTGAGCTCGTTTCACCTGCCGCAGATAGCGAATGGGGCAGACGTGCTGTAGTCAAAGATTTGGATGGGCATGTCGTCGAACTCCTCACTCCTCCGAATCGTGACAAAATCGTAGCATCAGACAAAACATCAACTCGTGTGATCACCGTGACTCATTCCGATGGGATGAATCCTGGCGACGCCGACCGCGACTGAGAAAACGGACGAACAAAAAAATCCACCCGAGTTGCCGATCGGGCGTTTTCTGAAATCAAAGTCTCTTGGCGGCAACTGGGCGATTTTGGCCGTTATGCGACAGGACCAACAATTCTCGCGACAACACACATTCCCAGTCAAGAACTTGTCGGGCCGGCTTCCATTTCCGCTGCCGTCGTGGTTGCGGTGCTGGCATTCGCGATTCGGCGGTCCCCCTCACCGCAATGCGAAGGACTCTCAATCTTAGCTCCAGTGGGTTGCCTTTTGATGGCCGTCTACTCGACCGTCGCCGTTCACCTGCCTGACGTGCAGCACTATGTTGAGACCTTTATCTACCTGGCTGCTTCATTTTCGTTTGCAGTGCACAACTTTCGTTTCCAATCACGATTTCACTGGATCCACGGTTCAATTTGCTCCTTCCTTAGCGGAGCATCTGTAGTGCTCTTGTGTTCAATGCTTTCAATTCGGGGTTCTCTGAAAGACTTCACTGCGGTACCATTGATCTGTGCGTCTGAAACCGTATTCATTGTGTGTTGGTCTGCAGGTCTCTATGCTCTACTCGGTAGGCGCCGTCGCCCGCAGTCCGGCCAAGAATCAAAAGTCGCATAACAAAAAGATGCACACCGAGCAGCGGTGGTTCGTCTTTCGAGATGGAGGTTCACTCGCCGCTGCTGGGTGATCTTTGTCGTTCGCCTGCTTGAGTCACTCTTATGTTCGACTGGCTTCGTCGTATTCTGGGGCAATCCGACGCTAACGAGCGCCAACGGTTCTTTGAGACGATCGACGCGCTCAATGCATAAGCTGGTGGTGGCGCGCCGACCGCAACAATACAGTCGCTCGGACGTCTCAAGCTGCGTTCTGGGACACTTGTTCTTAGCGATCCGCAGTATGTACCGGGTCTGGAGATCCCGAACGCTTCCGCCAACGAAGTGGAGATTGCAGCAAAGCTCTTGCGATACCCTTCCGGGACGGTGACAGTCGCAGCGTTGAGCCTCAGCATCAGTGAACCAGGACGTGGAGCCGATCACCGGAAAGTCGGAGAGGTTGGTATTGACTCCGCCAAGCTAATCGTGGCCGACAAGGCCGACATTCAAGAACACTGGACTGAGACGGGCAAGGACCGGATTGGCGTGATTTCAACGGCTCCCGATGATACGGTGCTAAGGCTTCTGACAAAGCGATTCAAACTTACAACGCGCCGCGTAAACGTGGTACGTTCCGAAGTGGTCGGCCCCGTTTCTGAACAACTGGCGGCGGAGATTGAAGAGTTTCTCAAGGCGGACCCGAGGTACTCGGATTACCCGTTCATGTATTTTCATTTACAGACCAACAACAGTTTTGAACGGGCCAACTACATGGACCGCGAATGGCAGTTCATGCCCGTCGGAAACAGCCCTGAGCCGTTGATGCTTGTCTGCGGCACGGGCCGCGGGGATGGTTGCTATGACGTGTATGGGCAGTTCGATGGGGACGTTCCCTGCGCACTCAACGTGAGCTTCATCGAAGACTAATCGCCGCAGGTGAAGAAGGCGGTCAACCCGAGCGGCGGTTCGGGCGGATTTACAAACCAAAGGTTTCTGGCCGCCGGGTTACCTTGGTCGTTCTGCCAAGATACTCAATGACTGCGCAGTCCCCTGACATCCTGATAAATGAGCATCCTCGAATCGAACTACGAGGCTTACATCTCTACGGGGTAATCCGTAATGATTTTCGCTCAAATCACGGTTGGGGAGATCGGTATCTATTCGCTTCGCCCACGAATCCACCTCAGGACGCTGTTCGCTGTTCGGCCCTGTGGCGTGGATACATAGCAACGTTTCGACTTGATGAAAACGGAAGTCTGACTCTGCTTTCGTACCGGTATCCACTGTCGCTGACGAAAGCGAAAACTGAAACAATCAATGAACTTCTCAACGGCGATTTCTGGCTTGTGCTCAAGCCAACGTTCTCTGCACCGAGGACTTATGTGCCATTCATTGATGGCAAGATCGTCGAAAATGAGTCACAATGGATCGTCGAGGATCGAGAGGATTGACTGCGACGTCAGGCAGAATCCCGTGGCAGAACAAAACCGCGAAAAACGGGGATTGACATCCCCCGCTCGCCGGTCATTCGGCACCGTGTTCCCAATTCGCAAACCGGCAGAGTTCAACGCACAGTCTCTACGTCGGCAAACGCCAGACGGTCAGATCGCAATTCGTTCGTCATTACGGTCCTACTCGTACTCAGTGCAACGGTACTCGTACTCGTACTCGTACTCGAAAAGACCGTGATGGCGGAACTCACGTTCGATGATGAACGATGCGACATTCAGCGGCTTTCGACGGATTTAGCGAACGGATCTCGGAAGATGGAATCGTGTACGAGTACCGCGATGCTGAGTACGAGTACGAAGGGATGGGAGAAGCCATCGGCTTTGGGTTTGTGGCGAACAAGGTGTCGCCGGTTCGGGCTTATCAATGAAAGTTCTGGGATCTCTAGCGCGATCCACTACAAGATCCTTCACATCGTTGCCGTCCGGGCCTGAATCGCAGACACGCGGCACCTTCTGTCGCCGCTTCGCGGCTTCGGGACGGTTTGCGGGTTGCACGAACCTCGGGCTGTCACCCGAGGCTATTTGCTGCCGCTGCTTCGCGGCTGAAGACAGGCGATTGTAGTCCTGTTGTGGTGCCTGATCCGCGATCTTCCGCGTCATCCGCGGTTCACTCACCGCCAAGCATTTCCAGGGCGACAAGCCGCGTCGCCAGTCCTCGCCTCCTCACCGTGAGAATTCCTCACCGTCGAGAATCCCGCAAGGGCCATTCCGGAGCCCACGCTGCTCACAAAGTGAGCAAAGTTCAACGCACGATCTCTTCGTCGTGCTGATCCCCAGACTCAAACAGCTCAATTCGTGATGCCGCGAAGCGACCGCTTGGTTATGCAGAACCCCCGTAGCCACCAAGTTGAACTCGGTGACGACTGGTTTGTTGAAGGTGGTGGCCTGGAGGGATCGAGGAATCACTTGTAGGACTGGTGCGGATTTTTCCGTGGTGTTGCGGCGACGAACGATGTCAAAACACCACAAAACGCAGGGTTTTCTCGCAGATTCCGGAACTCAACCAAATCCACTTTTTCAGACCAGCGTTTTGTTGAACGCCAAGGCGCGGGAATTGAACGGACGACGACGTCACAAGTCGTCCGCATCTCACAGATCGTGTAGCATTCAGGCAAAGGCCGAGTTCAAATTTCCATTCAACTTTGCAGGTGCTGTCATGAACCAGAAGTCTCTCCGAATCACTGTTTGTGGTCTTTTGCTGACCGCTTGTTTCGCGGCTGCGGCCAGCGTGGTTGACGTGGCTTCACTCGTCAACGACTCCGTGCAGATTGCCCAGCGTTACCACCAGCGGACGCGAACATCAAACTTCTATCAGCGATCTTCAACCGGCCGCTCTATGGCGCCTCGCGGGATCTTTCGCCGATAGTCTAAGATGACAGTGGTCGTCTAACGCTGTCTCAGCGAGCGAAAGGCTGTTGGGGAGGAGCGACTGAGGACAATCGCTCTACAATTGGCTCGCTAGGCCCTCCAGAATGCCTGAAGCTGTTCCGTGTCTTTCACACCGAGCGGAAACTTCTGGCTGAACGGATGATCGGCAATGCTGGCGAACTGTCGAAGAGCCAGGTGAATGTGCTCCGGACGGACTCGGATGCCTTTGTCTGGCTCCGTCATGAGAGTTGCCGGATTGAGTGGCACTGCGAACTGCCCATCATCCGTCGCACCGATGACTCGATCACCGGTGATCCCTGGACCAAGGAACATCACTGAGCCAATGGACCAGTGATCCTTGCCATTGCCCTGATTGTAGTTGGGCGTGCGTCCCATTTCGCTTTGCATGATCACAACGAGCTTTTCGCGAATCTGAAGTTCCTCCGCGCGGTGGAGCACGTAGGCGATTCCTTCAAGCAGCTCCGGAATCAGCTTCATCTGGTCACGATCATTGTTTGCGTGACTGTCAAACTGCCCGATGGACAGATTTGCCGACACACATACTCCGGCCTTAAATGACGCCAGAGCAATCTCGGCCTGCTGAGCCAGCCGCTGCTTCGGGTTTTCTTTCGGGATATAGGGAGTGATCCGAGAGAGAGCCTTCGAATTCACCTGAGCGGCATACAGCATGTTCTCTGCACGCTGGCTTCGCGGAAGCAGAGCATTCTTCGATCGATCATCACGGCGCTCGGCATTTGCTTTTTCGATCAGTGACAGGGAAAAATCATCGTGGTATGGAGAACGCACGTTTCCTTCGATCGCGTCCGCATTGGAAATCCTCTGAAGCGAAGGCAGGTACGGAACTCGGGACATCGCCACCAGGTTTCCAGTCGCCGAGTACTCGCCGAACGTCAGGAATGACAGAGGGCAGGACGGCCCCTGGCAGGCCGCGACCAATGCAGCGAAGGTTG
>CAZIGZ010000242.1:3527-6470 GCA_964538835.1 uncultured Chitinophaga sp. | reverse complement strand
TGAGATTCGTGAGTTTGCCGAGCTTTGCAATTCCGTCACCCGTGACCAGTCGACACTCACCGATGTCAAGGAACGTGAGCTTAGGGAACTTGCTGATGGCCTCAAGACCTTCGTCGTCAACGGATGTCTCGCGAAGTTCCAGTCGAGCCAGCTCCGGCAAGGCTCCAAGGTGAGCCACCCCGGCGCCGGTGACGTCCGCAAGGCGGCAGCTCAGTCGCTTCAGCTTCTTGAGCTTCGCAAGTTCCGGCATCCCTGCGTCAGTCAGGCGAGTCGCCTCGAGCTGCAGTTGCTCCAGTGTGGCGATGGATCCAATGGTCGCCATCGCCTCATCGGAAATCTCGGTGTTGTAGTTCAGATTGAGAGACTTCAGCGGCAGCGACTTGAGTGACGCCAGACATCCGTTCGTAACTTTGGTCTTTTCCAGCTGAACGTCAACGAGCGACTTCATTCCGGAAAGATGAGCGACTCCGGCATCCGAGACGTTCGTGTTTCGAAGATCGATTGCTCGCAGTTTCGAAAGCCCCTTGATGTGTTCAAGGTCCGAATCCTTGACTGCAGAAAGCCGCAGGATCAATGCTTCAAGGTTAGTGAGCTGTCCCACGATTTTGAGCGTTGCGTCACCGACAACGGTGGCGCCTGTCAGGTCCAGTCGCTTCACCTTCTTCAAGTGGACCAGCGATGCGAGAGCCTCGTTCGAAAGCCCCGGCCCACCAAATCGAGCGACCGTGACGTTTGGTATCCCCGCCAGGTTCTTCAGCAGCTCTGTGACGTCGCTGTCAGATGACATGGAGATCTCTGTCACCACCTCACCCGACTTTGTCAGCTTGCATCCGCCCGCTTCCAGAGCGGCCACGGCCTTCGGATCATCTGGCGTTGTTGTTGTGGCTGCGTTCCCTGCACCGCCAGCAGGACCGCCGGATTCCTTGCATCCCGCCGTGAACATGAAAACGCAAAAGAGTGCAGCCAGAGTCATCAAACGCATGTGGTAGGCCTGATCTAAGTTCCTGACAAATGGTGTTCAAACGGCTTGGCCCAGAGTCCCTGAAGGAAGCCCTCGCAGGTAGTACTCGGGCAATGTTGCGGCAACAGTCTGAACACTCAGAGAACAGCATTCTGGAAAGAGGCTCGCCCGTTCGCAACGGATGCCCCAAAATGGCTTCCCTACGACCAAAAACCAGAAAACTCAATCGGTGTTAGGTTTTCAGTTGTCGGTTTTCGGAAGCACCGAATGCAAAAAACTCGCCCGGCGTTCACCGAGCGAGTTTTCAGGAGAAGAGGGCGATCAGACAGCAGGAGAGAGTTGAGAGAGACTGCTGGCTGATCGATTGAGCACCGTCGACGCGAGATCAGATATTTTCTGACTTCTTTCGCTTGCGAGGCTGTTCTTTGCTTTCTTCCGCGTCCTGCTTCTTCTTCTGTTCCTGAACCTGCTGCTTCAGACGCTCAGATTGGGCCTTTTCTTCCTTTTCAGCTTTGCGGAACACTTCACACAGTTCGTGCAGAGACTTCTCGACGGGCTGCTGCTTGAAGGATGAGCCCGCGGTGCGAGCCCCACAGCCTTCCTGGGCCGGAATTTCGTAGCTCTGATCCAAACTTCGAATTGCGAAGGACACGTCCTTCAGCTCTTCATTGACCGCAGTCGCCACCGCACTGAGTCCCGCGGTCAGACCAACAACCGCAACGGTGCCCACAACGACAGCTTCCGCAGAAAGCAGAACGCCTGATTCATCGGTCCACAACTTAGCAAGAATACGCATCTCATTCTCTCCCATGAGTTTACGGCTAGAGAACCAGCGAACTCCCCTCAGAATTCTGCCGGTCCGTCTGTATCGGTTGTGCCGATTGTGCGGATTCTTTGACACCCCTGGCAATGTTAAAATAGGATAAGTGGATAAAATGAAAAGAATTCTTTACATGCCGAAATACGGACAATTGTTGGCCTGGTCATCTTGGCAATGCAACTGCTGCCAAAAATGAAAAGCGGGCCAGGTGCTACCACACTGGCCCGCTTGATGAGCAACGATCACTCAGAGGAATGTGCAGGGTCTACATCATTCTTTTTTCAGCGATCAGGTCTTTGACGAAGCCAACGGTATCGCCGATGGAGATGCGTCGGCTTTCGGTTTCGGTTCGCCACTTCACTTCGGTGATGCCTTCAGCGAGTCCCTTACCGCCAACGGTGATACGAAGTGGGATACCAATCAGATCCGCGTCCTTAAACTTGAATCCCGGTCGCTGGTCGCGGTCGTCAATCAGCACATCGATGCCAACGGCGTTGAGTTCGTCATAGATGCGGTTGGCCACTTTCATGACTTCCGGATCTGTGACGTTCAATGGAATCAGCTGCACTGTGTAAGGAGCCACGTTGATCGGCCAGATGATTCCGTTTTCGTCGTGGCAGGTTTCGACGATGGACGCGACAACTCGAGTCACCCCGATGCCGTAACATCCCATGATGATCGGGTGTGACTGTTCCTGAGCATCGACGAACTTCGCATCCATGGAGACACTGTACTTCGTGCCCAGCTTGAAGACGTGTCCGACTTCAATGCCATGGACAATCTCAAGCTTCGCCTGACACTTCGGACAGGCGTCGCCAGACTCCGCATTTCGAAGATCAAAGGTCTCTGTGATTTCAAAGTGCGTGCCCGGAATGACTCCCGTGATGTGAGCATCCTTCGCATTCGCACCAATGATCGCTGACTTGATCGCCGCGACATCGTGGTCCACCAGGTACGGACACTGAATGCCGATCGGCCCGGCAAATCCAACGGGTGCTCCTGTGACTTTGCGAATCGTTTCTTCGTCCGCCAGTTCCACAGTTGTTGCCTTCGTGGCTCGTCGAATCTTGCCTTCGTTTGCCGTGTGGTCGCCTCGAAGCAGAATCGCAACAGCCTTTCCGTCTGCCTTGTAGATCAGTGTTTTTACGAAGGAAGTGGCATC
>CAZIGZ010000242.1:0-3427 GCA_964538835.1 uncultured Chitinophaga sp. | reverse complement strand
TGAAGAGACGTGCCAAAGCTGTAAGCATCCTTCATGATGAATTCGCTCGTGCGAAGAACACCGAAACGTGGACGCTCTTCGTTACGGAACTTCGTCTGAATCTGATACAGCGTGATCGGCATCTGGCGATAGCTGCTGATATGACGAGCCATCAGGTCAGTGATGACTTCTTCATGTGTTGGGCCGAGGGCAAAGTGCAGTTTCCTGTCGCCTCGCTTCACTTCGAAGTTGAACAGCACGTTTCCGAAGGCTTCTCGACGGCCCGTGCGTTCGAAAATCTCGATGGGCTGCAATGCCGGCATGAACAGTTCGATCGCGCCGGCTCGGTCCATTTCTTCGCGGACGATTTCTGAAACCTTGCGAACCGAGCGGTATCCGAGTGGCAGGTAGGTGTACGCTCCGGCCATGAGCTGTCGAATCAGACCTGCTCGCAGCATCAGCTGATGGCTGGGAACTTCTGCCTCAGCCGGAACTTCTTTCATGGTTGGGATGAATGTCTGAGACCAGCGCATAGAAAACCTGATTCGGGCGACACGAGTATGCGTCGGTGGTAGGTTCAGACGACCGTATCGCCGAGAACCCGAAACCGACATTGAATACGGAACGTGTGGCTCAGCCGCAGTCGGCCGGAATTTCCAAACGTCCCAGGGCAGGGATTCTAGCAGGCCTGAGAAAAACGCGTAGGCCAGCCTGAAACGTGGAAAAATGCGGAATAACGCCCCGACGGCGAGGAGAACGATGAATGAATGAGGACGAATGGAAGTGGCTCTGAGGGCTGACGCAGGAAACACACCACACAACGGCGAGCGGCTGAACGTCAGTCCTCCGTGTCCCGCCATTCGTCGCACACGTCATTCCCTCGCAGGCGGAACCCAGCAATGCGATTTTTAAACCGCGGATAAACGCAGATCGGCGCGAATTGAACAACACAAATGAGTGTATCGCATGGCGATGCGCGGGGCTGCGATTCTCTGTGCACTGCGACGTTCGCGTCGGGATAACTTCTGAAGTAGATTGAGGGGCACTTGAGGATCTCCTGCTGGCCGATGGACTTTTCAGCCTTTGTCAGGCTTTATCGGGATTCTGCGGAAATCATTCAGCGACAGGGACGTCTCCTTCCTATGAAACGCATACCAGCGAACCTGATTACCGGCTTTCTTGGCACGGGCAAAACAACGGCCATTCGTGCGCTACTTGATCAACGGCCGCCGGGAGAACGCTGGGCCATCTTCATTAACGAATATGGCATGGTGTCGATGGATGAGGCTCTCCTGGAGCAGGATGGTGTTGACGACGTCTTCGTTCAGGAACTCGCTGGCGGCTGCTTTTGCTGTGAGACAGCGGCATTGTTCAAGCCAATGCTCGTGCAGTTTCTGAAGCGATCCCGGCCCGACCGGCTTCTGATCGAACCCAGCGGCGCGGGCCATCCGGCCAGTGTTCTGGATGGCCTGCGAGAATCTCGGTTCTTTCATGACCACCTTGATGTCCGCGCGACGATCTGCATCGTCGATCCAAAGGACTTTGATAATCCGAGTACGAAAGAGAATCCGGTCTTCCACGATCAGATCGAAATGGCGGACGTCGTCGTGCTGAATCATGTGGATCATCGAGATGCCGACTGTGTTGCTCGTTGTCGAGCATGGATCGAACAGTTCGAGCCACCGAAGCTGCTGATCACTGAGACATCGTTCGGCAAGCTTGACCCCGCCTGGCTGGAGCTCGATGGCACCATCGTGCGTCCGCCGAAGTTTCCCCAGGCGCATCATGATCACGGCGCGAATCATGAGCAGTCACAGAGCCATGGCCAGCATCAGGAACAGGCTCCCGTGATGGTCGCGCTGGGAGCACCCGTGAGCACTGAGCCAGTCATCCAGGTCACTCAGACCGCCCTGCCCGGTCAGCCCATTCGTCTGGAAAACAGCGGCCAGGGACAATGGGCCTGCGGCTGGATCTTCCATCGCGACGAGTGCTTCGATCGGTATCAGCTGATGGACCTTCTGGGCAGCCTGCGTTCCATCCAGCGACTCAAAGGCGTCTTCCACTGCCAGGACGACTGGTGGACCATTAACCGCTCCGGCAACGACACCACTTTCCGCCGTTCCGCCTGGCGCAGAGACAGTCGGCTGGAGATTATTCACAATGCCGCGGAAATCGAATGGAACCAGATTCAAACTGAACTCATGTCGTGCCGAACGGTGCCGCTATCGATGGGCTGACGGAGTGGTCTTCAGCGTCTGGTGGGCTTCTGAAGCAAGCCTGCAAAGAGAAACAACAGGCCGGGGATTGTGAAGATCAGAAACCAGGGCCCGAGCGATTGGTCACGGTCATTCATGGCCATAATGACGTAGAACAGCGCGAGGGAAATGATTGAGACGAGGCCGCCGAGAAGCTCGCGTTTCCAGCCGATGATCATTCCTGCTGCAACGCCGAATGGGAAGAACGCCATCGCGACGGCTTCACGCAATGTGGGAATGATGCCTTCATTACCGCCGAACAGGAACATGACTAACAGGCCCACGCTGGCAATGCTGGTCAGTCTTGCCAGCCATTTGAAGGACGAATGTGCGAAATCCATGGGCATGTGAGAGAGTGTGGAATCTGACATGGGTGGCTCCTTATCGCTTGAGTCAATTCTATAGGCGTGGTTCGAATGCCAGTCAGGACAATTGGCGCGATTTGTGGTCGAAGACCGGTTTTGTCATTGCCGGTGAACGCGTGCGGGATGGCACATGTCCTGTTTCGAATTCGCTCGCACGGAGGGAGCGGGACAGCGCGAGTGGTGCGTGACGTCTGGTAAGTTTACGCCTCCACATCACCAGACATCACCGGGCGGGCCGCGAGACTGTCGCCGTTTCATGGCTGGAGCGGTCATTGAAATCACTCAACCTTGGGTTAGCACCAAAGGCTATCTGCTAACGATGCTCCGCAGCTCTGAGCCGGGCCATTGAATGTTCGCCAGCTTGCCCTTCCCTTCACAAGGCTCTCTCTGCTTCCGGTCGATACAACTCATGCAACGCTGTTGCTTGGGTTGTCGTTGCATTACAGTCTCTTCCCTGCAACGTGCCCTGCCCTTTCGTCCTGCATTCCCACCTCCGGACGCAGTTATGGCAAACTCTCGTTCATCGCGCCACGCGATGTGGATTTTGAGTGCGCTGACTTTCACATTCACGCTATCGGTTGTGAGCGGTGAAGTGACACGTGCCGATGACGACCATTTTGAGCGTCATATTCGGCCCGTGCTGGTGAATCGTTGCTACAAGTGTCATTCCAACGACGCCAGCAAAGGCGGGCTGATGGCAGACAGTCGTTCCGCGCTTTTGCACGGCGGTGAGTCCGGTCCTGCGATCATTCCTGGCAAGCCTCAGCAAAGCCGACTGCTGCAGGCGCTGAGGTATCAGGATGGTCTGGAGATGCCTCCGGATGGACG
>CAZIGZ010000241.1:0-6506 GCA_964538835.1 uncultured Chitinophaga sp. | reverse complement strand
TGATATCTCCGTCCGAGTACAGGGTGGCGGAATCACAGGCCAGACCGGGGCGATCGTCCTGGGTGTCGCTCGTGCTCTGCAGGGTCTGAACCCAAACTGGCATCATGATCTGGCAAACGCTGGCCTGCTGACTCGAGACGACCGAATGGTCGAACGAAAGAAGTATGGCTTCAAGAAAGCTCGCCGAAGCTTCCAGTTCTCAAAACGATAGTCCTCGCTGTCGCGTGAGGTTTCGACTTCACTGCGAACATGACGTGCTGATCAAATCCCTGCTGAAAAACCCAGCAGGGATTTTTTTTCGCTAGTGTTGGCCAGTCAGATTCCTGTGACGTTTCCCTTCAGACTCCGTTGGGAAGTCCTATGCCGGACGCCTTGCAGACGCTGATCTTTCCAGACGTGCAGCAGATGCTGCAGGAGGGGGACACTGCTGGCCTGGCGGCACTTTGCAACGTTCTTCACCCGGCTGCCGTCGCCGAGATGCTGGAAGAGCTGCAGGACGATCAGATCTGGATGATTCTGGATCAGGCGGATCTGAATCATCGGACCGAGATTTTCGAGTTCCTGTCACTGAAGCGACAAACGGAACTCGTGGAAACTCTGGAGGTTCCGCGTCTTTCTCAGCTGCTTGAGAAGATGTCGTCGGACGATCGAGTCGACCTGTTGTCGCGACTTCCGGATGCTCGCCGCGAAGATGTGCTCCGACTGCTGGCTCAGGCGGAACGTAATGAGATTCGTCGGCTCCTGTCGTACGATGAAGACAGTGCCGGGGC
Source organism: uncultured Chitinophaga sp. (assembly GCA_964538835.1). Classification (GTDB taxonomy): domain Bacteria; phylum Planctomycetota; class Planctomycetia; order Planctomycetales; family Planctomycetaceae; genus SXXK01. Next base: position 5,736 of record CAZIGZ010000241.1, on the reverse strand, counting down.
CATTATGACCACGGAGTATGCGTCGCTGCCGGCGAACATTTCCGTGCAGGATGCGATTGCCCGTCTGCGGCAGCAGGCCCCGAACAGCGAGACAATTTACTACGTTTACATTTTGAACGAAGACCGACATCTTGAAGGCTTTATCTCCCTTCGGAAGCTGATCATTGCTCGATCGGATGCCCGACTGTCGGACATTATGCAGCGGGACGTAATCCGGCTCAAAGTCACCGACTCGCGGGAAGTGGTGGCACAGGAACTGGCTCGGTACAACTTCATCGCGGTACCGATCGTGGATGAGAATGATCGGCTCGTTGGTATCGTGACTCATGACGACGCTCTGGACGTTGTCCAGGAAGAAGCGACAGAAGACGCCTATCTGCAAAGCGCCGTTGCACCTCTGGAAGACGAATACCAGGACACTCCGCTGCACATCGTGCTTTGGAAACGCGGGGTCTGGCTGCTGTTTCTGTCGATTGTCGCATTGCTGAACGCTCATGTGATTGATCACTATCGAGCCACCACGGATCCGGGACAGAACATGCCCGCAGCCGCTGGACTCACATCGCTCATCATGTTGTTTCTTCCTCTGGTCATGGCGAGCGGAGGAAACGCGGGGTCACAGTCAGCCACGCTCTTTATCCGAATGTTCGCCCTGGCACCGAATGATCCCAAAGGGGCGGACAGCGTCATCAGTCGACAACTCGTGCTGAGAGAATTCGCTGTGGGCCTGTTTTTGGGATCCGGACTGGGGCTGCTTGACTTCGCCGTAGCCTGGCTCTGGTTCGGTCGAGGAATCCCGGAATCTGCAGCGATTGCCACCACCGTGATCACCGTCGTGACTCTGGGAACCTCCGTGGGGACACTCCTGCCGCTCCTGTTCCGCCGTCTGGGGATGGATCCGGCGATCATGTCCAATCCGTTGATTGCAGCGATGGTCGACGTTCTGGGGGTTGTGCTGTTTTACGAGATTGCCAGTCTGTTCCTGCACTGACAGGCGTACCCTAAGAGTCATCGGGCCGATCCGTTGGTTCGGGAAATCCGGACGCGTCTGTGCGGACATCCAGAGCCGGTCCTGACGGCTGCACCGGCAAAATAAGGGAGGAAAGGAAAAGCGTTCTGGTACGTTCGGAGCCGGGGGATTTCCCTGCAGGCGATCCCTGGAACGGACCGAATCGAACATGGCGGACTGCGCTCAGCGGTCGCAGTTTGCGTGGGCTGGAACGATTTTATTGGGAAAAGCGGTCGTTCCGGCTGTCAGGTCTGATGATCAGTCGCTCCTCCTCGCAGGCGATTCACCGAAGGCCTGTCGTTATAACCGTCTCAACTCGTTGCCTGTTCAGAACAAAGAACTTGCATCACCTGGGGCCGGTTTTAGAATTTGACGGATCAGTCAATTTGCGCAGGATAGTGGTTTCAAAGAGCCAGTTTCCTGTATCGACCTGAGGATTCCGCTGCACCTCCATCCCACTCGGGAGACCTGAACGTCATGGCAAAGAAGTATTTGAGCCTCGAAGAAGCCGCCAGCATGCTGGGAATGTCCACCGACCAGGTGATGCGTGCCCGGGAGCAGGGTGAACTCAGAGGTTTCGCGGATCGAGGCAGCTGGAAATTCCGTGAGCAGGACATTGAAGAGTTCCTGCGATCACGGCAGGCTGATTCTTCGCCCGATATTCCGATTATTACCGGCGACTCGTCTTCGTCGTCCGTCCCAGGAGTCCGGGGCGAACTCGGTGACAACAGTTCGTCATCTCTGCTGGACTCATCTTCGATTTTTGAGGAATTCAGTGCCGAACTTTCGTCGTCCGACAGTGATGTCAGGCTCTTCTTTGATAGCGCCAAGTTTGATTCAGACGCGACTAACAGCCTCGCCGACTCTGGCAGCGATGTGAACCTCAGCGGTGATTCGGGACCGTCACTGGATCTTGACGATTCGGTTCTGAAGGAAACCGACTTCGATGCGGACTTGATTTTACGTGATTCTGACAGCGACGTGAAGCTTGTTGGAGCCGTTTCGAAAGACACTGATGCGGTAGACTCCGACTCTGACAGCGATGTGCGGCTGGTTGATGAAGATGATTCCGATGTAAAGCTGTTTGATTCCGACAGCGACGTACGTTTGACTGAAAACGGGCTTGCCGCAACAGGCGAACTGGATCTCGCGAAAAAAGACAGCGACAGTGATGTCAAACTGATGGGCTCAGAAGACATTCTGCTCGATGACAGCGACAGCGACGTAAAACTGACGGCAGGACTGGACCGAACTGACAGCGATATTCGCCTCGCGGATCCTTCACCGTCTCCCGGTGCTCCGAGTGACAATAACCGCACGATCGCCATGAAAATCATGCCAGAGGATAGCGATCTTAAGCTGCTTAATAAGGGTTCAGGTACTCGAGCCGGTACACCGGACAGCGGCATCAGCCTGGAAGTCCGCGGAAGCGGCCTGAACCTGAACTCTGATGACAGCGGTATCTCACTGGAACTCGACAGCGGCATCAGTCTGGAAGCTGATGACAGCGGTATCAGCCTGGAGAGTTTTGACAGTGGTGCCAAGCTCGGCGGCGACGACAGCGGCATTACACTCGACGCGGGCGACAGCGGCATTTCACTGGACCTGGATGACGACGGCCCCGCAGTTCCGGACATGAGCCGCACGATGCCAATGCAGGCAATTCCGGGTGCAGCACGAGCGCTGGCTGATTCTTCGGCGATGACTACACAACTGGAAATCCCGGCGGCGGTCGTTGGCAAAGACAGCGAGTTTGAACTTGCCGGGCTCGATGACGATGAAGAAGAAGTTGGAACTAACACCAGTGTACTGACGTTCGAAGATGACGACGTCGACAGTTCGCGCACGATTGCCTCTCCGGCTCTGTCGGATGAAGGTTTCGCTGACGACGATGGTGGCTCAGCCGAAGAATCCTATGACGACGCTGAGTCGTTCGATGACGACGGTGGCTACGAAGAAGATATGGACGATGTGTCAGACGCCGAAGAGTTCGGCGATGACGACTTCGAGTCCGGCCAGTCTCAGGTTGGAAACTTCCCGACATCAGCACGCGTTGGTTCTCGAGCCGACGTGGACTGGGGCATCGGCGTTAAGATCCTGATCGGGACTTCCACAGTGCTGTCGGTCTGCTGTGCGGTGATCGGGATTGAACTTGTCCGAACCATGTGGATCTGGACACAGCCAGGTAACGAAGCCCCGGCCTCCGCAATCCTCGACATGATCGGTGGGATGTTTTAGCCGTAGCTCGGTCATTCCATGACCGAGAGCTGTCTGAGCCGCATCGCGGCGAGGACTATCGCACGGCATTCCATCGCATTGAGGCACTGGGAAAGCGGCGTTTGCATGACCCGCGGGCGTGAACAAGGCGAAGTCATGGAATGACTTGCCTACAGGTTTTGCAGGGGCCCAACGCCAACGGTGGCGGTCATCGTCAGCGGGTACTTCGTCAGCACCTCCTGAATCTGCTCGAGCGTAATGCTGCGGATGACCTGCAGGTCGTCGGCAATTGATCGGTATTCCTGGCGGTAGAGCCAGTTTCCGCCCAGTGATGAAAGGCGGCCCATCGGGCGTTCCCCGCGAAGGACGATCCGGGAGGCAACCTTATTGCGAGCCTGTTCAAGTTCGTCCGGGCGAATACCGTCACGGCAGACTTCATCAAAGACTTTCTGGCAACGCTGGAGGTTGTCTGCGACGTCTTCCGGATTACAGCTGAGATAACTCATCCATGCTCCGGCTCCATCGTATTCAGTAAAGCTCAGGTCACAGGATTCGGCGTGACCCGGATCCACGATCTCCCAGAACAATCGGCTTCCGGAATCATCCCCGACAACCACCGACAGAAGTTCCGCGGCGAATCGAAGCGGATCACGGCCGCGTGGTGCCGGACCCATCTGCATGATGTGCTGCTGGAGACTGCCTTCCCGAGTCACCAGATGTGTCGCTGGCCTGGAAACAAACTCCGGAATCGTGCGTTCTGTCGCTCCTGAGGGAATTCGGCTGCAGTGTTTTTCAGCAAGCTGGCACAAATGTTCGAACTCGCAGTTTCCAGCCACAGCCAGAATAATGTTCCCGGTATGATAGCGCTGGCGATGATAGGCTCGCATCTGTTCCGAAGTCAGAGCCGTGATGCTCTCGTTGCTGCCCAGAATGCTCTGTCCCAGTGGATGCCCGGAGAAGTAGGTTGCCATCACGTTGTCGTAGCAGGTAAACGAAGGCTGATCTTCGTACATGCTGATCTCTTCGAGGATGACATTTTTCTCCATGTCGAAGTCTTCCTGACGCAGCGAAGGCCGCATCAGGGCTGACAGCAGCTCGAGAGCCTGTTCCAGATACTCCGGGAGCACGGCTGCGTAGTACATCGTCACTTCTTCGCTGGTCGACGCGTTGTACTTCGCTCCGATCTCGTCAAACACCCGGTTGATGTCGTCTGCCGAAAACCTGTCGTCCCCCTTGAAGGCCATGTGTTCGAGGAAATGACTGACGCCGGATACCTCGGCAGTTTCATCGCGTGAGCCGGTTCGCACGAAGAACCCGGCAGCAACGCTGTAGACCGATGGATTCGTTTCGGCGATCAGCGTCAAACCGTTGGAAAGGACTCGTTGCTGGAACTTCATGAATGGCGCTCGAACTAGACTCGGACAAAATGAAACAGGGAACCGACAAACGAAGAAACTAGACCGGCAGGCAACCGGTCTTGAGCGAATCAGGACCAATCGTCACCATGACCATTCGTCGCGGCTGGTGGTCCAGCACAAACTGTCGCACCTGATCCACGGTGAGTGAATCGATACGTCGCTGAATTTCATCCAGCGTGACCACTCGGTCCAGCAGGTACATGTCGCGAGCCAGCGATGAGGCTCGCGACGACGTGGATTCCTGCTGCATGATCAGCGAACTCTTCGCGCGGGCTTTGCACCTTTGCAGTTCTTCGTCCGTGATGCCTTCGTGCAGACGCAGAATCTCAGCGACCGTCACGTCCAGGGTTTCCTGAGCACGCTCAGTTGTGGTCCCGGCGTACGCCATGACTCGGCCTTCAGTTCGAAGCGTGCTGAGCGACGCAGAGATTGCGTAGCACAGCCCTCGTTTCTCCCTCACTTCCGTGAACAATCGGGAACTCATCCCGCCACTCAGCAGACTGACAGCAGCCCATGCTTCGTAGTAGCGTTCATCGCGATACGGAACCGTATCCCATGCCAGCCCGATATGTGTCTGTGCAGATTCATGCGCGACATGGTGCGGAGAAGTCGGACAATGTCCCGCCACCACAGAAGCCAGTGGCTTGTTTTCCCAGCCTCCAAAAACTTCTTCAACCCGACTTCGAACTTCGGCCAGATTGACGTTGCCGGCGATTCCCAGGATCGCCTCACCAGGACGCACACAACTTTGAAAATGCCGACGGACATCATCTATTGAGATCGCCGGAAGATCGCTCAATTCACCTTCCGCCGAATTGCCCCACGGAGCCGGATAGCTGAACTGACGAAGAACTTTGCTCAGTCGCTGCCTCGGCTCATCTTCCAGCGATGACAGTCCCTGTTCGACCAGGTCCCGAGCCGGTTCAAATTCGTCGTCTTCCAGATGCGGTTCCGTCACCAGTTTTCCAATCAGAGGCATCGCGTTCAACAGGCAGTCGGCCGTTGTCGCTGCGGAAAACGTAATGTGCGCGCTGCCGACCTGATAGCTTCGCTGCAGTCCGAGATTATCCATGGCGGCGCAGAGGTCACGAG
>CAZIGZ010000240.1:0-6631 GCA_964538835.1 uncultured Chitinophaga sp. | reverse complement strand
CTCAGTCATGGAATGACTGAGCTACAGAGATGCAATCACCGTAGGCGAGTCATTCCATGACTCAAGCCTCCTTCCCTGCACGGCGTAATGACGAATCGACGTGGAATGGCGAGCGATGCGGCTCAAAAAGGCAAACCAAGGGCCAATGGTGCGGCCAGAACAGTCCTCGCTGCAGACGCGGCTCGGTGAGCTCTCAGTCATGGAATGACTGAGCTACGGGAGAATGACGGAGCTACGTGGAACGACTCACGCAGAGTGTGTACACTTCGCGCGACTTCCCACCGTTTTGGCAAAAGCGAACTCTATGTCACCATCATCAACACGCCTTTTCCTCGGGCTGGACCTCGGCGGTACGAATGTGAAGGCCGGAGTTGTCGACGACTCTGGCCACGTGCTCAGCAAGGCCAGCGTTCCCACCGAAGCGGCTCGCGGTGCGGAGCATGGGGTTCAGCAGATTGTGGCAGCGGGACGGAACGCAGTCGAAAAGGCCGGCCTGCAGATTACCGACATTGTCGCGGCGGGTCTGGCAACTCCGGGCACGATGGACATCCCGGCTGGCATGCTGCTGGATCCGTCAAATCTGCCGGGCTGGATCAATTTCCCGATTCGGCAGCGAGTCGAAGACGAACTGGGTGTTCGAACGATCCTGCAGAACGACGCCAATGCGGCGGCCTATGGAGAATACTGGGCCGGAGAAGCCAAGCATGCTCGAAGCCTGCTGTTCTATACGCTCGGAACCGGGCTGGGTGGCGGCGTGATCGTTGATGATCACATTATTGAAGGTGAACATTCCCATGGTTCAGAGCTGGGTCATGTCATCCTGGAAATGGACAATGGGCGACTTTGCACATCCGGGCAGTACGGAACAGCCGAAGCCTATGTGAGCGCGACGGCACTGATGAAGAAGTTTCGAGAGGCACTGGACGATGGCAAAGTCACGTCCGTCAGAGCTCGTCTGGATGCCGGCGAGAAACTCTCCCCGCTGATGATCTCAGAAGAAGCCGAACGAGGCGACCATCTGGCCCTGGAACTCATCATGGAGATGGCTCGTTACCTGGGAGCCACCATCACCTCAGCGGTTCACGTGATCGACCCGGCCATGGTACTTCTGGGAGGAGCGATGACGTTCGGACGGAATGACACACAGGTCGGGCGAGAATTCCTGCATCGGGTTCGACAGGAGTTCCGTGCTCGCACCTTTGCGACACTCGCTGCAAAGACCGTCATTGAATACGCATCGCTGGGCGGCGACGCCGGCTTCATCGGCGCAGCCGGGTGTGCTCGCAAAGCCGTCGGAGCGAAGTAGCCTGGCCGTAGCTCAGTCATTCCGTGACTAACTGTTCCCCAAGCCGCAACGCGCCGAGGACTGTTCCCGCCGCCCCGTTCGCCCTGAGTCGCTTTTTCACAACAGCATCGCCCGCCAAGCCAAGTTGATTTGTCACAACAACATGCAGGGATGAAGGTTCGAGTCATGGAATGACTCGCCTACGTAGCTCAGTCATTCCATGACTGAATGCTCCCCAAGCCGCAACGCGGCGGAACGCCTTTGTTAGCTGAGCAGTGCGGAGACGGCTTTGCCATCATGGGCGACTTTGAATGGTCGGCCGGTTGGCGAATGGACGATTTCGCCCAGTGGAAGTCCCAGCGCTGTCGCAATCGTGGCGTTGAGGTCGGCCGGGGCAACGCCGTCCTGATCGACCGCATGTCCAGCGGCGTCCGACTTGCCATACAATTGTCCGCCCTTCACACCGGCACCAGCAAGCATTCCGGAGAACACAGCGGGATGATGGTCGCGGCCAGCGTTGTAGTTGATCACCGGCGATCGACCGAACTCGGTGCACAGAACAATCAGAGTTTCGTCGAGCAACCCGCGGTCTTTCAGATCCTTCAGCAGGTTTCCGACGGCTTTGTCCAGGATGCCAGCGCGGGCTGGCAGAGTATTTCCGGCAAAGATGTTGCTGTGCATATCCCAGCCGCCACAGGTGACTTCCACACAGCGAACATTGTTCTCGACCAATCGTCGAGCCAGCAGGCAGCCCTGTCCGAACGGATCGCGGCCGTAGCGATCGCGGTCCTCCGGCTTTTCCTTGTTCAGGTCAAAGGCTTCCAGAGCACCGCTGGAAAGCAGGCTGGTCGCTTCCGAATAAAAGTCCGTGTAGGACTGCACCTTCTTCTGCTTGAATCGTTCGCGAAACGTTCGGTCGAAGGAATCAATCAGTTCCATGCGACGATCAAAGAACTTCGGAGTCAGATAGGCTGGTGCCGCCGTATTCTCAAGTCCCCGATTGGGGTCACCCACCGGAAGTGGGCTAAAGGTTGGATCAAAGAAGCCCGCGCTTGGATGTCCGGCCGGAGGATTAATCACGACGGTATCCGGAAGCGCTTTGTTCTGACGGCCGCGAAACTTCTGAATCCACGGGCCGAGCGACGGATGACGTTCTGTCGCAATCTGCTCATAACTTGTCCTCATCAGATACTCACCCTGAGCATGGTCGCCCGTCTGAGTATACATGGACCGAATGGCAGCGATGTGCTGAAAGTTTGCCGCCAGCGTTGGAAGGTGTTCGCTAATCTGCACGCCGGCCACAGACGTATTGATCGGCTTGGTTTCGCCCTGGTTCTCGTGCCCGGGCTTCAGGTCGAACGTATCGAGATGCGTCATCCCGCCATTCATGAACAGGTAGATCAGGCGCTTGGCTTTACCTTCGGGAAGTGACTGCTGCTGTGCCGCGTAGAGAGCCTGATCGAGTTCCGGGAGGAGGCTGACTCCCAGTGCGACACTGGCGAATCGTCCAAGAAGGCTTCTGCGTCCCATACCATCCAGTCGCTGCACCAGTTCACGCATCGAAAATTCTCCCGATCATGGACAAACGATTTGCTGGCTTCCCGCGGCTTGTTTCTAACCCGAAATCATGTGCGGGGTCTGACAGCATCATGACTTCCGGAGATCATTTCGAGAAGGTGTGACAAGGACCAGTTTTTCAAAAAACAAGAGAAGTCGCCGGATGTTTCCGACTTTATCGACCTTCAGAAGCCCGGCTGCCCCGAGTTATGGGCGGGAAAGCGATGACGGCATTCGCTCGGATTTGAATCCGGTGATCATCTCTTGGTACGCTCATCCGCCTCCGTCGTCTGCCGGACGGCGAACTATTCGAACAAATCCGCGTGTTTTGGAGCGTTCCTCGTGCGAACCATTGTTGCTCGCGTCTTCCGGAAATCGGTCCTTCTGTTCCTGTTGCCATTGCTGACGCCCACGATGGCTGTTGCTCAGGAGGCGGCCCCGAATGCTGCGCCGGACATTACGGAGTCAAATCCCGCTGAAGCTCAGAAGCTGGAAGGCGGGTTCATCAGCCGCCCTCGTCAGCTGACCTTCGAAGGTCGCCGTGCCGGAGAAAGCTACTTCAGCGCTGACGGCCGAAAGATGATCTTCCAGAGCGAACGTGAGCCGGGCAATCCCTTCTTCCAGATCTACCTGATGGACCTGGATACCGGCGATACCGAACGAGTTTCTCCGGGTGTCGGCAAAACGACCTGCGCATGGATTCATCCGGACGGAACTCGAGTTCTGTTCGCGTCGACTCAGGATGATCCTGATGCTCAAAAGGAACAGAAGGACGAGCTGGAACTGCGAGCGTCGGGCAAGGAACGTCGGTATTCATGGGACTATGATGAATTCTACGAGATCTACGAATACGAACTCGCCTCGAAGAAGTACCGCAAGCTCACCGAAGCGCGTGGCTATGACGCGGAAGCGTCCTGGAGTCCTGATGGAACCCTGATTGCTTTCGCATCAAACCGTTCCGCGTACGAAGCTCCTTTGAACGACGAACAGAAGAAGGCGTTTGAACTGGATCCTGCCTGGGCCAATGAAATCTATGTGATGAAGGCCGACGGCACGGACGTAAAGCGTCTGACCACATCGCCGGGCTACGATGGCGGTCCATTCTTTAGTGCCGATGGAAAGAAGATCTGCTGGCGACGGTTCTCCGAGAACGGTGCAACTGCCGAAATCATGACGATGAACATTGACGGCTCCGGCGAAAAGCAGCTGACAAGCCTGCAGGCGATGTCATGGGCTCCATATTTTCATCCAAGCGGCCAGTACCTGATCTTCACGACCAATCGCCACGGCTTTGCAAACTTTGAACTGTATCTGATCGATGCGGAAGGCAAGCACGAGCCCGTTCGCATCACACACACACCGGGCTTCGACGGTCTCCCGGTCTTCAGTCCGGATGGTGAACATCTCGCATGGACAACGAATCGAACCGTCGGCGGTCAGTCTCAGATCTTCCTTGCGGAATGGAACCACGCCAAAGCTCTCGAGAGCCTTGGTCTGTCTGGCTCTGCAGGTGAAAAGGTCGCCGCGGAAACGTCAAAGACGATGGCTCGATCGGCTCAGGAGCGAGGTGACTTTTCTCCTGCCGATGCTGTTCGTCACGTGGAATATCTCTGCCTGCCACGACTTGGAGGACGCCTCACGGGAACTCAGGGGGAGAAGCTGGCGACGAACTATGTCGCACTGCACTTCGAAACACTGGGCTTGCTTCCTGCCGGCGACAACGACACATACTTCCAGGAGTTTGAATTCACGGCCGGTGTTTCTGCCGGCCCGGAGAACACTGTCACAGTTGGCGACAAAACGCTGACTCTTGAAAAGGACTGGCGTCCCGTTGGATTTACGGCTTCCGGAAAAGTGGAGCCGTCAGAAGTCGTGTTTGCCGGATACGGAATGCAGGTTCCGGCTTCGGAAGGCCAGGAAGAATACGACTCGTTCGTTCATCTCGACGTGCAGGACAAATGGGTCGTTGTGTTTCGTTACATGCCGGAGAATCTGACACCGGAACAGCGTCAGCGGTTTGGCAACGCGTCGCGTCTGCGATTCAAAGCCGTCAAGGCTCGTGATCTTGGAGCACGCGGACTGATCGTTGTCAGCGGGCCGACGTCCGGAGTCAAAGAGCAGCTGGTTCCGATGACCTTCGACGGTTCGCAGGGTTCCAGCATCCCAGTCATCAGCGTCACTGACGAAGTCGCGGCGGAATGGCTGAAGGCGCAGAACAAGGACCTGAAGGCACTGCAGCAGAAACTGGATTCCGGTGAACCCGCGATGGGCTTCCCGATCAAAGGGCTGAAGATTGGTGCCAACATTGATGTGCGTCAGGAAAAGAAGAAGGGACGCAATGTTCTGGGTCGCCTCCAGCTGAACGAAGAACAGGCTGGGCAGATCGTCGTCGTCGGTGCTCACATCGATCATCTTGGCACCGGGCCCAACGGCAACTCGCTGGCTCGCGATGATGAGCAGTCCGGAATTCACTTTGGTGCGGATGACAACGCGTCCGGCGTTTCCGCCATGATGCAGATCGCCGAAGCGATGGCTCGCGCGAAGGAAGAAGGCAAGCTGAACGGATCGCGCGACATTGTCTTCGCGGCCTGGTCAGGCGAAGAAATCGGACTGCTGGGTTCCAGTCATTATGTGAAGAGCCTTGAAACCGCATTCTCGAAACACGCCGCCGCGGCTGGCGGAGAAGAGAAACCGGTGGAAGGGGAGGCTGGCACCGAAAAGAAAGAAGACGAACTCACTGGCCCTAACACTGGCGGACTCAACCTGTACATCGCGGCCTGCCTCAATATGGACATGGTCGGGCGTCTCCAGGAAAAGCTGGTTCTGCAGGGAACGGGTTCCTCAACAGACTGGCAGAGACTTGTGGAGCAGGCCAACGTTCCGATGGGCTTGTCACTCAGCCTGCAGGATGACAGCAATATCCCGACCGACGCGAGCGTCTTCTTCCGACACGGCGTTCCGATTCTGTCCGCGTTCACGGGGAATCATGGTGAGTATCACACTCCGCGTGACACTCCGGAAAAGCTGAACTACGAAGGGATCTCCAAGGTTGCCCGCCTGATGTCACTGGTTTGTCGCCAGCTGGTGTCGGCGGAGCGAGGACCGAAGTATGTGGTGCAGGAAGCTCCGAAAGATTCTCAGCGCAAGGCGGCACTTCGAGCCTATCTGGGCACGGTTCCGGATTATGCGGAGTCTGATGTGAAGGGCGTGTTGCTGTCTGGCGTGGCCAAGAACGGCCCGGCGGACAAAGCCGGCATCAAAGGTGGCGATGTGATCGTGAAACTTGCGGGCAAGAAGATCGAGAACATCTACGACTATACCTATGCGATCGAAGCCCTCAAGGCGGGACAGGAAGTGGAAATCACCGTCACACGCGAAGGCAAAGATGTCACCGTGAAAGTCATACCAGGTTCACGCGATTGATCTCGGCAAGTCAGAACTGGACCGCATCGTTCCGGATCATCCAGATTCAACCAAAGCGAGCATCCTTCCGGGTGCTCGCTTTTTTGTTGGGCGCTATGTCCTTCTGCGATGCGAGCTGGTTGACAGGAAGATCGTGGACCAGTCCCGTGCTTGATTCGCGTCAATTCGCGTTCATTCGCGCTTCACAAATGGATTTCACACGACCAAAACGCATACGAGGAAGATGACGCATCCCGTTTGCCAAACGGGAGTGTTCAGTTTTCAGTGTTCAGTTTTCAGTAAACTGAAGTTGGGACACGGTGCACTCAAACAACCACGCTGTCCCTTCGGCTTCCGACCGCTTCGCGTCACAGGCTTCACCTGTGC
>CAZIGZ010000239.1:0-6634 GCA_964538835.1 uncultured Chitinophaga sp. | reverse complement strand
CTCGCGGGATTCAACCAGGGAATGCAGTATCGCCGGAATCCCGAGCTGGCGGACAAAGCGAAAGTGCGTCAGGAACGCATCGCAAAGATCCTGACTGACGCCCAGGAGACAACACAGCAGGCGACGCAACTGAACCAGCAGCGTCAAACAGAACTGACTCAGGCGACGACTCAGCTGAATCAGGCCACAACTGGAAAGCAGCAGGCGGACCAGAAACTGGCGATGGCTCAAACCGCCTTGCAACAGGCAGACACACTGCTGAAGCAAAAGACAGAGCAGTCAGCTGCAAGCCCGGCTGACGAAGCGATCAAGGCTCAGGTGACGCAGGCGCAAACAGCGTTCGATGCAGCAAAGAAAGCCGCTGATGACGCAAAGGTGGCGGCCGATGATGCACTGAAGAAATTTGAAGAAGCCACGGTGGTTCGGAAAACTGCCGAAGAGGCTCGCACAAAGGCTCAGATGGAACTGACCGAGGCTCAGCAGTTTCAGCAGCGGGCCCAGCAGGAAAAGCAGAGAGCGGATCAGTTTGCAAATCAGAAACAGCAGGAAGCCAGCGTCCGGGGAATTAATGCAGATGTCCCTTCCAATCCGATTCTGATTCGTGTCGTTGACTTTCCAATCAAATTGGAGTCCTTCCCGGAAACACTCATCGTGAACCAGGGTGAAAAAGCAGAGCTGGCGGCAACGATCTCCAGAATGTTTGAATTCAACGGCCAGGTGACCGTGCAGATCCAGCCGCCCGGTGGAGTAAACGGGCTCAGCTTCCCTGCATTGGACGTCCCTGATGGCCAGTCCCTGGGGAAAGTTGAAGTCACGGCACAACCAACGGCAACGCCCGGTACTCACGACTGTGCCGTTCGCTTTCAGATGAACTTCAACGGCCAGAACCTGATCATGGAACGTCGTCTGAAGGTCACTGTGAATGAAGTCAGAAAACCGTGAACGAGGTCAAGGAGTAATATGCCAAAGAAACGCAGCCGATTCCCTCTGGAAACAGAAGCAAGCTGGTTTCTGCTGGCCTGTGCACTCGATGTTGTGATGACCTTCCTTCTGCTTCACCTGAGCGCGTCCGGGCACACGACCGTTCGATTTGTCGAAAGCAACCCGCTGGCGAGGTGGGTGATTCATCATTGGGGTCTGCCGGGAATGATCACGTTCAAGGCTGGACTTTCGGTGCTGGTTGTCGGAATTGCCATGGTGGTTTATCGAGTTCGTCCGATCGTGGCCCGGCTGCTTCTGATTGGCGGCACGGTCGTGGTCGCTGCTGTCGTTGTGTACTCTGTCCGAATGATGCTTCTGCATCGTTAGTCGGACAGAAGCCGACACGTCAGTTGGTGTATTCGAACGGTACAGAATCAGCTATCTTTCGTATTCGGAATCCTCCGTCGAACTGGCCGGAATTCATGTCTTGTGGGCACTGAGGCCAGTCGTTCTTTGGTACTTTCTTCACGGCAAATGAACATGGCAAAAGGCAAGCAGTCCCCGATCGTCTATCGTGATCACGAGATCAAGGAAGACCACTCGTTTACCCAGGGCCCCGGAATGATGCCCGGCAAGCACAAACGTTACCATGCCAAAGTTGGCGGTCGCACCGTCAAGGGCTCGCTGGAGGAAGTGAAAGCAAGAATCGACCACGCGCTTGATAACAACAAAGAGGACGCGGCAAAGTAGCCGGAGAACTTGACGGGCTCGTGACTGCACCAGGAGAAACTCCGTGATGAGCGAATCGTTGTCGAAAAACACCGACAGTCCTCGCGTGACATGTCGGCGTTCACTGATCGCCGGGGCCATTTTGTTGCTGGTGACAGGGTGTGGAAAATCAGAACCCGAACTGCCAAAAGAGATTCAGGATCTGAAACGCAAACCGGAGATGTACCAGACGGAAATCCTTGGACTGAAGATGGAAGTCCCTGTCGGATGGACAACGGAAGTCAAGGGTTCGTCAGCGCGGCTGTTGATTCCAGGGCGAGATCCTGACGATGTGGTCATCGACATGACGATCGCTCCCTATTCCGCAGGTGAAACCCCGGATTCAGTGGTTGCCGATGCGATGAAAAGCTTCGACAAGAGTAAAGGCAGCTACATGCATCAGGAACTCGAAAAATGTCGCTTCCCGGCAGTCGAAGAGATCTCGACCCGCTCAAAAAAGAGGAACGATCCTCCGAACAGATTTTTCTACGTCGTAGGCACTCCGGCTGGCAAATTGACGATCGTCATCGACTTCAAGAAGTCAGAGGATATTCCGACGTACCACAAGCAACTTCACTACATGGCCATATCAATCGATGTGCCGTAAGACATGTGATCAGGCCATCGTCCCCAGACAGAGTGCTGACGTGCGTGAATCATGGTCTACGGGCTTATGGGAAGCTTGAGTGAACTCAGGTCGATTGACTCGCCCGTCTTGACGGTTCGATACAGTTTCGCCGCTTCGTCGTTGTCGGCTGGCAGCTTCGCCACATCGTCGATGCCTGACAGCATGTCGCGCGTTATGAAGTGTACTGAACTTTGACCGATCACGTCGGCCTGAGTTCCCTGAACGACAAGAGCTGTCCCTTCGTCGATTCCGATACCAAGCATCTGAGAGTGCCTCCAGACGACGGGCAACAGATCAGGAAACCGGCCTCTCTGTGCAAAATGCTGATCGATCGCTGACCCTGGAAGAAACGCAAAGCCTCGCTCATATCCGTCAGCCATCATCACCATGTTTCCCAGCGGATGACCACGGACCAGGAATTCTCCCTGAATCGTCGCACCGGCTGAACTTCCGGCAATCACGCCACCCCGCTTAAGAACTTCATGAAAGGCCGCGACCGCATTCGTCCCTTCGTAGGCATCCACAAAGTTCCATTGTCGCCCGCCGCCAAACCAGATTCCGGTCGCCGTGCTCAGAGCTTCCCGGAATTCCCCGGAATCAACTTCCGCCGAACCTCGCTGCGTCAAAACAGTCACTTTCGCAACGGAGGATCGCCGCAGAAAGCCGGGCACGGATGCATCGGTCTGATCACGCGGCACTGCCGTGGGCAAGACAACGATGTGAGCCTTCTCCCCGCCCGCCAGTTCCACAAATCGCTTCACAACATCGGAAGGCATTGCACCGCCGCCAACGATCACGAGAGCCCCCGAAGCAACATTGACGGGACTGCCTGCACGAATTCCTGGATTCTGCTGTTGTCCACGCTGGCGAGCTGCCCGACGAAGCTGCGTCAGATCTGCCACCTCTCCGGACTTCAAAACCTGAACGTGATCTTCACGCCACGAACACGGCGCAAGGCAGATCGTCACCGTCCCCGCGCCCGCGATCTTCATCGTTCGACCACTGCAGAACACAACTGTGCCTTCGTCGATCCCCATGCCCAATCGGGCTGGATGATTCTGGACGGCGTGCTGGAGCCTCGGCAAACGCTCGCGTTCCGTAAAGTGCTGGTCAATGATCACGTCCGGCATCAGATCCCAGCCTTCGGACATTTCCGGCACGGGATTGCCCTGAGCAATCATGAGTCTGGACATGATCGCAGCCCCCGCTGAGGTCCCGGCAATCATCCCGCCACGGCTCAGAACGTCGCGAAGTTTCTGCTCAATCGGCTTCCCTTTCCAGGCGTCAGCAAGTCGGCGCTGCTGGCCCCCGCAAATCCAGACAGCTCGCGCTGTTGCCAGCGATTCGAGGCTCGCGGGGTCCGAGGCCTTCCCGACAATCAGTCTGCTTCGGTCGCTGAAGCCGGATTTCGTCAGCCATTCCACCGCACTCTTTGCCGCCTCGTCCGCATCCTCAGATGCATCTGGAAGAACTACAACAGACCCATTATCACCCGCAACACGCCGAAGAGTCTCTGTCACGGATTCCGGAATTGATCCCCCTCCAACGATCGCCAGTGTCCCGCTGATTCCGTCCACATGAGTCATTGGGTCGGACTGGGCAAACAGCGGACCGACAGCAATTCCAAACACGAAGCCAAAACAGAGAAGCAAACGCAGCATGGAAAACTCACTGATAAGATTGTTCGTGAGGGAAACTCCCGAGATGTTGACTCGCCTGGTGATCAAATCGCGGGGCTGACCAGCAGCAATCGCCGTTGAGTCACGGTCACCATTCTCCGTCACGGCGGAATCGCTCGCGGGCATTGCGTCCGAACTGGCGAGAGGCCTCACCAAGCTGCTCCAGAATCTGATCGTTCGTCAAACCAACCGTCTCTCTGGCTGCGCGAATGACGGTATTGCATTCGTTGGAATCCATGAAACGAGCAGCCTCAAGAATCTGTGGTTGCTCCTCCGGAGTAATCACGATGAATCCGTGTTTGTCCGCATGGATCAGGTCACCAGGCCGAACCTTCCTGCCAAACACCTCGACTTCGATTCCGAAATCCACCGGCTGAACAACTCCATGCCCGACACAAAGCCGGCGAGCAATCGCTTTGAAGCCGGCATTGGTCATTTCATCAAGGTCACGAATCGCACCATCAGTGATCGTGCCGACGCATCCCAGCGAGCGATGAATGTTGGCGTTAACTTCTCCCCAGAATGACGCCATGACTTTCGGCTTTTCCAGATCCTGAAGCACAACGATCTTCGGGCCGGGGACGCTGGCCAGGTATTTTCGATACTCACTCGTGGCGTCCGGGCGATTCTTTCGATGCGCCCGATTGCTGGGTTCAATGGTCACAGTGACCGCATAACCGACCATCGGCCCCATCTGCGGCATGAAGTCGCGTGTTTCTTCAATGTTGAACGCTTCCGTGCAGAAGTCCCGCTTTGTGATCTGCTCCCAGCCATTGTAAATCGTTGGAGTATTCCATCGCTTCAGCTGAAGAAGATCAGAATGGCTCAAGACACGCTCGTTCGACATGTGTTCGTCCTGTCTGCGTTCGCAGAAAATCAAAACGGGTGAGTGCAAAAAGAAACCCGGCCATCTGTCGGGATCGCCGGGTCATTGTTGACGATATTGAGGTTAGCAGAATCAGGTCTTCAGTCGAGCAAGAACTTCATCCACAACCTTGCTGACCGGGATTCTCTCCTGTTGCAGAGTATCGCGATCACGAATGGTAACGCACTGGTCTTTCGGTGTGTCGCCATCGACAGTGATACAGAACGGGGTACCGATTTCGTCCTGACGACGATAACGACGCCCAATCGCGCCCTGCTGGTCGTACTGAACGCTCAGGCCGGCAGCCTTCAGATCACCATAAATCTCTGCGGCCTTTTCCGGCATGCCTTCCTTCTTGATCAAAGGAAACACGGCGGCTTTGACTGGAGCCAGCCGAGGATGGAAACGCATGACAACTCGTTCCTGCATCTCTCCCTTTTCGTCCGGCTGCTGATCTTCGTAGTAGGCTTCGCAAAGGAACGCCAGAGTTCCTCGGTCCGCACCGGCTGATGGTTCGATCACATGAGGAGTGAACCGCTCACGTGTCTGATCATCAAAGTACGTCAGATCTTTGCCGCTGCCGCGATGCTTCGGCTGCCCGTCGGCTGTTCTTTCAAGTTCGAGCTGGCCTTCAGCATTCTTCGTCAGCTTGCCTTCCATGTGCGAGCGAAGGTCAAAATCGCCTCGGTGGGCAATGCCTTCCAGTTCTCCGTACTCACCTTCGTCGAGGAATGGGAAAGCGTACTCGATATCGGCCGTGCCCACGGAATAGTGAGCCAGTTCATCCTGGTGGTGATCACGCAGAATCAGACGATCTTTGGTGATGCCAAGATTCAGGTACCAGTTGTAGCGGCGATCACGCCAATATGTGTACCACTCGCGAGACTGCGACGGGTGGCAGAAGAACTCGATCTCCATCTGCTCAAACTCGCGTGAACGGAACGTAAAGTTTCGAGGAGTAATCTCGTTGCGGAAGCTCTTGCCTACCTGGCAGATACCGAACGGCAGTTTCACCCGACTGCTGTCGACGACATTCTTGAAGTTCACGAAAATCCCCTGAGCCGTCTCTGGCCGAAGGAACGCCGCATCTTCCTCCGATCCTAACGCGCCGATGATCGTCTTCATCATCAGGTTGAACTCACGAGGTTCCGTCAGCTTGCAACCAGTGTGCTCGCCAACCATCTTGCTTGGCTTCTGAGGACACGGAATCGAAGGAATGTGGTCCTGCCGAAAGCGTCCCTTGCACGCATGACAGTCAACCATCATGTCATGAAACAGATCGTAGTGACCGGAGCACTTCCAGACTTGAGGATGCATGATGATCGCCGACTCAAGACCGACCATCTGAAACGTCGTCGGAGCCCCAGCGGGCTGCAGCAGTTCATTGTGAGCCGACACCATGTCGTGGTACCAGACATCCCGGACATTGCGTTTCAGTTCCGTCCCGAGCGGGCCGTAATCCCAGAAACCGTTCTGCCCGCCATAGATTTCAGAGTTCTGAAAAATAAAGCCACGGCGTTTACACAAAGCGACAATCTTGTCCATCGAACGGGTCATGGGACTCAAATTCACTTTCAACAGGTCTGACAAACATCCAAAAGCCACGTCGGGGATTGTAGAGCTCCAGCGAACATCCGCAAATACGTACCAAACCCTCGTGAAGGTGCCAGCCACCTTGACATAGCAATTCAGTCTTTTTATTGTTCTTTTCTCATCCTCATCACCACCATTCGGAGCCTTCAGCATGCCACGCGTCAACCGCCGGGAAATCGT
>CAZIGZ010000238.1:1177-6715 GCA_964538835.1 uncultured Chitinophaga sp. | reverse complement strand
ACACAAGACAAACACACTGATGAGGCGGACACACATGAGCAAAGAAGTCAAACGAGCAAACAGTACACGACGCAACAAGAAAATTACCCCGTCACTCCCATGATCTTCTTGACGCGTTCTTCAATGGCTGTCAGCACATCGTAATCGCTGGGGTGTGGTGACGGAAATGCCGGACGGAGCGGGATCGGGACGTCGTCCATTCGGTAGACCGTTCCGCCTGTGTTGATTCCGTATGTGGCCACTGTAAACGCGACGGTGGCGGCTCGAGACGTGGGCGTTTCCTTCGTGTCGAGCGCGATGAAGGGAATGGACGCCAGATGTTCTCTGGCGGGCTGAGAAAAATTTGCCATCGGATCACAGGCGATCGTCATTCCACAGTCGGCTTCACGGTTCGCAAGCGTGTCCGAGGTCGTGTATTCACCAGGATTGAATCGCGGGTAACCGCGAGAATGATTCACACCGAACGGATATCCGGTTCTCCAGGCGACCACGTTGTCTGCTCCTGTGACGTTGCCGTGTCCCCGGTTGGGCTTTGCAACAAAGCGAGTATGAGCATTCATGTCGCGTGTCAGTGCCAGGAGAGCTTCGCTGTTGGCATGCTTGCCGCGAGTCATCGTCAGGCCCATGCCAAAGAAGATAACTCCGAACTTGCACGCTTTCATGCGATCCATCAGGTCCTTCCACACGGCGAATTCGACGCCGGTTTCACGATGGACGAGATCGGGATCCAGTTCGATGCCCTTCGCGAGTGCTCGCAGTGTCCAGAGTGCTTCGAAGTCCTTCTTTGGCTTGATCTGAATGAAGATGTCGGCCGCCTTCGCGCTTTTGGTTTTGCGGACGTCAACAATCACGCAGGTGCGGTCCTTGCGACCGTTCGGCAGAAACATGCCTTTGGGCATCAGACTGTATTTGGTGAAATGTCGAGGATGACTTTCGGCGGGGTTGGAACCCCAGAACATAATCATGTCGCCTCGGTTCGCCACTTCGCCCAGCGAACATGTGACTTCGCCGACTCCCTGGAACGCCATGCCCGACGGACCGTGGCAAACGCTGGTCGTTGTATCAATCGTGCCTCCGATCCAGTCGACAATACTGACGGCGATACGCTGAGCCTCGCATGGAGAATCGCTGAGACCGTAGACGATCGGATAGCGGCCTTCTGTCAGAATCCTGGCGGCTCGATCATAGCCTTCCTCCAGAGAGGCCGGCTTACCTTCGATCAGACAACTTGGACGACCATCGTGGCTGTGATTCAGGAACCAGGACTTGCCCAGCACACAGGCTCGCTTGGCTTCGACAATGTGGTCGTCCTTGACAGACAAATCAATGTCGTCACAGACACACCCGCAGAATGTGCAGACGGCGTCCTGAATGATCTTCAGTTCGCCAGGCACGCTGGCTGTTGGTGCATTCACCTGAGTCGCTGCGCTTGTCATAACCGTAGTCCTCAGAACTTTCTATGCGCCGGCTTTTTGAATCAGTTCGATGGTGACTTCCATGCCTTTGCTCGTCGGCATCCCGGAACCGTGAGTATCCCCGGCCATCATTCGGCTCGAGATATCTCCGTAGGCGATGAACAGGAGTCCTTCGGGCAGTTCATCCTTCTTGGCCATCGTGACGCAGACTTCGGCCGTCTGTCCTTCTTCTCCGGTCAGTCGGACTCTGTCACCTTCGGACAAACCCAGTCGGGCCATGTCGCCCGGTGCAACCTGAAGCGAATGGATTTCCTTCTGGTATTTGTCCTGATACTTCCCTTCGCTGATACCACAGCCCTGGTCGGTGGTTCGGCCAGGAATGAGCAAGAATGTTTCTGCTTCTGCCATTTCAGATTCACTTGAACAGTCAGTAAAAGCGACGGTTTTCTCAGATCAGGTGTTTTTCGGCCTTCGCTGAAGGACGTCTTACTAACTTTATCGATCCGAGTCGACCGGAACCTTGTGAAAACTCACGCTGTCTTGAGTCGAGCGGGCGGGGGCAAGGCCTCAGAGTTGTAGCGGAACGGCGCGAGCCGTCCGGTGAGGACGTCTAAACTCCAACATTTCACCGGACGGCTTGCGCCGTTCCGCTATTTCATGGAGTTGTCGGGGATCCAGCCGTCTTCCGTCCATCCGCGAGCCAGGTTGTAGGCTCGGATCAGTGACTGCAGACGTTCCGTCGAAAGCTCTGCGCGGGCATCTTCGGGAATGGCAGTCGTGAGGAGGCGTTGCGGAAGAGTATCTTCGGACGGCGTCCATCCGCTTTGAATGTTGAATCGCTTTTTCGCCGCGACAATGTTTCGAGCCGTCTGGCGAAGCTCTGCGGATGTGACATTCCAGCCTGTCACCAGCTTCAGCAGTATCGCAGATTCCTCGAAGAAGTCGGCAAAGACGCCGCGAAGAAACTTGCACAGGATCAGAGAATCCATCAGGGCGGCTCGGTCTTCGGTCTCAATCGCGAGCTGAACCGATTCAGGACCCACGTCGCGTCGATCCACGGCGGAAGAAAAATCGACCTCGTACGCCCCGGAGCGATTATGGTCGGCACCTCGACTGCCCACCGCAAATCCGAGTGCCATCATCTGAAGTCCCCGAGGATCGTAGCCCGGCAGTTCGAGGCCTTTCACCTGCGGCGCGAAGCGGATTGAGTCGTGACCGATGCGGTACGCCATCGCGCGGCTTCCCAGCGAAAGGAGCTTGCCGAATTCATCATTGCTGACGATGAGCTTCAGAGCTCGAAGCAGTGCTGACGAATCGCCAAATCGCAGCCATGGAAGATCCAGCAGTCCCTTCTCCGCACATTCCATCGCGAACGCAATGGTGCCACCAGCGCTGATGGTGTCGAGGCCCGCTTCGTCGCAGAATCGTGAGGCCGCGAGAACCGTTTCCGGATCGCTGATCCCGCACAGAGGTCCCAGCGCGAACAGGTTTTCGTATTCGAGCCGAACGGAGCCACTGCCATCGTTCAGGCCATAAAGATGTTCGCACCCGATCGTGCAGGCGGCGCAGGAAGAACGAGTTCGATCGCGAGCGATGCTGAGCTGTTCCGGGGAAATGGCCTGAGCACCGTCGAAGCTTCCCTGTTGAAAGTTCTTCGTGGGAAGAACATTCAAACGATTGAACGTCAGCAGGTTCGATGCCGTCCCGAGTTCTCGATACTTCGCGGTCGCTGGTCCGAACGAACGCTGTGAAAGATCGCGAGCTGCCGCAACAAGACCATCCGGGTCCGCCCAGGTGACTCGCCGAGTTCCACGCACCAGAACGGCCTTGATGTTCTTCGACCCCAGCACCGCCCCGCTGCCGCCTCGACCTGCATGCCGGCCATCGTGAGAAATTGTGGCGTACCGAACGAGTTGCTCGCCGGCCGGCCCGACGATCGCCGATTGAAACGCAGTATCGTTTTGCGACGCTGGCCCACCGAAGTTCATCGCTCGAAGACGCGATTGCGTTTCACCGGGAGACAATCCCGCGAGTTCTTCGGCCGGTTCAATTCGCACGGAATCATCATCGATGATCACAACGGACAACCTGGCCGCTCTCCCAACGAGCACGATCGCATCATGGCCCGTCTTCTTTCCGGCGATGGCAAATCCGCTGCTCGCCAGAGAATCATTGATGCGTTCTGTGAGCGGGCTCTTGCTGATCACGGCAAACTTGGCCGACGTCGTCAGCGGACTTCCGACGAGCGGACTGAAGGCAAACACGATCGCGGCTTCGGGTGCCAGAGGAGCGGCTTCTGCGGCACGTTCTTTTTCCAGCAATGCCACGCCGAGTCCACTGCCGCCGAGGCTGGCTCGCAACAGCCCTTCATTGAGCGCGATTGATTCGGCTCGCCCGTTTGACACGTCGATACGAAGGTAACGCCCATGGTAGCCATGAAGTGTCTTCATTAACCGCCCGCATCCAGCGACAGAAACAACAGAACATCCCCGTCCGTCAATGAGATCGTCTGGTCCGTCAGAAACTGATCACCTCGCAGGTTCAATGCATATCCTGGCCGGAGTCTCTGTCCGTCGATACAGGATTCGGCAAGCCGCGGGAAACGTGACGCGAGCTCTGTAAGAACTTCGCAGGTCGTATGGCCATTCGCGATGGTCTCCGCAACCCCCGCGCGGGCTCGAGGAATTCCATAGAACTCAACCTTGATCGGCATTCCGCTGGTCCTTCGAACCTCATCACTCACAAACATTCCTCACGAACATGGTTGCTTACGGTAGCGAAAACGGAATAAGTGTGTCCGCCGGATCGTAGAAGAACCAGACTCCGCCTGTCGCAAAGTTGCCGACATCTGCAATGGCCGCCTGTCCTTCCGGAGAAGCGAGAATTTGTTCCATATCGGCCTTTGTCGGTGTGTAGAGGCTGACGATCATGTAGTACGGTGGACTCTGTCCCGGTGCGGCCGGTTCACATTTTCCGATGGTCCAGCCGGTCAGCCCCTTCATCTTTCGTGCGATCGGAATATGAATCTCATGATAATATCGATCAAACTCGGCCGGATCCGTGGGGTGTCCGTAGAGCACTGTCAGTCGATGCATGAAATTTCTCCGGTTGAATCTGTGGCGTTGAAGATCCAGGTCCTGGCAAGGATACTGGCTGGCCGCACGACTGCGTAGCAACTCCGCTGGTGCCGCGTCATCATTCATGGCAAGGCGACGATCTTTACTTCAGGTTAGTGGAACGGTGCAAGCCGTCCGGTGCCCGCGAAACCCGAGGGCTCGCCCCTTCCGCTCCCTGGCTGTCGCCATTTGGCCGTGCCCTGCTCCTTCGGAAATCTCGAATGACGAATCCTGCGAATTCAAAACTCACCGACGTCCGCATGAAGGGATTTGCGAGTCGATCCACCGTGGAGGCGACTGTTGCGTGGATCGATTCCTCGCTGGTCAATGCGAACGCTGACGATACGGATCGCACGGAGCCTTGTGGGCTCTTCGAACTGGCCGGGCGAGTACTTGCGAAGGACATCGTCAGCACGATCAGCGTTCCCAGATTTACTCGATCGATGATGGACGGGTTTGCTCTGCGAGCCGATGAAACGTACGGCGCCACTCCTTACAACAGTCTGACGTTTCAGGTCATTGGCACCAGTTTTCCAGGGCGGCCGTTCGAGGGACCTGTTCGCCCAGGAACCGCCGTTCGCATCATGACCGGCGCGCCGATGCCGGAGGGTGCTGATGCTGTTTTGCCGGTGGAATTCACAGAATGGACTGAGTCGACTCTTGCTGCCGCGGCGGAAGTTTCTGTCGGGAAGAATGTTGGTGCGATCGGTGAAGACGTTGCGGAAGGCTCCGTGTTGCTGAAAGCCGGCCGTGTCCTTCGACCTCAGGATGCCGGGGTTTTGTCATCCATCGGTTGCTCTTCGGTTCCCGTCCTGCGCAGGCCTGTTGTTCGCATCTTGATCACTGGCAATGAACTGCTTCCGGCCGGAACGGCTCCGACGGGTTATCAGATTGCGGACGCGAATGGTCCTATGCTGACGGCTCTTGTGGAACGTGACAGTGGCTGTCGGGTGTTGCCGCAGTTTGTTCCGGACGATAAGGGTTCATTGCGAGCTGCAATGCTGGAA
>CAZIGZ010000238.1:0-1077 GCA_964538835.1 uncultured Chitinophaga sp. | reverse complement strand
CGAGTCGACTACGCCCGCGTAAAGATCAACGGCATCGAAGCCGAGCCTCTCGCCATTTCCGGAGCCTCCGTCCTGTCCTCAACAACTCAGGCCGACGGCTTCATCATCATCCCCGCCGACAGCGAAGGCCTCCCGCCACAGGCACGAGTGACCGCGTATCTGTACTGAGCGATGGGATTGGCGGACCGATCAGCTGCAGAAGATGACGGGTGTTCGATTCTGGTGATTCAGATCGATGGCTGAAATGGTGCAAGTTCTTCATACTCCTGCCCGTCATGTTTGAAGGGCCAATGTTCAGGGCCTTGTCAGGAACAGTGACCAGCGATGTCTGGTCTGGCGGCGGATAGATGGTATGTCAGTTGTGATTGCAGAAACTCAGTTGCCTCAGGAACTCACGGCGGAAGCGGCGGTGGAGGCGGCGTATGCGTCGACGCTGGCCGATGTCGCTTCGGATCTCGTGCGCGGGCTGCCGGTTCTGGTCGAGTGCGATAAGGACCTGATGCCGTTCCTGTTCATGAATGTCAGGGCTCGGCTGAGACAGCATCAGCTGCGATGTCTGTTTCTGGATGGAAGAACTCCGCCTGAAGGTCAGCAGATGCCTCAGGGGCTGATCGCGACGATGATCGGTCAGCTGCGAGATGCAGTGCGCGGCGCGGTGGAAAAGCGTGTGGTCGTGTTGCCGCACCTGGATCTTCTGGCGACCAGTCAGGGAGCGTTGACGACGGAGGCGAAAGAAGTCATCGCGTTGCTGTATGAGAATCCGGAACTGGTCTGGCTCGGGTTCAAGGATCCATCGTTTCCTCTTCCCAGTGTCATTGAGAACCTGTTTCCTCATCGAGTTTCGCTGCTTGGGATTCCTCGCAACAAACTGACTCAGCTTGTGACGCAGAAGGAGTCGCGGAAGTTTGGACGAAGCTTCAATCCGTGGGCGTTGTACAAATACGTTTCCGGAATGAACGCGGTGCGGCTGCGAAAGCTTCTGTCGACGCTGGAAGGAGAAGACTATCCCGAAAGTCCGGCCCGCGCGTATGCTCAGATTCGGCAGGCGACGTCGGGAGGAAAGCTGGAGATTCCAAG
>CAZIGZ010000237.1:0-6935 GCA_964538835.1 uncultured Chitinophaga sp. | reverse complement strand
ACTTGCCTGGGATCGCCCGGAATCCATACGCCAGTCCTCGAATGAAGGTCTCGATTGAGGCATCGGCTTCGTGCACGTTGGCGACGACCGTGGCCACAGGAGCCGACTTTCGCTTTTCGATCATCGTGGCCACGGCGCGCGCCTTGTTTCCAGCTCGTACGACAATGCCGCGAATTCCGATGCGAAGACGATGGTTGGACGCGGCTCCAAGAAACTCCTGAATGGCGGCATCCAGTTGACTGTAATGCTCATTCTCACTGATCACTCGCGATGTTCCGGCCGACACATTGCCAGTGCGGATCTGATCGATGACAGAGCCAGGCCTTGAGTTTCCTGTTCCTGCCTTAAAGGTTTCCACATCTCGATTTTCCGCATCCAGCAACTTCTGGACATCGGCGGTTGTGATCTTCCTGAGCTTTGCCGACGAGGCTAAGTCCCGCGGCTCGAACGCATGCAGGTACGCCGCGGGCGGTGAAAACAGCTGGCCGCGGTTGTAGGCCCCGATTCCCGACCGAATCTCCGATCCGACGAAACGGCCATCTGGACTACACAACCGATAACACTTCCAGCCGCGATAGTCATTCTCCATCTCGACCGGCAGGTAGTTCTCTGTGCCAGGTTGATTCAGAAGAGCCGAGAAGTCGCGATAGGTTTCAAATTCGCCGCTTCGCCCATCGATGCCTTCAATACGCAGCCGATTGTCTTTCGATCGTACGCGGAACCCGACCAGCCCGTTCGCAGTGCCCAGCGGAGAAGCCGGGAAGTAATGTCCAAGCGGCAGCAGAGAACAGTCTTTAAGGTCTAGAGTCCAGTCTTCGGCGACGTAATCTTCGAACCATGATGGCAGCGACTTCCGGCCCATCTGTCCTGTCGAAGCGTCAAGTTCCTGAAGTCGACGGTCAGATCGTCCCGTCGCAGCGTCATACTCCGATGTCTTCTTCCACCAGTGCTTCCCGTCGCCAACGACGTCGTCCCGAATGTCCGAAGGCGGAGGCGTCTTATCGCCTCGATGGACAATCTTCTGCCCAACGAGCGTTCCACCATCAGCAACGTCCACCACGGTGCCGGTCAGTCCAGCGTCCCAGAACAGATAACCCGCATCCATCAGCTGAGGATCGCTGTTCCAGAAACAGGAAGCCTCATGGGTCTTGCCGGTCCACAGGAGCAGATCGCCGTCCACAAACATGATCTGCTTCAGCTTGTGACCCGCAGGAATCTTCAGCTCTGCCCGGTGAACCACCTGCGAGCCTCGCACGACAACCGCCTTGAGTCGATCGGTCACGATGATGTAAGGAAACTGCCCGAGCATCAGCGGCGACGTGGCACCGCTCGCAGTGAACTCCGCAAAGACCTGTTCCAGAACCGGCCAGCCATACTCATCGATCAGACCGCACTGCAGTGTTCTGGTCAGCGGCTCCAGGATGGATGCTTTTTCCAGGGCCGTCATCGCATCCGGAAACTCCTGAAACATGACCCTCGAAGCGCGTGCTTCAATTCGATCGATGAAGCTTTCGGCGTCCGGTAACCCAAATCCGGAGACGCCGCTGATCTGACGCAGCAGCCACGCATGCCGCGCGTCACGCATCGCGGCCTTGCCGGTAGCCGCTGCTTCAAACGTCGCCTCTCCCACAGCATCCTGCAACGCTTCGTCAAACTTTTTTGCAAAGCGAGCATCAGCGACCAGGGAGACGGGATCGCGAGGCCGATTCTTCGCACCTTTGTCAGCGACGGTCGCCCAGTCTTTCAGTTTGATCAGCAGTTTCTCCGGTGGATCAGCGACCGGAATCTTCAGCTCAAGCAGCAGGTCAAGCAGGTCGACGTTGACGTCAAAGTAGTAGCCCCAGCGAGGTTTCTGGTAAGGAGAGACAGGAGCTGCATCGTTCCGCAGTCGCTCCTGCATTTCCACAACAGCGTCGAACAAAACCTGAGTCATCGCGCCACACTGCAGCAAGAGTCGATTCAGCCATGCCGCCGTGCCGCCTCGTGGTCCTGCCTCGGAAGCAACGCCGTCCTTCCATGCGTTCGAGAGAATGCCCCAGGACTTCAGCATGTCCAGCCAGCGACAGTTTTCGTTCTGCCATGCCGACGTCTGTGGAATCAGATTCAGCAAGACTCCGGCGACACGAGCGTTCTCGGGCGCCAGACCCGTGATGGCTTTCGATGCCGATTCCCAGAACGCAAAACTTGATCGCGCAATCGCAGGAGAATCGATCATCTCCGCGAGAATCTTCTGAGTCTCCTCGACAACATCCAGTTTTGCCGCCTTGATCAGTGGAGTGATATCCTTGATCATCGAAGACCATGGCGGCATGCCTCCCAGTGTCCTTCGAACACACAGCTCGCGGAAGAACGTCCACGCGTCTTCTGGTTCGAGCGTCGCTGCCAGATCCTTTCCGTATTCCGTCAGCGCCTTGATGCTCACGGCCCCCGCCAGAGCAAATTCCAGGAACGACTCGCGCCGCAGGGACTCATCCACTTTCAACGCGTGAACTTTTTCCGCTTCTCGTGCTTTGCCAAACGCGCGGGAAGCATACGTCGCGTTGTCGAGCGCGATAAACTCCCGTCCAACCTGCTCCCAGAACGAGGGAAGGAAATGAGCCACGCTTTTTCCAAGCCGCTTGGCGATCTCGACGAACGCGTCATAACCATGGCCGGGCTTGGCTTTCGAACGACGAACGGCCTTCTTGAATTCCTTCACCAGTTCCAGCGCGTACCGAGCGTGTTTCGGATCATTGATGATGGCCCAGCCCGGAAATCCCAGCGCCTGACGCTGACGCCGAGCGATCGGCCCCGTCACTGCCGGCGCTTCGAACCCCAGAAACTCCATCGTGAGGTCATCACCGGCCGCAAGGTTGTCAGCCGTCAATCGCACAACCGGTCGATCTCGCAGGGCCGGATGGCGATAGACACGAGCACTGACGGTGTCCGCCGTCCGGTCGTTCCTGAGCTCCTGATCCAGCGACAACAATGCGCCTGCTGACAACAGTTCTTCCGGAGCTGGCATACGCGATTCCTTTTGGTGTGGGACCCCTAAACCGGTTCCGTCAGGGTAGCGTCTTCGCGTCGGGAGGGCCAGGCTCCCGCCCATTCCCAGCCCGCTGCGTGAGCCAGGGACGCCGGTCCCAACCCGCTGCGCGAGTGAGGGACAGCGATATGCCTCCAGAGACTTCGCGTTTCAGTTCTCGGAGATCGTGCCGATGACCGTCATCTGGTACTGCCCCTGACGAAGAGTCGACACCGTTCCGGTCAGGAACTCCACTCGCATCGTGATGATGGCCGTGCCGGGTGCTCGTGAGGATACCTGAACAGTGGCAGTTCCGTCGCCGGCGGCATAGTTCGTCGTGTCGGTGACAACATCGTATTGCCAGCGTGCGCTGGAATTCCCGGCCAGGCTGGTCAGCGTCAATCGCGCATCACGCTGTGAGGACTGGCTCGAGACATGTTGAAACGCATTGTTTGTGGAAAAGCGAATCGTCGAACCAGTGCCGCTGCTCGTTCTGGCAAACCAGCGATTGTTGTTGAACGTGATATTGCCCGCAGTCAACGGGTGCGTGGCCGTTCGGTCGGCCGTCATTGCGTCAAGCTGCATGAAGGGAGACACACGAACCGTGTAAACCGTATCATCAGACGCTGTCAGCGGCTGCATGAGCAGCATCGCGGCGACGATGAACAGAGTCTCTCGGATGCTGCACTTCATGTTGCGTACTCGGCAAGCGGCAGGATTGAGCCTCAACTGCGATCGAGTTCCCCTGAAACGACCCTGATACCCGCGATTCCAGCGCTGGCGGAGCCGTTCCCTATAGACTCTAGTTCGGGGTTTTCCCCAGGCAAACGAGCCCTGAACATTGGCTGCCTGATTCCGCCATCAGCGCGGAACAATCGGCAAACCTCATACATTCGTCCCCGCGGCAGCAGCGTGCTCCAGGCTTTTGAGATGGAACGCACCGTGACATCCGAACTGAGTACTAGCGTATCCAGTGGACAGGATCTCACTCCCAAACCCATTTGTTCTGGCATTGATCGAGCGAACTCGAAGAGCCAGCAACTGAGTCATCATGATTCAGCGACGACGCTTTTACCGACTCCAATACCCAAAGCCGGAACGCCCGATCCTGTTCGTGGGCGATGCGGAATTTGCCATTCTGGACCTGTCAGAAAGCGGTGCGCGCCTGGAGAAGACCGGCGAGTGGCAGCGAGAACTGTTTCCGGATGCCGGCACCGTGATGTTCTCCGAAGGCGAAGAATTCTCCAGCATGATTCAGGTGGTCCGCGAAAGCGAACATTGCTTCGCCGTCAGCTTCTCCCCCCAGGTTCCCTTCAGCCGCATCATGTCAGAACAACGCAAGCTCTGGCGAAAATACCCCCTCAAAGGGTAGTCCGGGTTGCTGGTTCTTGGTTGCTGGTTGCTCGTATGTTGGTTTCACCACCGTCACCACGACCACCACCGTCATTCCCGCCGCGTCAGCACCCCAGCCACACCCATCAATCCCCGTGTCCTCAACCACTTTGCAATTTTCAATCTCCAATAACCATTAATCATTTCCCTCCAACCACGAACGAAGAACCAAAAACCCACAGCTCTCACCTCCTTCTCCCGCGTCCTCGTCCATCCTTCCTCGCATTCCCCCGAGGCCGCCCGTTTCCTGACCGCGGCGACTTGTTCGTGCCACCAGACTGCTCCAGCTGGTCGAGTGCCTGAAGTCGCCGATCGGCATTGAAGGTTGGAAGCGGCAATGATTCCGCCATGGCCATGGCCTTCTCCGGATCGAGATCCATGCGGGCGGTCCCTTCACCTCGAAAGATCGGAAGCCCGTGACTGCGAGCAATGATTTCTCGCCGAGTGATCCCTTTCGGTGCATGAGGCCACGGGCCTTTTTGCTCTCGAAACTCGAAAAAGACCGGAAGGATCCGAGTCATATACGCCCAGTAGCCGGGATGATCTGTCTGGATTACAAACCGTCCGCCTGGCCTGAGTGCCTGATGAACCAGCCACAGGAATGACGGTGTAATCAAACGGAGCCCGACCTGGTCTTTGCGGTAGTACGGCTGAGGATGGTAGCAGTGAATCTCCGCCACGCTGTCTGGTTCCACATGATTCGCGAGCAGTTCACGTCCGCCAATAACGGCCCAGCGAGTATTCGCGAGCCCCCGCTGGTTGGCTCGCCGAGTCGCATAACGAATCACAACCGGGAGAATGTCTACGCCCAGAAAATCACACTCCCGCCGATCGACCGCACTGGCCAGCATTGAGCGACCATTGCCACAGCCGATGTCGATGACCACCGGAGCCGTTCGCCCAAAAAGCTCCGGCCAGGAGATCTTCCCCTCCGGCACCTTCTTCAGAGCCGTCTTCGCCCACACCTCCTGCGGCTGAATCACCCCTGGAATCGGAACCCCGAACTCTTCCTCCACCGCACCTTCAGTCGCCTCAAACGTGGTCATTGTCACTACTGTCTGCAAAGAACAAAACGCCAACGGCACACCCGTGTGCCTCAATCTCGATCAAGCCTCTGTATCTGATCGTCGTACTCACGTCAGGTCCAAGGAGGTTTTTCAGTTGTACCAGAGGACAATCGGAGTCTGCAAACTGGCAGGAGTCCACTGTTGGAAAGCACCTCCGTACCCTGGGCATTCCTGCCCGAGACCGACAATCCCGCGATCGAGGCAGGTCAGCAACCGTCACGCGTGTTCCCCCGGCAGATCTTCCCCATCTTCGCTGCATTGCGAAGGTGGTAACTTCGCGCACCGCTTTCCCTAATGGAACCGATTCCAGAGTTCTTTCCGGAGAATCCTGAGCCCTCACGATTGGATTGCTTGGCATAATTGGAACAGCCGAAGTTACTGGAACCGTGCTCTTTCATCTGCCTTTCCGCTGGTGCACGTCCAAATGAAACGCTGGTTCCTGATCCTGGTCACTTTCGCACTGATCGCAGCGGCAGAATTGGCCGCAGCGCAGGATGCGCCGGATCCGTGGCTGACACGATTCTCCGCGCGCCATGTGGCAGGAGGAGGCGTGGGACATACGAGCGGCTTCAGTTCTCTGGACTGGTTCCTCCCGCTTTCCGCGGAATCCGATTCGACGATGTGGTTCGGAGATTTTCGCGGCCTGATGTTCAATGACGGAGAGTTCGGCAGCAATGCAGGCAGTGGGTATCGCTGGTTCGTCGACGATCAGAATCGCATTTATGGGATCAATGGCTACTGGGACACGCGAAACAGCAATACGCTTCTGTACAACCAGGCCGGAATTGGCGTGGAGTCACTTGGTGAGTTCGTGGACTTTCGAGCAAACGGCTACACGCCAGCGGTCAACGACACGTATCAGCAGGGGGATGTGTTCTTCTCAGGTAACGGCTTGATCCTCCCGTCCACCGCGGCGCTTTCAGGGCTGGATGCAGAAGCAGGTCTCAATCTTCCACGCTTCTATCAGGTTGCGACAAGTCTGTTCGGCGGTGGCTACTTCTACGATTCCAGCTATACCATTGCGGCAGCCGGATGGCGTGTTCGAGCAGAAGCGGCGTGGCGTGACAACGTCGTCGTCGGCGTTTCGTTTCAGGATGATGAATTGTTCGGCCAGACGGTAAATGGCGTGGTCGAATTGCGCTACACCGTTCTCCACCAGGCGTCACTGGCTCGACGTTCTATGCGACATAAGTTCCGTGATCGCTATGGCGTCGGCGACGGTACGACGATTCAACACCGCCTTGCCGATCCTGTGTATCGTCGTCAGAACATCGTTACGAAAGATGACAGCGTGCGACTGACGAGGGCAGGTGGGGCTCCGCTCGATTTCCTTCATGTGGTTCCCGGCGGTACCGGGACTGGTACCTTCGAAGATCCTTACGGGACGATCGCCGCTGCGATGGCCGATCCGCTGGCCCCAACGGCCGTGATCTACACGCCCTATGGAGGTATTTTCACCGAAAACGTCACGA
>CAZIGZ010000236.1:0-7012 GCA_964538835.1 uncultured Chitinophaga sp. | reverse complement strand
TCGCAGACGGAATGATGCGTTAATGTGATCCATGGATGTGTTGCCGTTGGGGCCAAGCGTCCATTTTTCGACACCGGACGGCTTGCGCCGTTCCGCTAATTGTGAGACGCCAATCTGCCGGCTGACCTAGTTCTGTCGACGATTCAGAAACTGAGGACTGGTGACGATCTGTTCCACAACTGCGTGAACTCCAGCTCCCTCGGCTGTGCGATCGAGGCATCGCTGGATCAGCGGCTCATCGGAAATCAGAAGTGACCGTCCCAGAGCATAGGTCAGCAGCTGACGGACGAACGTGCGTTCAAGTTCCGATCGACGATCCTTCAGAAGGTAGTCCTGCAGCCCCGACAGGCCATCCCGCTTTGAACCGTCAGGAAACACGGCGTCTGCCTGAATCGGATTTCCGTTCAGATCCTGCGACCTGCGTTCTCCCACGGGGCCATAACCTTCAAACACCAGCCCCACGGCGTCGAAGCGATCATGACAGCCTGCGCAGGCAGAGTGTTCACGGTGTTTGGCCAGAAGTTCCGCAAGTGTCTGGTTGCCGAACTGGGCTTCATCCTTTGGCAGCTCCGGAACAGTCGGTGGCGGAGCCGGAATATGTTCGCCCAGCAGTCGTCGCACCACCCAGTATCCTCGCTTCACAGGACTGGTTCGAAGACCGGGGGAACTGCGAGTCATAAAGACGGCCATCGGAAGTAACCCGCCTCGACCTGCCCCGGTTGCGTCTTCGATTTTGGTCCACGGCTCACCGGTCGAAGAAGAACCGGTCGCCGAAGAAATCTGCTGTGCTGGCTGATCAGGCAATTCCAGTCCGTAGTGGCGACCCAGCACAGGGTTCACGAACGTGTGTCGTCCCTCAACCAACTCCGTCACCTTGCCATCTCGCACAATCATGTCGTGGAAGTAGCGAACTGGTTCTTCGAACATGGCTTCACGGAGTTCGTTCGTAAACTGAGGGAACCTCGTTCGATCGACGGAGTTGTGCTCCTGAAATCGCCGAAACTCGAGCCAGTTGCCGAGAAACTCCGTGGCCAGTCCGCGCGATCGCGGATCCTTGAGCATCCTTTGAACCTGATCCTTCAATTGTTCAGGCTCATGAAGCCTGCCCTGCTCCGCCAGCTGGATGAGTGTCGAATTCGGCATGCTGGCCCACAGAAAGTAACTCAGCCGGCTTGCCAGTTCCAGATCCGTCAGAGTTCGCACCGGGACAGTGCTGGCTGCGTCGAGTGTTGTCGCGGCGGCTGAGGGCTCACTGGCCAATGGCCCCAGGTCTGCGCGGTAACAAAAATGTGGTGACACCAGAATGCTGGCGATGCAGTCACGCACAGCATCTTCGTGACTCAACTGGTCTGCTCGCAGCTGATGATAAAACTGTCGCAGCTCTTCCTGTTCTGTGCTGGACAATGGACGACGCCATGCCATGGTCGCGAACGACAGGATCTGATTAAGATGCAATTCCTGACAGGACGTCTGAGCAGCTTCGATACTGCGAAAGTGAGTCGACAGCTCCTGGAAATACTCATCGATCGCCGCCATCGCATCGTCAGAAGCACCCTTTTCTCTGGCATGACTTGCGAACACTGTGTGCATTTTCTCCAGCACGTCCGGTTCGGTCACGTTTCGGTTCTCCGGCCGGGCGAAATCAAATTCAGGGCCACCGGCAAACTGCGGCGGTTCCGCGCGTTCGAAAAACAGAAAGTCACGATACTGACGATACGGTGCGAGAGTTGCGAAGTTCAGGTCACGCCAGAGATGATCCAGTTCCTGACGCTCTTCCTCCGTGAGCAGCAGCTGCTGCATTGGCAAGTCATCGCGGAAATAACCCTGCATCAGATGAAAGCCTGCGGACAGGAGTCGGACATCCTTCCCAAGATTCGCGTCGGAATAATGTCCTCGGCTGGAGACCGCAAACGCACTCGGGAACACCTG
Source organism: uncultured Chitinophaga sp. (assembly GCA_964538835.1). GTDB lineage: Bacteria > Planctomycetota > Planctomycetia > Planctomycetales > Planctomycetaceae > SXXK01. The sequence continues at coordinate 5,083 of CAZIGZ010000236.1, read as the reverse complement.
GCAGAATTCACGTCGCAGCTGATCGAGTTCCGCATTGTCGCCATCACCGGCAAAGGACATGCGATTCAGTGCGACCTGGCGATTCCACCAGAGAATCAGCGGCTGACTGCCTCGCGACATTCCTTCGACCTGAAGTCGTGGGATCGGATCTTCCAGGTCCTTGCGGATATCGCGAATGAGCCGGGCGAATCCTTCGAAGGCGGCTTTGAGTTCCGCATCTTCAGCATCGGGAGACGGGAGCTTCTTCCATGCTTCGGTCAGTTCATGAAATGGTCCACGCTGGTCTGTTCGCTGGAGGGACTTTTGAAGCAGGCTCAGATATTTCAGGCTCTGATCGTGTTCTGCCGCGAGGCCCTCGAGTGTCCACTCGGGGTGACCCAGAGCCGCTCGGTGTTCATACTGCCACAGTGTTTCGGCATACCGCGCATAGTTGACATCGTGTCGTCGATAGAAGTCCACGATTCGCTGCACGCAGAACTTGTCGCGGTCGGTTTCGGTCACGACCGGATGTGGAGCAAACAGCAGGCGATCCGGGGTCAGCAGTACATGGTCCGCGACAAAGCGAGCGGCTTCCAGGTACTTCTGGAGAAGAGCCGGCGACATGCTCAGCGATTCCCCGCTGTTGTCGAAGCCCGCTGTGTTGGCCGGATCGACGGGAAACTGGGCCGCGGGCTGCAGGTCGTGACCGGTCAGGTCACGAATGCTGTTATTGAATTCTGCATTGCTGAGTCTTCGCGCCGGCACATGACCCGGGTCCCCGTCGCGGCGTCTGACTTCCAGCTGAGTCAGTTCCTGAATCCAGCGAGCGATCTGATCGCGTTCCTGCTGGGAAGGCTGAGGTGACGCATCTTTCGGAGGCATCTCACCGTTCATAATCCGCTGTCGAATCAGCATCCACGTTTCATGGCGGCGAATGACGTCTTCGGGCGACGTGTCCTGGCTGAGATCCAGCTGCGCATCGGCGTGATCCTTGCCGTGACAGTCACTGCAGAAACGATTGACGATTGGCAGGATGTTCGTGCGGAATTCCTGTTCAAGACGAACGGCTTCCTGCGCGTCATCGGGTCTGGCCGGCACTATGCTCGACAGCCATGCAACCGTGATGAGCATCCAATGATGTCGGCGGATCATGAACCACCCTACCGATTTCCGTGACGCCACTGATGATATTGCGAAGTCCCCTGCCCTGCTCGTTGGCCAGGCCAGTTGCTTCGGCTCCACTGACCAGTTTGCTCGTCTGGCCGTTCGCCATTGTAGTACATCAGATGATCGGCGGACGACCATTCACCTTCCAGCAGTTCATCAGCCGGCCCCGCGATCCCAAGGATTCGTTTCACAATCTGAATCAGCTGTAACGACGCCATCAGCGCCACAAACATGAAAACGCCCATGACAATCAGGAACGGACCCATGTCAAAGATACGTTCCGCATAGGGCCAGATGTGGTTCCATCCAAGCAGCAGGATGACGGTGGCCAGACTGAGCCATGGGCCATAAGGAATCTCCCGCTCACGGCGAAGAATCCATGACCCAAGTGCCGCGAAGATCGCAAGAACCGGGGCGATGAAGAAGACGACCAGTACCGGCTGCCAGCCGATGACGCTTCCGACCATCGCCATCAGAACGACGTCACCGAATCCCATCGCTTCCTGCTTCAGGACCCAGAATCCTGCGAGCCGAACAAGCCAGACAGATCCGCCACCAACGACAAAACCAGCGACGGAGCAAGCCAGGCCGTGCCAGTGAGGATGAGCGGCTGCGAAGGGAGCACTGTCCCAGAGAAACAGCACGCTCTGCAGCCAGTCCGGGGAGACGTTGCGGAGTGTCGTCACAACGCTCATGTCCTGAAACCAGATTGGCACGATCCAAACAGGGCTGAATGCAAACGACACGACAAGTGCGAGCAGCATCATCGGGACAGTGCAACCATCCGGAATGATGCGAAGTTCCAGGTCGATGAACGTCGCCACAATCAGGCAGCAGACCATCGCGATGTGCAGCAGGCATCGGACATGCATCCAGTTCGCTGCGTTGTAAAACTGCGTCAGTGACTGAGGACCATCGGTGGTGAACAATCCAGGCTGGCTGATCCCCGACCAGAAGTTTGGCGGCATTTCCATCTGATAAACAACAACGAACATGATGCCCGTCAGAAGTTCAATCAGCGGATAACGCCATGAAATGGGCTTCTGGCAGTTTCGACAACGGCCTGTCAGCAGCAGCCAGCCCAGCAGAGGAATATTGTCTCGCCACAGAATTGACGCAGCACAGCGAGGACACCCGGATCCGTGACTGGCCAGCGACTTCAGCTGATCCCACAGCCGGTATTTGCTCGGAAAGCGGTGGATGCAGACATTCAGAAAACTGCCGATGCAGCATCCCAGAATGAACAGACAGGGCAGCACGAAAAATCTCGGCAGATCCTGAATCATGATGCCGGTGCCTCCTGCCGGATCGTGCCTTCCAGGTGGCGTGCAATTCGCCGAGCGACATGCTCAGGACTCTCGCCGTCCGAATTGACAATCAATGTCGCGGCGGATCGATACAGGGGTTCTCGCACGGCAAGGACTTCGGCAACTTCCTGATCAATCGGACGTCCTGTCAGGCTCGGCCGATTCTGCCCGGAACTTCGATCGTGCCCCAGGCGTTTGGCCAGCGTTGCAACGGAGGCTGACAGCCAGACAACGGGTCCGGCAGCCCGCATCGCAAGCCGATTGGCTTCCGACAGAATCGCGCCGCCTCCACTGGCAATGACCTGATTCTTCTGCTGAAGCAGCTCATTCAAAACTTCGGACTCGCGTTTTCGGAACCCGGCCTCTCCTTCGGTTTCGAAGATCTGGCGAATCGAACATCCAGCTCGCTCTTCGATGATCCGATCACTGTCGACGTGGCTCCAGCCGATTCGTTTCGCAAGGCGCGGGGCGACACTGGACTTCCCGCAGCCTCGATATCCGATCAGCGTGATGACCATGGCAGCGCTTTCTTCAGGTGGCACCGGTGGACGGAGAACCTGGTTCCGGAGGAGCTGCATTCAGAACGGTTCGAGCTGCAGACATGGCTTTTCGAAGCGTTTCCGCCATGTAGTCCCGCGGTGCTTCGAATCCCGTGAACAGTCCAAACTGCAGTGCTGCCTGGCGAATAAACATCTCGATGCCGCTGACGGTCGGGCATCCTCGTTCCTTCGCCTGCTTCAGCAACAGTGTCTGCTCCGGATTGTACACCGTGTCGAACACCAGAGTATTGTCGCTGAGCCAGTGCTGTTCGAAGGGCGATTCGTCCAGGTTCGGATGCATGCCGACCGGCGTGCAGTTGACCAGAATTTCGCAGGCTTCCGAACCCCGGTTTTCCCACGACGTGAAGGCACAGCCGAGTTCTGCTGCGAGCGACCGGCCACGATCTCGATTGCGATTTGTCAAAGTGACCGCGGCACCATTACGAATCAACGCATGACCAACCGCGCGAGCAGCACCGCCGGCTCCGAGGATCAGCATTTTGCGACCGACCAGATCTGGCAATCCCCCGACCTTTTTCAGTCCCTCCTGAATGGCTTCCAGGGCTGCCGGTGCATCGGTGTTCGTCGCGCACCAGACGCCTTCGCGTTTGAACAGAGTATTCGCGGCACCCATCAGATCGGTTTCTTCGTCGATGTTCTCCGCGAACTGAAGAGCACCTTCCTTGTGAGGAATTGTGACGCTGTAACCGGCCAGGCCAAGCCGTTCGTATTCCTTTAGCGATTCCTGAAGCAGGTCGGCTGGAATCCGCAGAGGCAGATACACGGAGTTCAAACCGAGCTTGCGGAATGCGGCGTTGTGAATCAGCGGACTCTTGCTCTGAGCAATCGGGTCGCCAATCACACCGTAGACTTTGGTTTCCTTGTTGATGCGGTTGAAGCGATAAAGATGCCGCACTTCGGCATACGACAGCTGCCCCGGCGCCATCTCACGTTCGCGACTGAAGCTGGCGTACGTGAACGGCGACCCGGCTCGGCCGCACAGAATGCGACTGATGGTGCCCAGTTCTCCCATGCAGAATCCCACCGTCGGAATCTGTGAGGCACTGACCATCTCCAGCATGCGAACATTGTCGGCCGGAGAATTCGCCATTGTCACGATCTTGATCACGTCCGGATCGCACTGGGCCAGCCGTCGATGAATATCGTACAGCTCAACGGGTGTTTCATCGAAGTTGTGATAGCTGATGATTCGCTTCGTCTTGCCGTAACGACGGATGGACTTTGCAATGTCGTCTTCGAGGTCGACATACTCCGCGCCGCCGATGATGGCTTCTCGCAGAACCGCCAGTCGCTGCTCTTCCGTGCCGAACCAGCGGCCTCGATCGGACCGACGTCGACAGGTCACCACAACCGGCGTTGGGCGTTCTTTCAGAAGCCGACCCATGTCCGGTCGCTTCCTCATATAGTCGACTCGAAGTTCGACCAGCTCCGCGCCTTTTTCGGCGAGGTTCTTATGTTCTTCCAGGATGGACGAATGGCGAGTTCGTCCGAGACTCACGCAAATCATTGTTCGTTTGATCCGGTCACGCGGTCCATTGCAGGCTTCAATCAGTCATCTGGCAGACTCGCCCTGGGGGCCGAGTCGGGCCGAAGATTCTACGTTACGGACTCCGCAGACGTGAGTCTGAACATGAAGGTTGCAACAATTTCCGGCACACATCTTTCCGTCCTGTTTCGGCACGCAGTCCCGGTATCCTCAGAATCACGGGCTTTTGCGGGGCGAATCACTGAATCTCTCTCATCAGATCCCGCACATTCCGAGTGATCAGGTCTTCGATTTCTCCCGACCACCGCAGGGCCGGACGACCATATTCGAACAAATTGGAGCCTCCTTCGTAGCCTCCTTCTTCCCAGACTCGCCGACTGGGAATGTACGAAAGCATGTCGTCCGAATACCCAAGAACCCACGTGCCCGGACCGAACTCCGCTTTGAACTTCAGTGCATAATCGACCACCGTCTCCGCACCCATCCCGATGAACCGAACCTCCTGGCCCAGTGACCATGCGTGAAGCGGATACGGTGCAGCGTGCTCAAAGGATTGTCCTGCCTCCAGTTTCTTCAGCAGCCTT
>CAZIGZ010000235.1:4523-7030 GCA_964538835.1 uncultured Chitinophaga sp. | reverse complement strand
CCGGAACTCAAGAGTCGCTGGGTGGGAGAAAGCGAAGAGAATCTGCGGCAGATTTTTCACAAAGCTCGACAGTCCGCGCCGGCGATTATTGTGTTCGATGAACTGGATTCCTTCGCGGCGGCTCGAGGAACGTACACGGGCTCCGGCGTTGAACATTCCATGGTCAACCAGATGCTGACCGAGATGGATGGGTTCAACAGTGATGAGCTTGTATTTGTCGTGGGAACGACGAACTTCGTGGAGATTCTGGACCCTGCCCTGCTCCGTCCGGGCCGTTTTGAATTTCATCTTCACATCCCCTACCCCGATAAGGACGATCGTCGTGCGATCCTGAAGATTTACAACGCGTCGATGAAGCTGGAGATGACCGATGATGCTCTGGACTTTGCCGTGCGACGAACGGGTGATTATGTTGAAGGTGCCTCCGCGGGAACTCGATTCAGCGGCGACCACCTGAATGCTCTCTGCCGAGCCCTCGCGCGAATCCGGCTGAGGGAAAATCGCTCCGACGCTACCACGACGGAAGATGTCGATCGCGCGCTGACGGAATGGGTGGAACGGCCGAACATGACGCCGTCGGAAGAGAAAGTCGTGGCGACTCATGAAGCTGGCCATGCGGTCGTCAGTTTGTTCTGCAAGCATGCCACGCCGATTGAGCGAATTTCGATTCGAGGTGATTCCGCGGGAGCACTCGGATTCGTGCAATACCAGGACCCTGCTCATCGATATGTCGTGACGCGAGGCCAGATGCTGGACGATCTGTGCATTTTGATGGGTGGTCGCGAAGCGGAGCAGTTGCTGCTGGAAGACATCTCCATCGGATCGGCCGGTGACCTCGAACGGGCCACCGAGATTGCTCGTGCGCTGGTTGAGAACTTTGGGATGGGTAGCCCGGAAGTTGGCGTTGTCAGCTACGCCAGTGAGAATCCTCGCAGCGACGGCAGGCGAAGCTGGCTGTCGGCATCTCAGCTGGAACTGCTTGATAAAGCCGTGGCAAGGTTGCTGGCTGAGGCGAATGACCGGGCTGCTCAGATTCTGCAGGAGAATCGTTCGATCGTAGAATTGCTGCGTGATGAACTCGTTCAGAAGAAATCACTCGATGCGAAAGCAATCAGTGCCTTCCTGTCTCAGGCAGAATCGCCGTAAGTTTGGTCCGGTTGGAGGAGGGTGAAACATTATGGCCGAAATGACAATTCGACTTCAGACCGATCCTGTCACCGGGCGAAAGAACATCATCGTCGGACTCCGATCGGAAGAAGACATGCTGCCTCACGAGCACGAACAACAGCATCGAGCTTTGGTGGACAAGCTGATTGAAGGCGGCGTTCTGAGCGCGGCTCAGGTCGGCAAAGTGATCGTCGAACGCGACTCGGGACATGCCACTGATCAGGTGGCCGAAGACCCCGTCAAACAACCGGAACGCCGCTCCGTGGATCAGGGGCAGTAGAACTTCCAGTGTAGAGCAGTTGTCCGCAACTGCTCTTTTGGAAACCACGGATGGACGCGAATTGACGCAGATGGCCTGTCGCAGACCTCCTGGACCCACCTGCGTGTCCCGAGACCACTTTTCGAACCCACTTCTGCGTCATTTCCGGTCTTCTAATTGCCCGGTGTTGGAGTCTTTGCAAGGGTCTCAAGCACGAAATTGAGTGCTGCGGCGGTGTCTTCGGCATTGGTGTCGTGGCCGCCGTTGGGGCGGTGGATGATGTGAGCGGGGCGGCGTTGTTTCTGAAGTTCCGCGATCAGTCTCTGGACGCTGTGAGGAGGGACGAGGGTGTCGAGTCCGCCAGTGGTTGCGGCGACTGGCATCGTGAGGCGTTCCGGAAAGAATTCCGCCGAGCGACTGCGATAGACGTCGGGCTTCTCCTGCTTTGTCCCGCCGTACGAAGCCTGAATCGCATCCTGAAACATCTCATACTCAATCATGTTCGCGGTACCGTTCAGAGCCACAACGCCGTGGACTTTGTCCGGATGAAGAGCGGCAAAGGCCAGTGCCGATGTGCCGCCCATGGATCCTCCGGAAATGATGATGTGACGGATACGGTATTGATCCCTGAGTCTGTCCAGAATCTGCAGCACGTCGGCTTCCGCAGCCGGCCCCATCCAGGAAGTCGATGCACGGTAGTCGGGCGACACAAAGATCATCTGCTTTTCTGCGGCGATCCGACGAAGCTCACTGCATTCCGGTCTCTCCTGTCGCACAAACTGCCAGCGGTCCGAGCCATGGCCGTGCAGAGCGATCAGAAGGTCATGAGGCTTCTGGTCGTCGAAGTCCGTTGGAAGCAGCAACACGTACCTCTGTGAAGACTGATCGTACTTGGGAATAAACTCGACGTCTTTCGGTTCCTGAAAGCCGCTGTCAGAGCCTCCGGCAACCTGATTTTCCGGGAGAACAGTCAACGGACAGAGGAACATGGCGAGCAAAAGGGACATGGGTGGGCTTCTGTTCTTGGTTCTTGGTTCTTGGTTCTTGGTTCTTGGTTCTTGGTTCTTGGTTCTTGGTTCTT
>CAZIGZ010000235.1:0-4423 GCA_964538835.1 uncultured Chitinophaga sp. | reverse complement strand
GGCGCGAAGTGTGGAGTGATTGTGTCGATTGCTGCTTGGGGATCCGGGCGGTTTGAGGGCATTGATGAATGGTTATTGGAGATTGAAAATTGCAAAGTGATGGAGAGGTTTGATTCTCGCTTCCAGCAGCGAGGGGCGGAATGGGATGGAGAGTAGGATTAAGGTTAAGATTAAGATTAGGAGTGGATGGAAGCTGTTGTATTCCTCTCAACCCGAAGCGTTAGCGAGGGATCACTGTGGTTTTGACCCTCACTGACGTTTCGGGTTGTGATGGCGGGGGGAGATCCGGCGTTCAATAGGCTGGCGGAGGAACGATTGGGACAATCGTTCTGCGATCCCCAAAATTCGGCATTGCGTGCTGGCTGGATTCTAAAGTTTGAGTTTGCCGGGACGATTCGAGTACCATGTCGGGAATGAAGCGATCAGCAACATTTGTCATTCAGGCTCCGCAGCCGGCTGTGGGGCTTTTTTTGTCGGCCGGAGTATGTCATGAAGTCCATTTTGATCCAGTTCGATACAGATCCTCAGCCAAGTGTTTTTGACCGAGTTGTGGCGGTTGACGCCGGAGTCGAACATCTGTTCTCTTATGGCGGAGTGACGCCGGACATTGTCACAGGGCTCGTGCACGGGGCGATGTTTACTCGAGGTCCTGCGGATCTGAAGAACACGGCGATCTTCGTTGGTGGCAGTCAGGCCGCGGACGGTGAAGCATTGGCGAAGAAGATTCAAAAGACCTTCTTCGGGCCGATGCGAGTTTCCGTGATGATGGATTCGAACGGCTGTAACACCACGGCTGCTGCTGCCATCGCGAGTGCTCGCAATCACCTTTCGCTCGAAGGACTGAAGGCGATCGTTTTGGGTGCGACGGGGCCAGTTGGTCTGCGAGCGGCGGAACTGCTGGCTCTTGAAAAGGCGAGCGTTACTCTTGTCTCGCGCAGTCTGGAACGATCGGAAGCCGCCAGTGCGGGGATTGCGCAAAAGGTGCCAGGATCCACCGTGACAGCCGCCGCTGCGGGAACGGCTGAGCAGGTCGAAGAACTTTGCCAGGGGCACCACGTCATCATCGCCGCCGGAGCTGCGGGAATCTGCTTCCTGACCGAAGGTGCTCTTCAGCGAATCCCCGGTCTTCGTCTGGCAATCGACCTGAATGCTGTGCCGCCGAATGGCATCGCGGACATCACTGCGATGGACAAAGCGGTCGAGAAGTCAGGCGTTGTCTGCTACGGCGCTCTAGGGGTCGGCGGTTTGAAAATGAAGGTGCATCGCCAGTGCATTGCTTCGCTTTTTGAAGCGAATGATCGAGTCCTGGAGACTCGTGCGATCTATGCACAGGCTCTGAAGACCGCGGGCATTACGACATGATGTGACCGGCCATATTGCGGCGTCTTTTGTCGCGTTCTTTGTCTTCGTGCAACAGCTTCAGCCGTGTTTTGTTTTCAGTCAGAATCTGATCGATCGCGAGAGGTCTATGTGACAGGCCTTGGGGCCGTCACGCCGTTGGGGCTGGGCATTGAAGCCTCATGGCAGGCGTTGTGCAGCGGGAAATCTGCGGCGACGACACTGAAGTCGTCGCAGATTGATCACTGGACGCAACTGAAAGCGATTCCTGGCCTGAAGCTTCACGGTGCTCCGATCTCGGCGTCGTTTCGAGATTCGATGCAGCGAGTAACAACACTGTGTTCTCAGTCGGCGGCGGTCAGCGCCTGGTCGCAGGAGCCGATGGTTGCGATGGCCATCGTCGCTTTGAATGAAGCATTTCGGTCCGCGTCCCTGTCTCTCGAGCACGTCGATCCGTTCCGAACATCAGTGGTGTTTGGCAGCAGCAAAGGCGGGTTAAGAACGGCCGAGCAACTTTGCCGCGAATCCTGTTTCCCCGAGGAGTCGGCTCACGGGGAAATCGACGCCCACCTGAATTATCAATGTTCCAGCGACGCTCCACATCAACGAACAGCAACAGTCGTTCGTCCGAAGACAGGCAGCAACGGCACTGAGGGGCTCTGGGAATGGGCATTTGCACCTGACAGTGCAACTCAGGCGATTGCTCAGATTCTTGGGATTCGAGGTTCCGTCAGTTGTCCGATTGCTGCATGTGCCACCGGCCTGATCGCGCTGCTTCAGGGCGCGTTCCAGATTGCCAGCGGTGCCTGTGACGTTTGTGTCGTGGGCAGTTCTGATGCCGCGTTGCGTGCTTCCGTGATGTCTTCGTTTCATCGCCTGCGTGTGACTTCACGGCACGATGATCCTCGAAGCGCATGTCGTCCCTTCGATGAAACTCGCGACGGCTTTGTCGTTGGCGAAGGTGCGGCCGTAATGATTCTGGAATCGCGCGAGCACCTGCAGAAGCGAAGAGGCCGTGCGTTGGCGAAGGTTTTGGGGGGAGGCTGGCTGAGCGATCCCACCGGCATGACTCAGGTGGACGAAACCGGCACTGTGGTTCAGGAGGTCATTCAACGATCGGTCGATGCGACGCGTGTCGTGCCATCGCTGATCAGCGTTCATGGGACCGGGACAGAATCGAACGACCTGGCAGAATCCCGTGGTCTCTCGCAAACCCCGTGCAAGTCCGCATTGTGTTTTGGCATGAAAGGATCGCTCGGCCATTTGCTGGGAGCTGCAGGCAGCGTCGAGACGGCACTTAGTCTCTACGGGCTCTCTAGACGTCAGCATGCCGGGACGACAAATCTGAATCAGCAGGACCCGCGTTGTACGATTTCGATTGCTCGGCAACCCGGACAAGTTTCAGGTGACGCAGTTCTTGGAAAACTGTCGCTGGGATTTGGGGGGCACACGGCGTTCGGGATGTTCTGTGGAATCGACAGCAAATAGGGCGAGCAATCTATCCTTGCGGCGGCGCGGCAGATTGCTGTTGCAGTCGCCGGAGTGCTTGCGCTCTTCCGCTAGTTTTTGTGATTCGACAGTTCGAGTTGGCCCTGCATGAGTGCGGGTGAAGCGACTGCTTCAAAGTCGCCGGCCGCCAGAGCGGAGAAGTCAAACGCGAGGGAGTCGGCAGTTTCAAGCGCCCGAGTATCAAGAAATCGGATACACGTGATGGTCCCCAGCGGATGCGACTCGCCGTTCTTTGACTGAGCAACCACGGTTCCTGTTGCGTCCATGGAGAATTCTTCCACGCCATCCGGAAGCGGAGACAATCCCGCCAGTGGATGCTCACCGGACGGCAGCCTCACACCAATGCGGCGGTTCGAAAGAACTTCAAAGGCACCGCAGCGAGTGGCTGTTTGGTTTTCGAGCCGGAACATGACGAGTCCCGAACGGTCGTCGATGGCCGCGTGAGAACGAAAGCCAGTGACGATCATCTGACCGGGTGTGAAATCTGTCACGGACAACGTCGAGTTTGGTTCTGATCCAGCTCCGTACCGCCACAGCCGCCGTGATTGCCGATAACCTGGCGATTCGGGAGGGTTGCCTTCTTCCGCTTCCATTGGAGTCGTGTTCGACACTGACTTCTCTTCGGCGTCCTCGAGTGGCATTGAGAGCGACGAGGGCAAGGCGGAATCGAGCGATGTTGAAAGGAGCTTCTTCTGCTGAAGAATTCCCATCACTTCGACAGCAGAGAGCCCTTCAAACGATTCGGCCCAGCCTGCAACGATATCCTCCGAAGCGGTGGGAAACTCCTTGCGAATCAGATCCGCGGCGGCTTCGAGGGAGACGCCTTCATCCGTCGAAATTGCATCGTCAAACAACCGTGACGAATCTGCATCATTGCTGTCGTTGCTGGAGAAGGTGCCAGCCAGGCTTGAGCTGCCGGAGGCCGTGATTGTCACATCACCGATCTGAACAGTCGATTGCGATACGGGCACCGCCGAAAACGACCGAGCCAAATCCCCCTGCATGCTCGCCGCTGTTGAGCTCGTCAGGCTGGCATCGACGGTTTGTTGCTCAGTGACTCCATCGGTGGGTGTTGCCTTTGTGTCATCGATGCACGTTGTGATCCCTCGTCCGGCCAGCATGCCCAGCGACGAAAGGAACAAAACTAAAGCACTCAGCATGACGCTGCGCATCATTACGAACATCCCTGTTTCAGCACGATTGCATCGCCGTTTTCCGTCGGCGAACACTCGGGAACCGTTGCCAGTCTGTTGAAAGTGTCTTTGATCTGATGGCGACACTGTTCAGCGAGCTGTGGAATAGCAGCTTTATGAAAAATCGTCCATACCGATGTGGACAGAGTCTCAGCGGCTTCTGTGTGTTTTCCGTGAAGATCTGATCCCCCGGGCCGCATTTTGGGCAGGTTCGAGTCATGGAATGACGCGCCTACGTAGCACGGTCATTCCATGACCGAATGCTCTCAAACCACAGCTGTTGTGTGAAAAGTCGATCTTGAGGCAATGCGAGGAAACTGCGAAACTACATGGAATTCACCGAAGATATTCGCGGCGGAGCATTGGCGTGTCACGGACGACAC